>JBFXFK010000031.1:32154-37049 GCA_050179135.1 Desulfatirhabdiaceae bacterium | reverse complement strand
CCGCAGAGGTCATGCTCTTCCTGAGAAGTACGTTGCTTTGCGGCAGATGGAACAATATGGTAAAGAACCTGTTCAGACTAAACCGGAACGGCATATTACTTTGCCACTAAATGGGATTGCACCCAATTGGAACCGGGTGTATTTTTGATATGATTTATCTAAATATTTTGGATGATATCAATCAGTTACTAAAACAATTTTATTGACAGACAATCTATCATGATGTACTGGAAATGAACCCCGAAATCATGGCTATTGATTTTTTGATTATGTGTTTGGATGAGCGACAAGGATGAGACAAAACCATTATGCCTCCAAATGCCAGATCTAAAAATGCATATCAAGGAGTCTGTCTTGTTGGCACCATCACATATATCCCAAAATGCGATATATTCTGACATCCGATATACCCCGCCATTGCCTTGCCCTATTGATCTCCATGTTCCATTCCGCCTCAGGATGATTTCCAGCACTTTTTCCGGTTGGCAGCATTGCCCCACCAACATGACAACCACCATTTCAGGATGTTCCGATTTTTTATGGAATCATTGCAAATAATATGACACTCAGTAGCATCAGGTTTTATGCACATTGTTCTCACAATAATCTGGCCCAAAAATCAAGACGGGTTTTATGCGGAAAAAATCCACCAGAGACTATGGATGAGACTGAGCTTCGACCTCTGACTCATGGAATCTGAATCGATTATATCCGAATAGGCCAGTTTTTCACAAAGTTGATTTTCGCACCCTGGCAGGAGGATTTATGCAAAACATTTTTCGGTTTCTTGTTGTGGCTTTTATAAGTGTACTCGTTTCCTACCATAACGATGCGAACGCTTTTGTGCAAAATCACCTGCTCGTTGATTCGATCAATCAGGAGGTGGGAGCATCCACCATTGTTCCAACCGGCCGAATACCCGATACCGGTCAGATAAAATGCTACAATGATTCGGGTGAAATTACCTGTCCGACAGAAGGTCAGGAATTTTATGGACAGGACGGCTGTTATACCATCAATACCCCGTCATATACCAAACTGGGTTACAATGGCATCGAGCTGGGGGTCGATGCCACATATCCGGAATGGATCATGACCCGGGACAATGTCACCGGCTTGATCTGGGAGATGAAAACCGGCAAGGATGGTGTAACAAATTACACGGATCCCCATGATGCCGACAATACCTACACCTGGTACGACAGCAACCCGGAGACCAACGGTGGAAATGCCGGAACACCGGGAGAGGAAACGGATACGGAAGATTTTATCAAGGCATTGAACGATGCCAACTATGGCGGACACAGGGACTGGCGGCTGCCGACCATCAATGAGCTGGCCTCCATCGTTGACCACAGCATTCCATATCCCGGGCCAACAATCCATGCGACGTATTTTTCGAATACGGCCGCGTCGGAGCATTGGTCATCTACTACCAGCGCCAACAGTACCAACGGTGCGTGGAACGTGAGTTTTGACTACGGCGACGGCGGTTTTGGCAGTAAGTCGTACAGCCGTTACGTCCGGGCGGTTCGCGGTGGAGAACAGTCTGGATCATTTGATAATTTGGGTGTTGGATTATTTGATGCAGAGGAAAATCAGACAATTCAAAATTCGTCGAATGTCGGATGCGGGCTTGTCAACAACGAAGATGGCACAGTGACCGACTCTTTCACCGGCCTGATGTGGCAGAATGAAATATCCGACAATGTAATGGTTTGGAAAGATGCACTGGCTCATTGCGAAGAATTACCACAGGGCGAATATATGGACTGGCGTTTGCCTACGATAGAGGAACTCCGAAGCCTGGTAGATTACACGCGGTATTCCCCTGCAATCAATATTGATTTTTTTCTCAATACGGGCTACGCGACCGCGTCGCGGTATTGGTCGTCCACTACCCTCGCTAACAGTACCATTAACGCATTGGGCGTGGATTTCTACTATGGCCGTGAAAACCCCAGTCCCAAGGGCAGCACCAGTTACGTCCGGGCGGTTCGAGGCGGACAGAATCGGTTATTGGGTCATTTGTTCATTTTGGCCCCGGCGCAGGCGGCATTTCTGTCCATTGGGACCAGCACACAAATTCAGTGGGAGACCAGCGGAATATCCGGCAATGTGGCCATAACCCTGTCCCGGGATGGCGGAAAAGCCTGGGAAACCATTATCGCATCCACCCCGAATGATGGCATCCATCCCTGGACCGTCACCGGTCCGGCGTCTGTCAACTGCATTTTGAAAATCGAGCCGCTGGGCGATCCATCCAAAGGAACGATTCAGGGGCTGTTTACGGTTTATGAAAGCGGAACCCCGACATGCACATACAGCATCGATCCGCCCAGCAAGACATTTGAGGCCACCGGCGGCAGTCAGGATGTAATGGTAACGACCAATTCAAGCACATGCGCCTGGACAGTTTCCGGAAGTTTGGACTGGATTACGGTATCAAAGACTGGGAGCACCGGGTCCGGATCCGTGACGGTGACAGCGTTAGCGAATAGCGGTGCAGTTCGAAGTGGAACCGTAACGATAGCGGGCCAGAGTTTTGGGGTCAGTCAGGATGGGGTGTCATCCACATTTGTCCCCACCGGCCAAATACCCGATACTGGTCAAACCAAATGTTACAATGATTCGGGTGAAATTACCTGTCCGACAGAAGGTCAGGAACTTCACGGACAGGATGGCTGTTATACCATCAATACCCCGTCATATACCAAGCTGGGTTACAATGGCATCGAGCTGGGGGTCGATGCCACATATCCGGAATGGATCATGACCCGGGACAATGTCACCGGCTTGATCTGGGAGATGAAAACCGGCAAGGATGGGATAACAAATTACAATGATCCCCATGATGCCGACAATACCTACACCTGGTACGACAGCAACCCGGAGACCAACGGTGGTAATGCCGGAACACCGAGAGAGGGAACGGATACGGAAGATTTTATCAAGGCATTGAACGATGCCAATTATGGCGGACACAGGGACTGGCGGCTGCCGACCATCAAGGAGCTGGGATATATCGTTGACCGAAGCATTCCGTCTCCCGGGCCGGCAATCCATGCTGCGTATTTTCCGAATACGGCCGCGTCGCTGTACTGGTCGTCTACTACCTACACCTACTATAAAGGCCACGCGTGGTACGTAACGTTCAGCAACGGCCACCACAGCACCAGCAATAAGTTCAACTACCTCTACGTTCGGGCCGTTCGGGGAGGACAGTTTGGGACATTTGGGAATTCGGTTATTGGATCATTTGATTCGGTGAACAATGATGATATCCAGAGTACCATGCCTGCAGGCGGATTTAAAGATAATGAAGATGACACTGTGACCGATTCTTCCACCGGCCTGATGTGGCAGCAGGAAACACCCGACACCACAATGAATTGGAAAGCTGCACTGGCTAATAGTGAAGGACTGCCCCTGGGTGGATATGCAGACTGGCGTTTGCCGAATATCAACGAGTTAAGAAGTTTGGTGAATTACAACACATACGATCCGACAATTGATATTTCTAAGTTTCTGGATACGGCCTCGTCGTGTTACTGGTCGTCTACTCCCAGCTCAAGCTATGCCGCCAACGCGTGGGCCGTGAGTTTCGGCGTCGGCAACGACGACTACGGATCTAAGATCAATAGCTACTACGTTCGGGCCGTTCGGGGAGGACAGAATCGGTTATTGGGTCATTTGTTCATTTTGGCCCCGGCGCAGGCGGCATTTTTGTCCATTGGGACCAGCACACAAATTCAGTGGGAGACCAGCGGGATATCCGGCAATGTGGCCATAACTCTGTCCAGGGATGGCGGAAAGGCTTGGGAAACCATCATCGCATCCACCCCGAATGACGGAAATCATCCATGGACCGTCACCGGTCCGGCATCTGTCAACTGCATGTTGAAAATCGAACCGCTGGGCGATCCGACCAAGGGAACGATTCAGGGGCTGTTTACGGTTTATGAAAGCGGAACCCCGACATGCACCTACACCATCGATCCGCCCAGCAAGACATTTGCGGCTTCCGGCGACAGCCAGTCTGTTGCGGTTACAGCCAGTTCAAGCACCTGCGCATGGGCGGTATCGGAGAGTCTGGACTGGATAACGGTTTCAAAGACCAACGGCACCGGAACAGGAACAGTGACGGTGACAGCGTTTGCGAATACCGGGGCAGCGCGAAGCGGAACCGTAACGATAGCGGGTCAAAACTTTTCGGTCAGTCAATATGGTGTAACCGTACCCGGCGCACCGACCATCGGTACCGCAACCGCCGGGAATGCATCGGCATCCGTCACCTTTACGGCACCGAGCAATACCGGTGGCAGTGATATCACCGGCTATACCGTCACTGCAAGTCCGGGTGGATTGATCGGCACCGGTACCGCCAGCCCGGTCACGGTATCGGGTTTGACCAATGGAACCGCCTATACCTTCAAGGTTAAGGCAACCAATGCCGTTGGCACCGGCCCTGAATCTGCGGCATCCAACAGCGTAACCCCCAGAACCGTACCCGGCGCACCGACCATCGGTACGGCGACTGCCGGAAATGCCTCGGCATCCGTCACATTTACACCACCGACCAATACCGGGGGAAGTGACATCATGGGCTATACCGTCACCGTAAGTCCCGGTGGATTGACCGGTACCGGTACGACCAGCCCGGTCACGGTATGGGGTTTGACCAATGGAACCGCCTATACCTTCAAGGTTAAGGCAACCAATGCCGTTGGCACCGGCCCTGAATCTGCGGCATCCAACAGCGTGACCCCCAGAACCGTACCCGGCGCACCGACAATCGGTACGGCCACCGCCGGAAATGCCTCGGCATCCGTCACCTTTACCCCACCGACCAATACCGGAGGCAGTGACATCATCGGCTATACCGTCACCGCAAG
>JBFXFK010000031.1:0-32116 GCA_050179135.1 Desulfatirhabdiaceae bacterium | reverse complement strand
TCACGGTATGGGGTTTGACCAACGGAACCGACTATACCTTCAAGGTCAAGGCCACCAATGCCGCAGGCACCGGTCCTGAATCTGCGGCATCCAACAGCGTGACACCCAGTACCATACCCGGCGCGCCGACCATCGGTACGGCTACTGCCGGGAATGCATCGGCATCTGTCACGTTTACAGCCCCGACCAATACCGGAGGAAGTGCCATCATCGGCTATACCGTCACCGCAAGTCCGGGGGGATTGACCGGCACCGGTACCGCCAGCCCGGTCACGGTATGGGGTTTGACCAACGGAACCGACTATACCTTCAAGGTCAAGGCCACCAATGCCGCAGGCACCGGTCCTGAATCTGCGGCATCCAACAGCGTGACACCCAGTACCATACCCGGCGCGCCGACCATCGGTACGGCGACTGCCGGGAATGCATCGGCATCCGTCACCTTTACGCCTCCGACCAATACCGGGGGAAGTGACATCGTCGGCTATACCGTCACCGCAAGTCCGGGTGGATTGATCGGCACCGGTACCGCCAGCCCGGTCACGGTACCGGGTTTGACCAACGGAACCGCCTATACCTTCAAGGTCAAGGCCACCAATGCCGCTGGTACCGGCCCTGAATCTGCGGCATCCAACAGCGTAACCCCCAGAACCGTACCCGGCCCACCGACCATCGGTACGGCCACTGCCGGGAATGCATCGGCATCTGTCACCTTTACGGCCCCGACCAATACCGGAGGCAGTGACATCACCGGCTATACCGTCACCGCAAGCCCGGGTGGATTGACCGGCACCGGCACATCCAGCCCGATTACGGTATCGGGTTTGACCAACGGAACCGACTATACCTTCAAGGTTAAGGCAACCAATGCCGCAGGCACCGGTCCTGAATCTGCGGCATCCAACAGCGTGACACCGGCATCGGTTTCCATTCCTGGCGACATGGACGGTGACGGGAATGTGAATTTGAACGATGCCATGCTGGTCCTGCAGATACTGGCTGGTCAGCAGCCAGCAGGATTGAACCTGACAGCGGATGTGGATGGCGACGGAAAAACCGGTATGGCAGAAGTAATTTATATTTTCCAGGAGGTGGCGGGATTGTAGCCCGGGTTTCTATCCGCATGCCAATGAGCCTATCTGATATTGCTTGGCGATAATTGCCTCATACAGGGGGGTGAATAGCTAATTGCAGTTTTTCCAGACTGAATGTATTTTCACGATAACCCCTCATAATCAAGGGCTTGCTCGCCCCCAAACATTAAAATATGTGGACTATTGTAGCCCGGAATTGCGGCTGGCGCCTTGAAGAACCGCCAATCCCGGGGATCGGAATTTTACCGCTTTATTCCCGGGTATGGAAACCCGGGCTACGATGGCTGGATGTATTTTTACGGTAAACATGAGCTGGATATCGGTTGTGATTTTTAATCGGAAAGATCAAATGTGGGAGCGGTATAACGCCCCATTTTCACGGTAAACCCTCATGATCAAGGGCTTGCTCGACCCCAGACAAGAAAATGAGTGGTCTATCGTAGCCCGGGTTTCCATACCAGGGGATCGGAATTTACCGCTTTATTCCCGGGTATGGAAACCCGGGCTACGATGGCTGGATGTATTTTTACGGTAAACATGAGCTGGATATCGGTTGTGATTTTTAATCGAAAAAATCAAATGTGGGAGGGGTATAACGCCCCATTTTCACGGTAAACGATCATGAATCATTCCGGGAGCTTCACCCCCACATATGAAAATGATTTTACCGATTTACTACTGAATTCTGAATCCTGGGTTCTGAATTCTGCTTTTCCATTTTCACGGTAAACGGGATATATGTTTTTTTTCCCCAAGCTGTTCCAGCCAAGAGTACACCCTGTCCCGGTACCGGTATGAGGCCCCTGCCAGTATGACAAACAGGATCATCAGCCCCCAGAAAACCGTATGGTTCTTTTCCAGAAGCGACTGCCCCTGAATACTGAGCGCCAAGGTTCCCGGCATTCTGCCAATGGTGGCCATCAGCAGTAGAACTTTGACAGGCATTTCCGTGATACCGAGAAACAGGCATAGATAATCTTTGGGAAAGCCGGGAAAAACAAACAGCAGGAAAATGGCCAGCATGCCCTTGGGACGGGTCAGAACCGCCATGCGATCGATCTGTTTTTGGGGAATCAGCCGGTGAATCAGTCTCTGACCCAGAACCCGCCCAATTCCAAAATTGATCATAGAGCCAATGGAAAGACTGATGCTGGAATACAGAAATCCGTTGAATGCCCCGAAAAGATAGCCACCAATGAATCCGGTCGCCTCTCCCGGAATGGGCGCAAAAATCACCTGCAAAATCTGGATACCCATGAATACCAGGGGAGCGGCATTACCAAACGATGCGACAAAGGATTCAATGGTGGTCCGATCCGTAATCAGATCATATATCTGCCTGAACCAGGCGAGAACATCGTGGCAAAGCAGAACTGCCATCGCCCCGGTTGCCGCAACCCCAAGTGCCAGAATCCATTTGTACCGGGCGCGTATCACAGCGGTGTCAGATTGATTATCGATCTGCTTTTTCCAGCGCCGCCACGCCGGGAAGGGATTTCCCCTCCATCAGTTCCAGAAAGGCGCCACCACCGGTTGAAATATAGGTCATGCGATCGGCTTTTCCGGATTGATATACCGCAGCACCGGTATCGCCGCCGCCAATGATGCTGACAGCGCCTGAGGATGCAACATGATCCACCATGGCCGTTGTTCCCCGGTTGAATGGCGGCGCCTCGAACATGCCCATCGGACCATTCCAGACAATGGTTCCGGCATTCTGAAGAGCTTGTGCAAACAGCATGTCTGTTGCGGGGCCGGTGTCGAGCGCCATCATGTCATCGGGAATTTCCTGTACCGGAGCCACAGCGGTTTTTGCAGCAGCATTCGGGGCATCGGCAACCGCCACATCAACCGGGAGATAAACCGGAATGTGTTTTTCTGCCGCCCGCTTGAGAATGGCGCCGGCCGTTTCGATCAGATCCGGTTCCACCAGGGATTTCCCGGTGGCATATCCCATGCTTCTGAGAAAGGTGTTGGCCATGGCGCCGCCAATGATCAATTTATCGATTTTGCCCAGGAGGTTTTCCAGAACACCCAGCTTGCCCGAAACCTTGGCCCCGCCCACAATGGCAATGAGGGGGCGTTTGGGGTCGGTCAGGGCCATGCGAAAATAGGTGATCTCCTTTTCCATCAGAAATCCGGCAGCGGAAACCGGGGCATGGCGCACAATGGCTTCCACCGAGGCATTGGCCCGATGGGACACGGCAAAGGCGTCATTGACATACACATCGCACAGGCCGGCCAGGTTTTTTGCAAAACCATCGTCATTTTTTTCTTCTTCGGGATGGAACCGCAGATTTTCCAGAACCAGGATTTGGCCGGGCGACATTTTTGCTATCTGATCCATGACACCTGAGCCTATGCAATCCGGGGCCACAGGAACCGGTTTATCAAGCAGATGAGACAGTCTTTCGGCCACGGGTTTCAGGCTGTATTCCGGCACAACCTTGCCTTTCGGTCTGCCCAGGTGGGAGGCAAGAATCAGGATGGCCTGATGATCCAGGGCATATTTTATCGTGGGCAGAACCGCCTGAATCCGGGCGTCATCTGTAATCTGTCTTTCCTTGTTCAGGGGAACATTGAAATCCACCCGAATCAGAACCCGTTTCCCGGCGATATCGATATCTTTTATGGTTTTCATGAATGCCTCCTTTGAAAAGGTTTCAAATTTGAAATGTGAGATGTGAAAAACAGATTTTCATCCATCCGGATTCATTCTTTTGCGATGCAGGTTTTTCTTTCTGGACCATCTGCCCATAAAGCCGATCATTCCGGATGACCAGGCCCGGTCCACCAGTTCCTCCTGTACCGTCAACCCCTGCTTTTGCATCATGGCCGATCTCAGGCAGGCTGTTTTGTGGCCGCAGGCCATGCAGGATTCGGGTGTATGACGCAATCCGTCATCTGCTTTGGGGAACACCTGCTCCAGGTCGCCAAAGCAGGAGGGGCGGGAATCGTCTGGTGCTGTCATGCGATACCCGCCTCCCTGTCACATTCCTGATAGGCCCGGGCAATATAGCCCTGATCGGCAAAGCTGAAATACTGGTTGTTTCCGATGATAATATGCTCATGAACCGTCACCGATATGATCCGGCATGCAGCAATGAGTTGACGGGTGACCGAAAAATCTTCGGGCGAGGGCGCCGGATCACCAGAGGGATGATTGTGGGCAAAGATTACGGCAGCCGCGTGGTGTCTCAGCGCAGCCGCAACCACTTCCCGGGGATAGACGGATGTGGCGGTGAGGGTCCCTTCAAACAGGGTTTCCAATTCGATGATGCGGTTTTTGGCATCCAGATAAATGACCAGAAAGTTTTCCCGGGATTTGTCCCGCATGTTCATGTAGAGATAATCGAAAAGCTCTTTGGCGTTATGGACCAGCACCGAATTTTTCAGTCGTTTTTCGAGATACCGTTCGGCTGCGGCCCGAATCAGCCGGATTCCGAATACATTTTGCGGACCGATACCCCTGATTTGAATCAGTTCATCTGTCGGCGCCTCGATAACCTGCTGAAAGGTTTTGAATTTTTTCAGCAAATCCCTGGCCGTGTCCTTGCAGTCTTTTCTGGGGGTTCCCAGGGTCAACAGCAGTTCGATGACCTCGTCATCCTGAAATGCGGTCAGACCCGCATCCAGAAATTTTTCACGCAGCCGCTTCCGATGGCCTTCTCCCTTGTGGGGGCTGCGTGTCAATCCGGATTCCGATTTGCTCTGGTTCATGGAAATTATTCTTCTATTTCATCTTTCAGATCCCGGGTCATCAACTGGACAACCGCTTCTTTTGGCGACAGATCGTCATGCAGAATGTGATATACCGCATGGGATATGGGCATTTCAACATTCAAATGACCGGACAGATGATAGACAGACCGGGATGACTTGACACCTTCCGCCACCATGCGCATTTCCGAGAGGATTTCCGGGAGTTTCATGCCCTGTCCCAGTTTTTTGCCGACGGTGTGGTTTCGGCTGAGATCTCCGGTGCAGGTCAATATCAGATCCCCGAAGCCGGCCAAACCGGCAAATGTATGGGGATTGGCGCCCATTTTGATTCCCAGTCTGCGGATTTCCGCCATGCCCCGGGTGATCAGCGCCGCCCGGGTGTTCAGGCCCATGCCCATTCCATCCACAATGCCTGCGGCAATGGCGATCACATTTTTGACAGATCCCCCCAGTTCCACGCCAATGACATCGCTGTTGGTGTACACCCGGAAAACCGGCGTGGCAAATACATGCTGAATCAGTGCTGCGGTCTGACGGTTTTGGCAGGCGACGGCAACAACCGTTGGTAAATTGCAGGCCACCTCCCTGGCAAAGCTGGGCCCGGACAGAACGGCTATCTGATCGGCCGGTATCCGGGGCAGATTTTCCTGAAGGACACCGGTCATGGTCAGCCACGAGTCGTTTTCAATGCCTTTTGACGCCGAAACCACCAGGGTATCCGGTGACATACATGGCGCCATATTCCGGGATACCGTCCGCATGACGTGCGATGGGGTGACCACCAATACCAGGTCCTTGTCGGATACAACGGTCTCCAAATCGCATGATGGCCTCAGATTTCCGGAAAGCGTGATGCCGGATAAAAAAATCGGGTTTTCATGACGGTTTTCAATCGCATCCCGCACTTCCGGTTCAAACACCCACAAATCCACCACATATCCCTTGTTTCCCAAAAGGTTGGCCAGCGCCGTTCCCCAACTGCCGGCGCCCACCACACCGATTCGCATGTCATTTAGCCGGGAAAAACAGGCTGCAGCATCCATCAGATTTCTTCCTCTTTTTCAGCCAGCCGTGCAACACCCGTAACATTTTCGTTCTGATCCATGTCCATCAGCCGGACACCCTGGGTATTCCGGCTGATGACCGAGATACCCCGAACCGGCATTCGGATGATTTTCCCCCCATTGGTCATCAGCATCAGGTCATCGTCATCGGCCACCAGCAGAATGGCCACGACTTTTCCGTTTCTGGCAGTGGTTTTGATGGTGATCACGCCTTTGCCGCCCCGTCTTTGAACCGGGTATTCATCGATGGAGGTGCGCTTGCCATAACCGTTTTCCGTAACTGTGACAAGGGTCTGTCCATGACTCATGACCTCCATGCTGACCAGTTTATCCCCGGCTGTCAGTTGGATACCCTTGACGCCCATTGCGGTTCGGCCGGTCGGGCGGACATCGGTTTCATGAAACCGGATGGATTTTCCCTGTGCGGACCCCAGAAAGACATTCATGGTGCCATCCGTAATTTTGGCGCTGATGAGCTCATCGTCCGGATTCAGATCGATGGCGATGATGCCGTTTGCCCGGGAGTGGCTGAATGCCATGAGATCTGTTTTTTTGATGATTCCAAGCCGGGTCGCCATCAGAATATGAGAGCCAGGCTCAAACTCCGGAATCGACAACACCGCGGTCAGTTTTTCATTGAGCTGGAAATTCAGCAGATTGACAATGGCCTTTCCCTTGCTGGCGCGACTGGCCTGTGGAATTTCATAGACCCGGCACCGGTAGATACGGCCCTGGTTGGTGAAAAACAGAAAGAGATTGTGGGTCGAGGCAATGAAAAGATGCTCGACAAAATCCTCCTCCCGGGTCCCCATTGCTGTTTTGCCCTTGCCGCCCCGGCGCTGACTGTTGTACAGCGTGATGGGATTTCGTTTGATATATCCGCTGTTGGAAATGGTGACCGCCATATCTTCTTTTGCAATCAGATCCGCTTCTGTCAGCGTGGTCATTTCATCGATGATCTCCGTGCGCCTGGGATCATCGAAATCGGTCTGCATGGCGGTCAGTTCATCCTTGATGATATCGCGCACAATCTGCTCACTGGATAAAATTTTACGGAACCACTCGATATCCTGAAGAATTTTCTGGTATTCCTCTATAATTTTGCTCTGCTCCAGTGCGGTCAGCCGCTGCAGTCGCATATCCAGTATGGCCTGGGCCTGAATGGCACTCAGGCTGAAGGTTTCAATCAGACCGGTTTTGGCTTCTGCCGGTGAGCTGGATGCCCGAATCAGGGCAACAACGGCATCCAGATTATCCAGAGCGACTTTCAGTCCCAGCAGGATATGGGCGCGCTCTTCAGCCTTTTTCAGATCGAACCGGGTCCGCCGGACAATAACCTGCTTTCGATGCTCGATAAAATGGGCCAGAATCTGTTTGATCGTCAGCAACTCGGGCCGGTTGTTCACCACCGCCAGGAAAATGATGCCAAAGGTCACCTCCATCCGGGTATGTTTGAACAAGTGATTGAGTACGATTTCAGATGGCTGATCCCGTTTCAGTGCAACCGCAATCCGCATGCCGTCCCGATCGGATTCATCCCGGACAAACCGGATACCTTCCAACTGCTTGTCCCGGATCATTCCGGCAATGACTTCAATGAGCCTGGCCTTGTTCACCTGATAGGGAAGTTCGGTAACGACAATGGTTTCCTGACCGGATTTTTTGTCCTCTTCGACCTCCACACGGGCCCGGACCCGGATGATGCCCCTTCCGGTTTCATACGCTTCCCGGATACCGTTTCGGCCGTGAATGATACCGGCCGTGGGAAAATCGGGTCCAGGTATGATGGCCATCAGTTCATCGGTGGTAATATCCGGATTATCAATAATGGCTGTTATGGCGGCAATGGTTTCACCCAGATTGTGCGGCGGAATATTGGTGGCCATGCCCACGGCAATGCCCGATGAACCATTGATCAGCAGATTGGGAAGTTTGCTTGGCAAAACCGCCGGTTCAGACAGGGACTCGTCATAGTTGGGGATGAAATCGACCGTGTCCTTTTCCAGATCGTCCATCATGTGGTGGGCGATACGCTTCATCCGGATTTCGGTATATCGCATGGCTGCAGGGGGATCGCCATCTACAGATCCAAAGTTGCCCTGGCCATCCACCAGGGGATAGCGCATGGAAAAATTCTGGGCCATCCGGACAATCGTGTCATATACCGCCGTGTCGCCATGCGGGTGATATTTACCGATGACATCACCGACGATACGGGCCGATTTTTTGTAAGGCTTGTTCCAGTCGTTTTTCAGTTCGTGCATCGCAAACAGGACCCGTCGATGCACCGGCTTCAGTCCATCGCGTACATCGGGCAGCGCTCTGCCGATGATGACGCTCATCGCATAGTCCAGATAGGATTTTTTAAGTTCACTGTCGATGCGGACTTCGGGAAATTTTTCTTCGGGCTCCAATGTCGTCACAGAAATATCAACTCCTTGAATCAATCAATTATTTTTGGGTTAACTAAAACTGCTCAGATATAATGCTGTCGGTTAAAAATTGTGGAAACACAGAATTCAGAAGCCAGAATAAACAAGGAAAATATCATTTTTATAAACAGCAACAATGCACTGTTTATTCTGGCTCCTGAATCCTGACTCCTGGATACCTGAGTCATTACGGTTGACATTCAGATGTCATGCCGGGTCAGGCAAAGAAAGTCCCGGCTTCGGAATGAAACAATCCGGTGTTATTGGATATCGCTAATCATCGATATTCTGGTAATTGGTGCGATAGATTTCAGTCAGCGTCAAAAACATGGCAACCACCAGCGGGCCATAGATGATTCCCAGAATGCCAAACATATTCAACCCGCCAATGATGGACAGAAATACCAGAAGTGAGTGCATATTCACCTGGTGTCCGACCAGACGTGGTTTCAATCCATACTCCACTGATCCGAATGTGACAATATAGAATATCATAAAAAAAATGGCAGCGCCAATGCGATCTGCCAGATACAGATAAATGATGGTGGGAATCAGAATGACGCCGGTTCCAAATATGGGAACAAAGGCCATGAATGACATGACAACACCCCAGAGAATTGGGGATTTGAGACCAAAGACAGCAAAGGCGATGCCGCCCATCACCCCCTGAATCAATCCGGACAGCCCGTTTCCAATCAGAATGGCGCCTGCCATGTTATGAAATTGTCTGATCAGCATAACATCCTGTTCGTGCGGAAGCGGGGATAAGTCCAGAAAAAACTGGATCAGTCTGTCGCCATCAATAAAAAAATAAAAAACAATCATCAGCATAAAGAAAAAATAAAAGAGAAAGGAGGCGATGTTGGATGCAACTGCACTGGCCTGCTCATAGAGAAACAGTCCCACAGCCTTTCCCATTTCGGATACTGTCCGGTTCAACTCTTCTCCGGTCAACTGAATATTGAATCGGGACAACACCTGATTGGTTTTCTCGATCACACGCGAATTTTCGATAACAGAACTGATCTGATCCTGAATAGCCGAATTTTTTCCAATCTGATACAATCCATAGGCTTCCCGGGACAAAGCTCCCACGCTGATGGCAATTGGAACAAATAAAATCAGGAAAAGCAGCAGGCAGGTGATAAAGGATGATATATAGGGGTTGAACAGCCTGCCCAAATACCGATAAACCGGTTGAAATGCACTGGTGATAACACCAGCCAGCACAATAATTGACATAAATGGCCAGAGGACCCAAAGGAGCAGCATGCCGGAAATCAGAAAAACTGCCAGAAAAAACCACAGCATCATGTTTTTTGCAGGGTGCGAATTCAAACAGCCTCGTTTCGTATATCGGTCTGACGTCTCATTGGTGTTGAAAAAGAATTTGATACAGGGAACAGTTTTCAGGATGATGATTTTGGGGAAGATGGCATGGCGGGGAGCGCCCCATTGCGGCTGACGCCCTTAAAAAACTATTGGCCATCCCCGACTGATAACACGCCCCGAACGGTACACTGAAAAACGGTATCAGCAAAGGGAAATTACTGGAAGCAGGACCCGTGACTTCCGAAAACAATCCCTCCTGCCACGGGCCAGGCTAAAAAGCGGTCACAAACCGGGGAAATGACGGTTTGGTGTTATTTGGCGGCAAATCCTCCGGCAGTCAACAGCAGAAATACTTCCCATATCGCAACCGGGATATAACTGTGAAAAATGCCATAGACAATACCACCGCCAATAATGGCCGGGACGCCACAAAAAACCAGGATGCCCAATTTTCTGCTGATATCCATTTTATTCAGTTCCTTCCTGTTAAGCGTTTACTCGGGGACAAATTTGTCTGAACCTGATCTGATGCCTGACTTTTATCAACAGGCCGCCTCAAAGTAAAGAAAAAGATAATGTTGCCTTTGACCGACAGCCCCAATCAGCCGGAACGGGCACGAAAAATTCATCGGGATCTCATTTGAACCGGAATGGCGGACACCAGCCTGCCGACAAATACCATCACGCAGTCCCGGGGATAATCCGGTTTTATTTCTACAACTTCAAAATCTTCGGCGGTTTTGGACCATGAACGGTCCGGCCGGATCACACTCATTTCTGCAATGTCAATTCCCTCGATGGGATTGATTTCGATAAAGTCCCAGTCGTCATCATGGGCCGGTTTATCCGGGGTTATGACGCAAATGTCATCCAGATTGATTCCTTCAAACGGATTGATATCCAGCGCTCTGGGAATGGAGCCGAATAAATCGTTTTCCGAGATGTCGTGTTCACGGTTGTGCGGTGTCACTCCGGACAATTTTTACCACCTCTTTGGCCAGATTTCTGTAATCGATGGCGCCCTGACAGGCGGAATCAAAACTGAATATGGTTTTTCTCTTGATATGGGCCATATCGATATTGACAGTAAAGCGAATGGTTGTGTCAAACACATGGATGCCCTTGGATTTGAAGAACATGAGCATTTTTTCGCGATTTTTGACATAAACCGTTTCGCGGGTATCAAATTTGGTCAAAAGAATGCCAAGAAGTTTCAATTTGTCATGCTGACTGCGAATGTTCTGAATCAGTTTCAGAAAGGTGGCCAAACCATCCAGGGCAAACTGATCCGATGTGGGAATTGGAACCAGGACATAATCGGATATCATCAGGGCGTTATGAACCATGGTGCCGATGTTGGGCGGTGTATCGATGATAATGAAATCATACCTGTCAATGCCCTTGTCATTTCGTATCAGCCGTTTGAATCCGAGTACCGCATCCGGTGTGGTTGAAACCGACCGTTCCCATACCATGCATTGAATGGTATTGGGGATGACATCCACATTGGGATTGACGGTTTTGCAGGCCATGGAAGACATTCTGCCTTCCTTGATTGGCGCGGCAAGCGCCTTGACCAGGGAAAACTGCTCTCTCAGCTCGATATCCGGAAGCAGAATCGATGTGGAGTTTCCCTGGGGATCGGCATCGATGACCAGAACGCGAAACCCTTCCCGGGCAATGCCATCGGACAGATTGACGGTTGTTGTGGTTTTGCCAACGCCGCCTTTATGATTTCCAACAGTAATGATACGGGGCATGAGTGGTTTTCCTGCATTCCGTTTTCGGACAATATCGATCGTTCAGGTTTCAAATTCGGGATTTGAAACCAATATGGATAAACAAATTTTGATTATAAACGATCATGGATCATTCCGGATGGATTCACCCACATCAATGAAAATGACATAATGGTTCGTCCCCACATATGAAAATGACATGTACCGCAATTAATTCAAAATTCAACACTCAAAACTCAAAACTTTCTTTCCATTTTCAAGGCAGAATCATGTCATCTGGTTTCCGGGCACGGTAACATGATTCCGGTTTGACGACAATAAATATTTGGACCGGTGCGCCCGGCTTTTTGTCCCTGGCGTTTGGATAACCCGATCGGTCACAAGCATGGTATCGGTTATGGGTTTTCGGGCTCCGCCAGCAATGGAAATGTCGTAAAATGAATGCTTCATTGCAAACAGATGCGATTCATCCCCTGTCCAAACCATATTCGCTCATCAAAAGCTTCATGTCTTCCCAAACGTCGCGCTTTTTGTCAGGATTTCTTAACAGGTATGCCGGATGAAACGTGGGGATCAGCCTGATTCCGTCATAGTCATAAAAACGGCCCCTGAGCGCTGAAATGGGAGATTGGGATTTCAGGAGGGTCTGAGCGGCATATTTTCCCAGTGTACAGATAAATCGGGGACCGATGGCCTGAATCTGACGTTTCAGAAACGGCAGACAGGTTTGTATTTCAAGCGGTTCCGGATTCCGGTTGCCTGGCGGCCGGCATTTGATGACATTGCAGATATAGACCTGCTCCCGGGTCAGATTGATGGCCTGGATGATTCGGGTCAGCAACTGACCGGCTTCTCCGACAAATGGATAGCCCTGCTGATCTTCTTCATGTCCCGGCGCTTCTCCGACAAAGACCAGCCTGGCATGGGGATCACCCGCACCGAAAACGATGTGGGTTCGTTTTTCACATAAGGGGCACCGGTGACAGTCTCCGATATCGTTTCGAATATCCTCCAGGGACTCCCGGGGCATGACCGGCGGCGCAGCAACCGCACCCTCTTTCCAGGCGCGCAGAACATTCAGACTTTCTTCCGAACAGGAGAGGGCGGTATAGCCTTTTTCTTTAAGATACATCAGACTGTTTTTGATATCGTCAAACAGTCCGGTCAGTGTGTTTTTCGGGTTCATTGGCAGGGCCGTTTCAGTTCTGAATGGAAAATCAACCGCATCGGTCCAGAATCCGGTCCAGAATGATATGAGCCAGTTCATTTTTTGCCAAAAGAGACAGGGGTTCTGATGTACCATCCGCATAAAACAGTGTCACCCGGTTGGTGTCCGCAGAAAAACCCGAGTCTGTGCTGCCGACAATGTTTCCGGCAATCATGTCGAGTCGTTTTTCCTGTAATTTTTGAGTGGCATGTTTGATCAGCGATTCGGTTTCGGCGGCAAAACCGACCAGTATCTGTCCGGGACGTTTTCGTTTTCCCAGTTCTCTGAGGATGTCGATATTTTTGATCATCCGCAGTTCAAGTTCATCCGCAGATTTTTTTATTTTTTGAGGCGCCTGAATCTTTGGGCGATAGTCCGAGACCGCAGCGGTTTTGATGATGATATCCGCCTGATTTGAAGCCTCCAGAACCGCTTCGGCCATCTCGGCGGCAGACTGAACCGGAATGACTGTCAATCGTCCCGGACAGGGCAGGCTGGTGGGACCGGACACCAGGGTGACATCCGCGCCCCGCCTGCGGGCGGCTATGGCCAGAGCAAAACCCATCTTTCCCGAAGAGGGGTTGCTGATAAACCGTACCGGATCGATAAATTCCCGGGTTGGGCCGGCCGAGACGAGTATCCGTTTTCCGGCCAGATCCTTGGGTGTTATCACATCCATCAATATATCCAGAATTTCCGGCGGATCCGGAAGCCTTCCCGGCCCCTGTTCGCCACAGGCCAGATATCCGGCATCCGGCTCCAGAACATGATATCCATAGTGCCTGAGACGATTCAGGTTTTCCTGTACCGATATGTGCTGATACATGTGCATGTTCATGGACGGGCAGATCAGAACCGGACAGGATACTGCCAGCATGAGGGTGCTTAAGGCATCATCTGCAAGGCCGATAGCCAGTTTGCTGATCATGTTGGCTGTGGCCGGGGCAATGATGACGGCATGGGCGGATTGTGCCCAGTCGATGTGTCTGATGGCGCCGTTGTCCGCGGGATCAAACACACTGAGAAAGACCGGTGTGCCGGAGAGTGCCTCAAATGTCAGCGGACCGACAAACCGGGTTGCATTTTGGGTCATGATCACGCGAACATCCGCCTGCTGTTTTTTGAGCAGTCGAAGCAGTTCGACACTTTTGTATGCGGCGATGCCACCGCATACGCCCAGAATTATCTGTTTATGATTCAGACTGACTGCTGGCATATCGTCCCGGATTCAGTTCGTTATCTTTATAAAACAGGTTTCAGTTTGAACATTGTAAATTTCATTTTCATACATGAGGTGAAGCCTCTGGAATGATTCATGAATATTTACCATAGAAATTCAAGGATAAGGATAAAAAACCTATTTGATCATTCCGGTGTCAACGCCACTCAGTTGAGGGGCCACCCAGATTTCGACATAAGCATTGAATGTTTCATCCTTGATGCTGATGATGCACCAGCGGTTTTCTTTCTGAAACAGCATGATGGTTTTGGGCGATCGGAATGAACCCAGCATCCGCCAGTTGTCCTTGGCCATGTTGTTTTCAAAAAAGGTAACCATAGAATTGATGTCAACCCGCCCTTTCAGGCTGAGTACCCCGGATGTGACGCCGGAGCTCAGGTAAACAAAGGATTCCTTCTTGATCAGCTTGAGCTCGCTTGGAACCAGCACATCACCAAAATCATAATAAACCGGCATGGTGTCTTTTTGAAGGGATGCCTGAGACTGCTGGGGATCCTTACTGGTCGAAGCACATCCGCTGATCAGTGTGTACGTGACCATAACGATTGCAATGGGAAGGATGGCGCGCAAACGAAAGGGGCTTTGTTTCATTTTACCTCCTGTTACGGATTGTACGGGGTGATTTGAAAAAAGAACAAGGGACCATTTGAATTGGACTTTATTCATATTTTATCGAAAATGTCAATTTAAAGCGGAACTGACGTCGTTTCGGCAAGCTGAGATTGCAGAACAGATTAAAATATAGTAAAGGGTCACGTCGTATGTACGGATTTATCCCAGTAAATGACATGTAAACAACACAGGAGGCTTATGAATATACTTGTTCTCGGTGGCTGCGGCATTCAGGGCAGGGCCGCTTTGTTTGATCTGTCCCGGAATCCCCTGGTCAAACGGATTGTATGCGCCGATGTGCAGCCGGATCTGATTCAGAATTTTGATTTTCTGGATGCCACCAAAATTGAAACGGTTCGGATAGATGCCACAAATCATGATTCACTGGCGGCGGTCATGCGGCAGAACATGGATGGGGTCATCGACATGCTTCCCGCCCAGTTCGCACGTGATGCGGCGCTGGCGGCGATTGATGCCGGCGTCAGCATTGTCAATACCAATTACGGGTATCCCCTCATCGATCTGCATGAGCGGGCGATTGACCACAATGTGGCCCTATTGCCGGAATGTGGCCTGGACCCCGGAATCGACCTGGTATTTTATCATTATGGCGCTGACCAGTTTGATGAAATCCATACCCTCAATTCATATTGCGGCGGTATTCCGGAAAAAACGGCCTGCACCAATCCAATCAACTACAAGATCAGTTGGAACTGGGACATGGTCCTGAAAACCCAGAAACGGGACTCGGTCATTGTTGAAAATGGTCAGGACGTCCGGATCTCTGCTGCGGATCAGCATGAAAACGCATTTGTCCATGAAATTGATTTTCCGGGCCTTGGCAAACTGGAAGCGTTTCCCAATGGCAACGCCGCCCATTTCCTGTCGCTTCTCGGTATTAAAACGGTCCGTCAGTCCGGCAGATACACCCTGCGATGGCCTGGATGGTGCGGGTTCTGGGCCACATTGAAGAAACTGGGCTTTCTGGATGAAACGCCGGTACCGGGTCTTCCCTGTCCGGTAACACCTCATGAATTCCTGGTCCAATTGATGGCGCCGAGGCTCCAGTATCAACCCGGAGAAAAGGATCTGGCGGTCATGCTGAACGTATTGATCGGAAAAAAGAACGGAAAAATGAAAAAGTTGACCGGCATTGTCCGTATCGAGCGGGATTTGTCAACCGGTCTCATGGGCATGGCGCTGGGTGTCAGTTATCCGGCCTGCATTGCTGTCGAGATGATTGCAACCGGCCAGATTACGGATAAAGGGGTGCTGTCTCCGGTAACCCATATCCCGCCCGGGCCATTTTTTGATCAGCTCAAGCGGCGGGGAATTCAGATGGATATTGTCAGCGCAGATCAGTCCTGAGCATCATGGCAGATGTCGGGGTGCGGAATTCAGCAGATTTTTCGATGGTGCGGTCGGTCCGTGTGATCAGCGCGGTTGCCGTGGTCGCTTCGGCGCCCAGTATCAGAATTTCACCATAGTCATAAGACAACCGGGTTTGATTGATGTCATCTTCTTCATACAGGGCATAGCATTGACCGAATTGGATGCCATCATTCAGGCCCTTGTCTATGAACACGATTTCGCCTGTTGCAAACATGCTGTTCGGCTCTTCAGGGCACAGAATGCGGCCGCTTATCCCGGATACGGCATCGATGACGGGAATCTCATCGGGTTTTGGAGAATAGGGCATCAGCAGATCATCGACCATGATGGTCCGGAAGGACTTGTCGATTCTGGCAAGACTCACATCGCCTTTGGTTTCCAGAATGCTTGCGAGTCCGGCGATGTAGTGGGGATATCCGGCCGATTGACCGGTTTGTGGATTTTTGACAGGGTCCAGCAGCCGGTAAATGACATATCGATTTCCGACAGGCAACGGCATTTCTGTGCTGGATTTGACATAGAGCATGTCTCCCTGGCTCATCATTTTCTTGGAAACGTTCGGATCATTTTGGATAAGGGCCACCTTGCCATCAGAAGGCGCTGGTTCGGTTCGGACAAATCCCGCCCGATCGATGCCGGGATAACGAAAAATTTTTGGCTTCCGGGCCGGCGGCGATGCCATGACAGGTTCTGGTTTGACTGGTACGGACAGGGGTGTTTCAGGTACGATTTCCTGCCGTGTTTCACGAATGATATACACCGTATCTCCCGGAGTCAGACGATGGGGATTGGTGATATGGGGATTCAGGCTCCAGATGTCCGGCCATCCGGCAGGAGAATTGTAGAATTTTTGGGAGATGTCCCACAGCGTGTCTCCGGGTCTGACCGTATATCGCATGTGGGTTTCATGATCGATTGTCTGCTCCGGAGATGCGGTATAAGCGATTGCCGGCCCCATCCCGATCAGAATGCCGGACAGCATCAGTCTGCCAACCCTGAACAACAAATTTTTCATAACATCACCCTTTTTGTTCGAGTCCTTCAAAAAATCGCAAACCTTTTTGCTTCAAGGCAGATCCGTTTTTTCGTAAACATCTGAAAGATTCAGCCTGCTTTCCACGGATGGCATCAAAATGTCACCATCGTTGCCACCGATTTCGGAAAAAAGCCAGTGGTGAATTGATTGACGGATATAATGATCGATATGGCGGGCATTCTGTGAAATAAGCAAATATTCCTGCAAGGATGGGATCATCCGGTAATTCTGAAATTTTTTCCCGCGATCATAGCTTTCAGTGGATGGCGATAGTATCTCTATGATGACCGTCGGATTCAACAATGTATCCCGATGGTCATCTTCAAACTGCGGCGGGCCACAAATCATCGCAATGTCCGGATAGGTGTAGAGATTGATTTGGCTGATCTTTACGCGCATATCGGCAGCGTAAACCCGGCAGTCACGTTTGCGACACTGGGCATGCAAACTGGCATGGGTGTTTCCCATGATCAGATTGTGTGCCTCACTGCCTCCTGCCATTGCAAAAACATCTCCGGCAAAATATTCATTCCGGGTGTCTCCGGAACGCTCCTGCGCCAGATAGTCTTCAACCGAAATAAACGGTTTGGGTTGTGCAGTCATTGGAACACCTTGCTCCTTCTCAAAACCATGATCTGGAAAGCGATATATGCCTGAATGCAAACCGGAATTGCCATGATTCAGCAGACAGGAACCATATTGTCATAAAACCGGTTCCAAATCAAATGAATGTTGTGCGTCAGACCTGTCAAAATGACCCGCCATTGTCGGTTCTTTTCAAATAATACTTGAGTTTTGGAGAAAAATATACTTTAACCGGCCATCGCCAATGCGTCGGGTTGTGATGAACCCTCCTTCTGTAAACGACAAACCAAAAAAGGTCCGGTAATCCATGAAGCTGAATGGTCACGCCATGAGACCCATCCGGGTGGATGCGAGCGACGGCATGATTTGTGTCATCGATCAGACGCGTCTGCCCCATCAACTGGAAATTCTCAAAATCACCACGCCCGATGAAATGGCGGACGCCATCCGCCGACTGGTTGTTCGGGGGGCGCCGCTCATTGGTGCATCGGGCGCCTATGGCATGTATCTGGCTGCCATCATGAGTTCCGGTCTTTCCGATCCCGATACGGCGCTGGCTGATGCGGCCCGTCAACTGATATCGGCGCGCCCGACAGCGGTCAACCTGGCATGGGCGGTTAACCGGATGCTGTCCCGCATTCGTGCAGCCGATTCCGGCCAGGACCGAATTTCCGTTGCATTGCGGGAGGCCAATGCCATTGTGGATTTCGAGATAGACAACTGCCGGAAAATCGGCAACAACGGCCTGTCTCTCATTCGGCAAATCAGCGGTAAAAAACCGGGTCAGACCGTTCACATCCTGACCCACTGCAATGCAGGCTGGCTGGCCTGTATTGAATACGGCACCGCCACGGCCCCGATTTATGCGGCCTTTGATGCGGGAATCGATATTCATGTCTGGGTGGATGAAACCCGCCCGCTAAATCAGGGCGCCCGCCTGACCGCCTGGGAACTGGGCCAGTATGGTGTCCCCCATACCCTGATAACGGATAACGCCGGAGGCCACCTGATGCAGCATGGGTTGGTCGATATGGTCATTGTGGGGGCGGACCGGGTTGCCCGGTCCGGGGATGCGGCCAACAAAATCGGGACCTATCTGAAAGCCCTGGCCGCACGGGACAATCAGATTCCCTTTTATGTGGCGATTCCTTCCACGACGTTTGACTGGACCCTTCAAAACGGTGTTCGGGACATACCCATTGAAATCCGCGATCCCGACGAGGTCCGGTATGTCGATGGACTGCATGATGGAACACTTGCACGGGTGCTGGTTTCTTCGGCAGGTTGTCCGGTGGCCAACTATGCCTTTGATGTGACCCCGGCCCGCCTGATAACCGGCCTGATTACGGAAAGAGGGGTCTGTGCCGCCGCTGAATCCGATATTTTGGCGCTTTATCCGGAAAGGGCCTGTTGATCCTTGTCCGGATATCCCTTAACCCTTACCATAAAGCCATTTGAGTTATGCTGAGTGAATCAGAAAAGAAAGTGATTGCCGCCATCCAGAAGGATATCCCGGTGGTAGAACGTCCATTTCGGGTTCTGGCCGAACAATCCGATATGACCGAAACAGAATTTCTGGCGGTTCTGAATGACCTGTGTCAGCGGGGAGTCATCCGCAGACTGGGCGCCACATTACGGCATCAGAAATCCGGTTTTGAGGCCAATGCCATGACCGCCTGGCAGGTTCCGGAAAACCGGATCGAGGAAGTTGGACAAAAAATGGCCTCATACCGGGAAATCTCCCATTGTTATCGCCGCAATCCATCACCGGACTGGCCATACAACCTCTACACCATGATTCATGCCAGAGACGAGGGGTCCTGTATCGAAATTGCCAGAAAAATATCCCTGGAAACGGCTGTAAACAACTATGAGCTGCTTTTCAGCATCCGGGAGATGAAGAAAACGTCCATGGAATATTTTTCCAATGATGATGACATGGAATCGGTGTGACGTTCTGCCGTGAAATCTCCCCCGCTTCGAATTCTGCTTGTCAATCCATATATCCATGATTTTGCCGCATATGATTTCTGGGCCAAACCAGCCGGACTGCTTCTGCTGGGGGCGATATTGCGCAATCAGGGGATTGCGCTGGATTATATCGACTGCCTGAACCGGTTTCATCCCCGTGCCAGACAGACGGACAAACAGGCCCGGTATGGACGGGGGCCTTATCTCAAAACGCCCATTCCAAAACCGGACGCACTGGCCGATGTTTCCCGTCGATATTCCCGTTATGGCATCCCCCTGGAATGGTTCCGCGAGGATATCCGGGCGATTCCCAAACCCGATGCGGTGCTGGTCACCTCGTTCATGACCTACTGGTATCCGGGCGTTCAGGAAACCATCCGGGAAATCCGGTCGGCATGGCCGGATTCACTCATTTTTCTGGGCGGCATCTATGCCCGTCTGTGCCGGGAACATGCGATCCGGCATTCGGGTGCGGACCAGGTATTTTCAGGACGCGGAGAGACCGCGCTTTTCACCATTCTGAAGCATCTCACCGGTCAGGACGTTTCTGGTGATATCAATCCGGATGATATGGATTCGCTGCCCTGGCCGGCATACGATCTCCAATCGACAATCGCCTATGTTCCCCTGTTGACATCCCTGGGGTGTCCGTTTTCATGTGAATACTGCGCATCATCTTTTCTGTACCCCGTGCGCAGGCGTCGATCGCCGGAAAGCGTGATGGCGGAAATCCGGTTCTGGCATGACCGACATGAAGTTCTGGATTTTGCGTTTTATGACGATGCGCTTCTGATCGATGCCAAACGCCATGCCATGCCTCTTTTTGAAATGATCATTCAATCCGGCCTGAATAAAACCATCCGGTTTCACACGCCCAATGCGGTTCATATCCGGGAAATTACCCCCGAAACCGCCAATCTGATGTATGGGGCCGGTTTCAAAACCCTGCGGCTGGGCCTGGAAACCACATCGTTTGATCCGGACAAACGGCTGGATGTCAAGGTGACCCGAAACGAGTTTCATCAGGCGGTGAGTTGTCTGAAAGACGCCGGTTTTCAGGCCTGCGATATCGGCGCCTATCTTCTGGCCGGATGCCCGGGGCAACCGGTGTCGGATGTGGAAATTGCCATTCAGATCGTAAAAGAAACTGGAATCACACCGGTTCCGGCATACTATTCCCCCATTCCCCACACCCCCCTGTGGCAGCAGGCTGTCAAATCCTCACGATATCCGCTGGAGGATGATCCCATCTATACCAACAATGCCATTCTTCCCTGCAGCAGGGAACCGTTTTCATGGGAAACCATCAAAAAGATAAAAGTGGCATGTGAAGCAGCCTGACCTCTTGACGCATGGTCACTCAGACATTAATTTGGTCAATAATAGGAATGGTTTCTATTTAAACCAAAAATAGTCGCCGAGATCATAAAATTCACTCAAACGACCATATTGAGTCATCAGCGTTTAAACAAAACAGGAGGGATATCATGCTGGAACTTTCTGAAATCCGAAATGATCGACATCTGATAAATGCCATAGACTGGGACATGACTCCCGAAGAAGCGGTTCGTCTGTATCTGGAATGGGGAAACAACTGGGCACGCGGCAACTATGTCATTCGCTCCAAGGATGATGTGTCCCACTATTTTGTGGTAAACACATGGCGGGGATTTCCGGTCATTTATCTGGTGAAACGGAATTCCGAGGAAGCTGTGGATCTGGCAAAATTTGAAATGCCGGAAGAACTGAAGGCCCGGTTTATGGATTCCATTGGTCACAACAAGGGCGTTTATGCCGTTGAGGGAGAAGTCCGTGACTGGCTGCAGAACCAGTTGACGCGGGAACAGTGATATGAACGTCAACAAAACGGGCCTTGTTAACCATATTGGCTATGTTTTCTTTTCACGTTTATCCGCATGAATGAATTGACGGATACAGATATGCCGTGAATCCAGCATTATGGCTTCGCAGCAGCCAACTCAAACTCCCGGCGGATGTCCTCCATCCGGTTTCGGTTCTTTCCCAGGTCCGAATACCCGATACGTGACGCGGAACGGACGTGAATAACGGCTTGCTGCTGATCCAGCAGAAACTCGCCATCATCCACGAACAGGGTTGTATGGAATTCAACCCGCAGGTAACCTGGGCTTTCCGTGATGATCGTGGTGTCATTTCGCTGTTCCAGAACCAGCTTCAGGCGCTTGAATGCCGAATGAGAGGCATCACTGAAGGCCAGTGGTGTGATGTGGTGTTTCCTGTCTTCTGCATAACTCGACACGCAATTGGGTGAGCCGGGGCAGGCTGCCAACCTGCCGTTTTGCGTTCCCAGATTATTCGGACGTTCTCCGGCGCAGGCCGCCAGTATTGTCGACAGAATGCTCATGACGATGATTCTCCAGAAATTTTGTGTCATTGAATACCGCCTTTATTCTGAACGGAAACATTTTTTTTGTATTATAAAATTCGAAATTCGAAGCACGAAATCCGAAACAATGACCCAAACAAAAAATTTCAAAACGGTATCGACTGATATATCCTTTTTGTCATTCCGACATTTGGATTTTGAATTTGTTTCGAATTTCGGCTTTCGATATTCGAATTTTGCCCAGCCGATACCCAGAATTTTTATCCGGATAGCCGAAGTTCATTCATCAACCGAAGGACAGCCAGTTCCTTGGCCTTGGCTTCGATATCCACTGTCATTTCCTTACCGGGCCAGCAGAGGGGAACATCCGCCGGATCGATATAATCGGCATGTGGTTTGGGATCTTTCCCGCCCCAGCCAGCCTTTGGCGAAGACAGGTGGCAATAGGGTTCCCGCCCCATTTTCTGCCAGGTTTCACCAGCCAGACGGGTCGCTTCGGCAACGGACAGATCGTCCGGGTTGCAGCGATGATGATGGACATCGTACACCAGGGGAATGCCAAGTTTTTCGCATACCGGCAGCAGATCGCGCACGGTATAGCTGATATCATCATTTTCAAGCGTCAAACGGATTCTGACAGATGGCGGCAAATCCGGAAAGGTCTGACAGAGCCGCTGGAGGGCAAGCCGTTTGTCGCCATACACGCCGCCTGCGTGAATGTTGATCACATCTGCTCCCACTGCCTCGGCCAGTTCTCCATGATACGCCAGCTCCCGGATGGAATTGGCAACTACCTGCGGGTGCGGTGACGACAGCACGACAAACTGGTCCGGATGGAAGCTGAGGCGGATATCGTGCAGCCCGGCAAAGATCCGGACTGCCCCAAGAATCCGTCCGATGGCCTCACCATCCGGAAGTTCATTCAGCACATAGCCCACATCGGGATGCGTCATCCGGGGAAACAGCGGTGACATGATCCGGAAAGCGCCGATTCCGAGCCGATGAACGGTTTCCAGAGCCAACTGCAGATTTTGTGCGTTGTTACGGCAGATGCCGGACAGTTTGAGCAGTTGATCCGTTCGCGCCATGCCGGACAGTGCCCTGGCGGTGGTCGTCCGGAAGGATACGTTTTCATGTTTGAACAGACAGCACAAGCCAAATCGCATGGGGTTTGGAATCCTTCCGAAATATCATATTCGTCAAATTCCGATAAAATGAGCGATCAAAAAGATGCCGGACCGTATGGTTATCCGACATCTTTATCCACGCAGGAAAAATACTTCTGAAAGCATACCTGTTATTTATTCCTCAAGGTAACACTCCCCCAAAAATTTCGCAAATGATGCCTGGTTCTGCCTTTGGTCATTACGCCCAAAAATCCTGCTGATAGCGTTTTCAATTCGTCCTCGAAGCTGCGCGTTAGAGGACTACCGTTTTCAACCTGTTTTTATGGATTCCCTTTGTGTCCTTTCGGTGGTAAAAACTATTCGAGCCTGACATAACGATGAAAGGAGAATAACTGATGAACCTATTCCGTATCTACCTTGTTGTTGTTTTTGCCTGCTTGACCCTATACACATTCGTTGTCGGAAGCGATCACGGATGGAATCTGCTTCCCATCTTCTTTTCCAACATCGCTGAAATGACCTGGTCCGGCCAGTTCAACTTCGATTTCATGACCTTTCTGGGGCTTTCGGGCATATGGGTGGCCTGGCGCCACCATTTCTCGAAAGGGGGCGTTGCCTTGGGGATTATCGCGTTTTTCGGCGGCATGATGTTTCTTGCACCGTATCTGCTGTACGCCAGCGTCAAGGCAGATGGCGATGCCAGGCTGTTATTGCTTGGAAAAAAGCGGTCAGATCACTGAAGCCTATCGAACACTCGTAAATCGTGCCTGAACCGAAATCCCCTCCTGAAAGCCGGATGTCAGGAGATTTGAATCCGCACGCGACCGGATAACCATTTCATCCTTTTTTATGGATTTCCTTTGCGTCTTTACGGTGATAATATTATGAAATTATTCAACTCCAGCAGCCTTATTTGTTGCGTTGGACACACAACACGATGAAACGGAATTCCAATGAAGACACAAAAGATTGTTATCAGAGACGAGACAACTGCCGATATCGATGCCATTTCCGAGGTAACCCGCGCTGCATTCAAGACTCTGGAGATCAGCAACCACACGGAACAGTTCATCATTGCGGCACTTCGATCCGCAAAGGCCCTGACCCTATCATTGGTCGCAGAAGTAGATGGCCTTGTTGTGGGACACATCGCATTTTCTCCCGTGAACATCTCTGACGGCGCCAGAAACTGGTACGGGCTTGGTCCGGTTTCTGTACTGCCAGCACACCAGCGCAATGGTGTTGGCAAAGCATTGATACAGGAAGGTCTTTCGAGGCTGAAAAATCTCAATGCCAAAGGCTGCTGTCTTGCTGGCCATCCGGCATACTACCGGCAGTTCGGATTTGAGAATGTTGCCGGTTTGGTCCACGATGGCGTTCCGCAAGAAGTATTTTTTGCCCTTTCATTTGACGGTCACATGCCTCAGGGCGATGTCATATTCCATGAAGGATTTCAAGCAACTGGCGAACACGGCAGTTCATCGAAGATTTGAAAGCCCGTGTCACCGCGGCCCGGATTTCGGCCGCTCGTGCCGTGAATCGAGATATGATACTGCTCTATTGGGATATCGGGTGCGGAATTGTGGAAAAACAAAAAATGCTCGGTTGGGGAGAGTCGGTGATTGACCGTGTTTCAGCCGATTTGCTGGAAGCGTTTCCAGCCACAACCGGCTTTTCACCGCGCAACCTGCGGGATATGAAGCGTTTCTATCTCGTTTATTCTGACGAGGCAATTTGGCGACAAGCTGTCGCCAAATTGGGCGGAGCATCGAACGATACTGAAACTTGGCGACAGCTTGTCGCCAAATCAACAAACCGGAAGGTGACGGAATTTCTGGGACAGCTTGTCTCAGAAATTCCGTGGGGTCACAACCTGCTGATTCTAAATAAGCTCACAGATCCCGCCGCCCGGCTTTATTATATTCGCGCCACGGCGCAATTCGGCTGGAGCCGGAATGTCCTGTTGATGACAACCCCTCCATCGGCATCATCCTCTGCGCCGAGAAGGACGACGTGGAGGTCAAGTATGCGCTCAAATCCAGACAGAACCCCATCGGGGTCGCCGAATATCAGCTTCTGTAGAAACTGCCAGCCGAAATGAAAGGTAAACTGCCGACTGCCGGACAGTTTGCTGATGTGGTTCGGACTGCCCTGTCTGAGAAAGGGGAAAAACGGTCTTGACCAAATCCGTGAAACAGCTTGTCAAGTTCCGGAAACTGGAGAAATGTGTACTCGTAACAATGTCTTGATTTTGTTCCATCGGACGGACTGCTGCATCCGCTGAACTCCGTCATGACGCACTGATAACATTTTTTTTGAAACAACTGGGTGATCAATGAAAAAACGACAAACTGATCTGACTCGACTCGGGTGGAATGAGTGGTTTGAAGAAAGGGCGGAAAGCGAACCTGAGGACACCATTGCCCGGGTTGCTGCCATCGATCGTGACTGGTTGTTGGTTATGGATCAAACTGGAACCTTCCGGGCAAAGCTGGCAGGCAGTTATCTGTACCGGCACCATCTGTCAGAGGAACTTCCGTGTGTGGGGGACTGGGTGTGTGTCGAAAAACTTCCGGCTGACGAATTGGGTCTTGTCCAAAAGCTTCTGCCGCGACGGACTTCTCTGCGTCGACGGTCAGCGGGAGAATCCGCCGATTATCAGATGATTGCGGCAAACGTTGATTGTGTGATTATTGTCCAGTCCTGCCATTATGATTTCAACATCAAGCGATTGGAGCGTTATCTTGTCATGGTTCAGGATGGCGGGGCTGATCCATGTGTCCTTCTGACCAAGACGGATCTGGTTGCGCCGGAGGTGCTGGCTTCCCAGTTGGCAGTTATCCGCGCAGCAGGTGTATCGGCGCCGGTGATGACCCTGAGCAACGTCACGCAGGAAGGCGTTGACGATTTCAGACAGACACTTTTGCCCGCCAGGACGTATTGCTTTGTCGGGTCATCCGGGGTTGGCAAGAGCACGATCATCAACCACCTGATGGGCCGGGAGCGGTTTCAGACACAGAGCGTCAGCGAAACGGGCGAGGGAAAGCATACGACCGTCCGGAGGGAATTGAGCATCCTCGATGGCGGCGCCCTGGTCATTGACAACCCGGGAATGCGTGAGTTTGGAATTCTGGGGGCCGAAATCGGGATAGAAGACAGATTTTCCGACATCATTGCGCTGGCATCCGGTTGCCGTTACAGAAATTGCAGTCATGCAAACGAGCCCGGCTGCGCGGTGCTCGGGGCCCTGAATTCAGGTGATATGAGCCAATCCCACTATGACAGTTACATGCGTATCCGGGAAGAGTCCGCGTTTTATCAGATGTCGTATGTCGAAAAAAGAAAAAAGGACCGTGATTTCGGGAAATACATCAAGTCCGTGAAGCGGGATCTCAAAAATAAGGCGGGCGCAACCAGTCAATAATGGATGCGGGGGATCCAACGGCATCTGAAAGGCTGCGCCAGGATAAGCGGGGAGATACGTCAACGGAAACCGGCGTAAAGGGCATTAGGGGAACGACAAAGATATTTTAAACACGAAAGGACCGTCATAACGTGATAAACGCACATCCTTTTGCAGAGATTGCCGCCATTTTGGGCCTTGCGACCCTGACGGGAATTGTCGGGCAGAAATTGCGGCAACCATTGATCATCATGTATCTGGCGGCGGGCATTCTGGCCGGCCCCTCCTTTCTGGGTATCATCCGGAGTTACGGACAGATTGAACTTCTGGCGCATATCGGTATCGCCATTCTGTTGTTCATCGTAGGCCTGAAACTCGACCTGAATCTGATTCGCACCACCGGTCCTGTCGCTCTGGCGACCGGCCTTGGACAAATTGTTTTTACGTCGATCATCGGTTTTTTCCTGGCGATCCCCATGGGCATGTCGTATCTCAGCGCAGCCTATGTATCGGTGGCGCTTACGTTTTCCAGTACGATCATCGTCGTGAAACTGCTGTCGGACAAAAAGGAAATCGACGCCCTTCACGGGCAGATTGCCCTGGGATTTCTGATTGTTCAGGATATCGCAGCCATTCTGGCCCTGGTCGGCCTGACAACCCTGGGATCATCCGTAGCCGGGAAGGAGTCCGGATATGTCCCGGTGTTGATAATCGCCACAAAGGGTTTCGGGTTCTTGGGTGCTGTCGCCCTGTTGATGAAATATGTCATTCCGTATCTGACCGTGCGTTTATCACATTCCCTTGAACTGTTGACGCTTTTCGCAATCGCCTGGGCGGTTTTTCTGGGTGCGGCAAGTGAACTGTTGGGGTTCAGCAAGGAGGTGGGCGCGTTTTTGGCAGGTGTTTCACTGGCATCCACGCCCTATCGGGACACCATTGGGGCGCGTCTCACCAGCCTTCGGGATTTTCTGCTGCTGTTTTTCTTCATCGACCTGGGTGCACGTCTGGATTTGTCCATGGTCGGATTGCAGTTGGTCCCGGCGCTGGTTTTTTCCATCTTTGTACTCATCGGCAATCCCGTCATCGTTCTGATCATCATGGGCGTGATGGGCTATCGTCGCCGCACCGGTTTTCTTGCCGGGCTTACGGTTGCCCAGATCAGTGAATTCTCGCTGATCGTGGCAGCCATGGGGTTGAATATCGGCCACATTTCCGGAGAAACCGTGGGGCTGATCACCCTTGTGGGTGTCGTGACCATTTTCCTGTCCACATACATGATTCTCTATTCCGATCCGCTGTATCGTATCCTGTCCGGCCCCCTGAGGATATTCGAAAGGCGCAACCCATACCGGGAAGCGGCCATCGACACACTCAAGGAAGCAGCAGCGGTCGATGTGATTCTCGTGGGGTTGGGAAATTATGGCAGCGGACTCGGGGAATACCTGTTGCGTCGAAAAACCGCTATGCTGGGGGTCGATTTCGATCCCAACACCCTTGACAGATGGCGCGAAAAAGGCGTACCAGTTTTGTATGGGGACATGGCGGACCCGGATATGCATGAACATATGCCCCTGAACCGGGCGCGGTGGGTCATCAGCACCGTTCGTTCAAAAGAAATGAACCTGGCGCTGATCCAGAATCTGAAACAGAGTGGCTACAGCGGAAAAATAGCACTGACGGCCACGAATGGAGAAGAAGTTGCCGAGTTCGAAAAAGCGGGCGCCCACCTGATCTTTCGTCCTTTCAAGGATGCAACGGAACAGGCTGCCGACGCCCTGGCCTATGCCATGGACTTTCTGCCCAAAAGTGTCGATTGGCCCATCTCGTTTCTGGAATTGCGCATTCGTTCGGATGCATCCGCAGCCGGTCAGACCATCCGGGAACTCCCCCTGTCGATATCAGGGGTATCTGTCCTGGCGGTCAGCCGGGGGGGACGCGTCTATTATGAACCGAAGCCGGATTTCCGGATTTTTCCGGCAGATCGAGTGCTCCTGATGGGGCATCCGGACGGGCTGCGGGATGCGGAAGATATTCTTAACGAGCAAGAGGAACAAGTGGATGCCGAAGATGCCGACCGTTTTGAAGTCGCGGAAATCAAGGTATCGGCAGATTCGGTCATTTCGGGCAAGTCTCTGGAGGAACTGCGGTTTCGACAAAAATATGGTGCGACACTGGTCGGGATTCGAAGAGGTCAGGAGCATATCACGACCATGCACCCGGCAGATCGTTTGCTGGGCGGAGATTGCCTGATTGTCATCGGAAAGGCCGGAGTGATCAACGGGTTGAAGAACCGGGAACCGATATAAGGCTGTCGGAAACAAATAAATCTTTATGGGACGAACCCGTTAACCCAAAGGGATACGAGGTGATGATGAAACGGTTCAAGAACATTCTGTATGTCAACGAATCAACCGTGGATCAGGCGTCCGCTGTTGAACGTGCTGTCACCCTGGCTGAAAACAACCATGCGGATATGACTGTCGTGGACGTGATTCCGACCCAGGTCGTCATGGCCTGTTGCGGATTGCCGTCCGCCTGGGGTGACGCCACTGAACTGCAGACGGCCATCATGGCAGATCGTCGCAACTTCCTGGAATCCATGCTGCAACCCTACAAACAACGCCTGAATATTCGAGTGGATGTTCTGGTGGGCAAGACATTTCTGGAAGTGATTCGCGCCGTGTTGAAAAACGCTTTTGACCTGGTCGTCAAACCAGCGGAAAATCCGAATTGGGCCCACAGGCTGTTTGGCAGTGACGACATGCACCTGCTGCGGAAATGTCCCTGCCCGGTCTGGCTTATGAAGCCTCCCGAAAAATCCAACTACGGCAGCATCTTGGTGGCTGTCGATTTCGACCCGCTGAATCCTTTGGGAACGGATCATGACCTCAACCGCGAAATTCTTGAACTGGCCAGTTCGCTTGCGCTGTCAGACTTTGCTTCCCTGCACCTGGTTCATGCGTGGGAAGCCTTTGCCGAAACCAACACCCTGGCGCGGGGCGGCATGTCGCCTGCAGACATGGTTGATTATGTTGAAAAAGAAGGTCTGAAGCACAGGAATGGACTGTCTTTGCTGGCCGGGGAGATGCGCGGATGGATCGGAAAAGATGCTTATGATTTTCTTTCTCCCAGATTTCATCTGCCCAAAGGACCGGCAAAGAAGATGATTGCGCCATTGGCCGCGGAATTGAAAGCGGATCTCGTCGTCATGGGAACGATCGCCCGTACAGGCATATCTGGCCTGATCATCGGGAATACCGCCGAAGCCATTATCGAACAGCTTTCGTGTTCGCTGCTTGCCGTCAAAGCCCCCGGATTTACAACCCCGGTGAAGCTTTCTGAATGAAAGTCTATAGCCAAGCTACCGGGGAAGATTCGGAAGATTCTCATATAGTGGTTTCCGTTTCGGTTATTCTGTAATTTGAAGACAAGGCAATACATATTTCAGGAGATCATGGATGAACAATCTTCCAAATGTGACAATTTGCGGCTGTGGGAGTGGGGGAATGGCCATTGCGGCTGATCTGGCCATGATGGGATGTCGGGTCAATCTGTATGAGACACCCCGTTTCCGGGACAATCTGGAGCCGATTCGGGCCAACGGGGGCATCGATTTGACCGGCTTGCCGTTTTCGGGCAAAACCGGCCTGGTCAAGCTTCACGGGATCACGGACGATGCGGCCACGGCCCTGGATGGCAGCGAGATTGTCTTTATCAATGTTCCGGCAATGGCCGTTGAACCCTGTCTCGAACATCTGGCCCCCCATTTCTCCCAAGGACAGACGGTTGTCGTGACCACCGGTTACTGGGCGTCTTTCCGCTGCCGGGACCTGCTGAAAAACACCGGGGCCTTTGACAAATACACGTTTGTCGAGATGGTCATCATGCCCTATCTGAGCGGCAAGATCGGGCCTGCGGCGGTGGAGATCGGCAACTGGAAACGGGAGCTTTTTATCGCAGCCTGGCCGGCCGCGGGAAACCCGGCTGCATTGGAGGCCATCCGCAAAGTATATCCTCAGACCCAAGTATGCCAGAACGTGATCGAACTCAACTTCCGGCCCGGCAATCCCGGAGTTCATGTGCAGATCACTCTGCCCCGGGCGGCATTCTTTTTTGAACGGGCCAAAATCTTCCGGTTCTACGGGGAGGTGTCCATGTGCGCCTCAAAACTGACCGATGCTCACGATGGCGAGCGGATGCAGATCGCCGCGGCCTATGATTGCATCACCGACACGTGGCCGGCGGATTGCCGGCGTATCTATGAGCTGGAAGGTGACAACCTGTATGAACTTCACGGATCGCCGTCCGACCGCCATGCGCAGAAGTGGAACCAGATCGAAGAAATTGAACGGCTTCTGGTGGAGGATATCTGTTATTCGTTCATTCCGATGGAAGAACTGGCCCGGGTGGTCGGCCTCAGCACGCCCGTAACATCCGCCATGACCGATCTGACGGCGGTATTCACCGGTTATGATTATCGGGCAAATGGTCTCACGCTGGAAACGCTCGGACTGGGCGGCATGAGCCGGGATGAGATCATCGAATACGCGATCAGCGGCCAAAAGTGAAAAACCGGTTGAATATCCCGCCCGACCAGGTGGCAGAAGGTGATGCCGCCCGCCGAAACCCGAATGACCAGAAAGGAGTGCATCGATATGGCTGAACAGGAGATTTGGATCATCGGTACCGAACCACCCTGCCCGCGTTGTGATTACCTGACCCGGATGGTGAAAGATGTCGTCAGTGATCTGCAATTGACCGTGCCGGTCCGTCACCTGAATTACACCGGAAAAGAGGCCCGGCAATTTGCGGCTGCCTGCGGCCTGGAGCCTGGCACGGCCAAGGACGTGGCCCGCAGGACAAATGTCGATATCGACTGGAACGCCGTGTATGCCCTGATCGGCGGATCTGCGCCATCGGATGAAGCATCCGAGAGCCATACCTGCTGCCCGATGACCGCCAGACAATGGTCGCCACAACTGGACGAACTGCTGCGCCCCTGCGAGAAAAAGGCGCGTGAGGCCGGAATCATGATGACGCCGGTTCTGGTGATCGGGAGCAGGTGCGTCCATGAAGGAAGTGTTCCCGGCCGGGAACAGGTCGTGAATTGGGTCCGGGCGTTCTGCGGCTGCGAAACAGAGATGGCCCCGGAAAACCGGCGTGTGGCAGAAGTTCTGGGGCCTGGATGCGCCAAATGCGACCAGCTCTACCAGAACGTTCTGGAAGCACTGGCGCGCGCCGACCTGAGCGGGTCGGTCACAGTCAAAAAACGTACGGATCTCGGCTACTTCCAGAAAATGGGCGTTACGGTCACGCCGGCTTTGGTCATTGACGGACGCGTTCTGTCAACGGGCAGGGTCCTGACCCCTGACCAAATTGCCGGAATGCTGTTACAGGGGATATCCCAATCTGCACAGTCGGTCACTGCAGGGTGTTCTTAAAAATTGATAAATATTCATGAATCATTTTGATGCGTTCACCGTATATGAATGAAAAAGGATGAAAGACTGAAGGCTGAAGACTGAAGGCGCCGCATTACCGCATTCAGGCAGGGCAGCCGTCAGACGGCTTGGCTGCTATTGCGCACGACTCATGTTTCAATACGGGATGGTTTCTCACGGTCCCACATATGAAAATGACATGTACCGCTTTCAACCCAAAACCCAACACTTAAAACCCAAAACGTTTTTTGAATTTTCACGGTAAACGCTCATGAATCATTCCGGGAGCTTCACCCCCGTCTATGAAAATGACATATACCTTTTTATTCTGAATTCTGTCTTCTGAATTCTGT
>JBFXFK010000030.1:30422-37478 GCA_050179135.1 Desulfatirhabdiaceae bacterium | reverse complement strand
GAGATGGTGAGGGCAATGGTGATTTTGACAATTTCTCTCATTTTGCGCCTTCGGAAAATCGTTTGGGTTTCAACCACTGATCCAGGGTCGGTGTCAGGGGATTCATGAGCAGAATGGCATAGCAGATGCCTTCGGGATATCCGCCTTTCAGTCGAATCAGCACGGTCAGGGCTCCGACACCCAAACCAAAGATCAGTTTGCCGGTTTGCTGGATGGGGGATGTGACATAGTCCGTGGCCATGAAAAAAGCCCCCAGCATGACACCGCCGGAAAGAACTGCCAGAACCGGATTGCCGGTAAACAGGCTATCCCCCCCAAATACCCAGGTCAGCAACGCAACCGACCCGATGACCGAAACCGGAATGTGCCAGGTGATGTAGTGCTTATAAATCAGATAAATCCCGCCCATCAGAATCAGAAAGGCCGAGGTTTCCCCGATACAGCCCGGCTGAAGCCCGATAAAAAAATCCCGGTAAATGGTTTTCAGAGGTCCGAATTGGTCAATCAGGGCCGCCATGCCCTCATGTTTCAGAACATACAGGGGGGTTGCCGCAGAGATCGCATCCACATTCCGGCCCATATGGGTAAAAATGGCCGCATCCCGAATGGGGGTCAGCCAGGCCGTGGTCATGGCCACCGGATAGGTGGCCACCAGAAAGGCCCTGCCGATCAGGGCCGGATTGAAGATATTGTAGCCCAGCCCGCCCATCAGGACCTTGGTCACAAATATGGACATGACGGCGCCGGTAATGGGCATCCAGAAGGGCGCGCCAGGCGGTATGACATAGGCCAGCAGCAGCCCGGTAATGACGGCGCTGCCATCCCGTATTTGGATGGGCCTGCCCAGTAGCCGCTGGGATATGGCCTCTGTGGCCACGCAGGCAGTCACACTGACCAGGGTGATGAGCAGGGTCTGAAAACCGAAAATATGAACCGACAGAATCAGGGGCGGCATCAGGCAGGCAACCACGGTCCACATGATGGCCTCTGTTGTCACGGTCTGTCGGATATGGGGCGATACCGATACAATCAGATCTGTCTGGGTCATTTCTGTTTCTCTTTTTTCTTTTCGGCTTCCCGAATCTGTATTCTGGCCAAACGGATAAACTGGACTAGGGGTCGTTTTGCCGGACAGACAAAGGCGCAACTGCCGCATTCGAAACAATCGTCCATCAGACCAAATGGCGCAGTTTCCGCACCCCGGCCCGCCTCCACCCAGATGCCGACCTGATTGGGCTCCAGCCCCATGGGGCAGGCATCCAGACAAAATCCGCACCGGATGCAGGGGCCATGTGCTTCGGCATTGATTTCATCATGGGTCAAAAACAGCACGCCCGATGTGGTTTTGGTGATGGGAACGTCCAGGCTGGATACGGCATATCCCATCATCGGCCCGCCAACGACAATTTTGGCCAGATCCGGCGTGGCGCCGCCAAGCCAGGTCACAATGTCGGACAGATGGGCCCCGATGGGGACCAGGATATTGGCCGGACGGGCAATTCCCTTTCCGGAAACGGTAATGACCCGCTCGTAAAACGGTTTGTTCAGAACCACGGCGTCATGAATGGTCTTGGCCGTATAGACATTCTGCACCATGACACCGATGGATGAGGACCGTTTTCCCGAAGGTCTGACCCGGCCAGTGACACTTTGAATGATCTGATCGGCCGAGCCCTGGGGGTATTTGACGGCAAGGGGTCTGATGGTGATCCGGAAGCCGTTTTTCTCGCCTTGGTCATCGATGGCGTTTTGCAGGGATTCAATGGCTTCGGGCTTGTTGGCTTCGATGCCGATGACGCACTCCTGAATACCCAGAATGCGTAAAATGATTTTGGCCCCTTCGACCACCTCATGGGCATTTTCCACCATGATGCGGTGATCGCAGGTCAGATAGGGTTCGCATTCCGCACCATTCAGAATCAGGGTGTCCAGCTTAATTTCCGGGCTGACATCCAGTTTGGCATGGGCCGGAAATCCGGCGCCGCCAAGGCCCACGATTCCGGCCAGTCTGATCCGGTCCAGAAGGGTTTGTCGGGGAAGTGAATGCCAGTCCTCCCGGCTGTATTGGGCCGGTGTTTCCTCCGGATCATGGGTAATGACAATGGCCGGGGACTTTCCCATCATGGGATGCAGCCCGTCTGCGACCCCCTGCACAAATCCGCTGATGCTGGCATGAAGTGTCGCACCCAGTCCCCTGTCCATCGTTCCGATCATGTCCCCGGCCTGGACCCGGTCTTTTTTGGTCACCAGCTTCTGATAAATCCGGCCGGGATTTCGTCCCAACAGCAGGGCTTCATCCGGTTCCCGGTCTTTCCGTTTGGGGATGGACACCCGGCAGGCCGCCCCCACATGCTGCTTCAAAAACAGACAGACCCGGTGTGGATGCGGCAGATTTTCAACCGGAAGATTTGCCGTATAATCCTTGAAGGCAGTGGGGTGAACCCCGCCTTTTGGAAAGGTCGGATATCTCTTTTTAATGACCATAGCGGCTCTGACTCCGTCCCAGGAGATTTAACGCATAGGTTTCACGGCTTTGATGGGACAACGTGGCCGGTTCGCCAAACTGGAGCGCACCGGTCGGACATGCCGAAACACAGGCAGGCTCCAGATTCTCATCGATCCGGTCCATGCACAGATCGCATTTCATGGCCTTGCCAACCGCGGCATTCCACTGGGGAATATGCCAGGGACAGGCCAGAACACAGGATTTGCATCCCACACACAAATCCGGCAGAATATGCACCAGACCATCCTTGCTACGTTTTCGAATGGCATCCACCGGGCAGGCATTGATGCACCAGGCATCCTCACAGTGGAAGCACGGTACAAACAGGGACGCCATTCTGGGTTGTCCATTGACGAGTTTGGGGCCCATGATCACAATTTTGCCCAGGGTGGTTCCGATGGGAACCCTGTTTTTGGTCTTGCAGGCAATTTCGCAGGCATGACAGGCCACACATTTTTGCGAATCCGTATAGATCAGATAATCTCCCATGCGTTCTCCGTTTGGATCGTAGACTACAGTATTGAGATGTGAGTATTAAGTAGTGCCTGAACGGAAACCCGTTCTCTGTATCTTAAAATTCGAAATTCGAAGCGCGAAATCCGAAACAATACCCCAAATAACAAACCCAAATGTTCAAAACGGTGCATTGTCTTACAAAGCGTTTGGGTCATTTAGACATTTGAATTTTGAATTTGTTTCGAATTTCGATATTCGAATTTTGTCTGAACAGGAGTTTTCGTTCAAACACTACGTATTGTGAAATGAGGTATGCGTGTCAGCCAGGCAAAATGACCGTCATGCGGCCAAACATTCATCCTTTCACCTTCATCCTTCCGCCTCCCCCTTCAGCCTTCAGTCTTCAGCCTTCCGCACCTTAACCACCGTGTGATCAAATGCCGGACTGCCGCCAACCGGGTCCATGATCGCTTCCTGAATCATGGCATCGGCCAGCCCTTTTTGATAACTTCTCCGGGCGCCCGATTCCTGATGACCAAACCCGTGCAGCATGAATACGGCCTCGGGATGAATCATGTTGGTCACAAATGCTTTGATTTGCCCTTTTCCCGCACCGGATTCGATTTCCACCCGGTCATTGTTTTCAATTCCCAGGGATTTGGCCCGCGCGTCATTGATCCAGAGGACATTTTCCGGAACCAGTTCATTCAGATAGGGGTTGTTCTGGGTCATGACATTGGTATGGGCCGCGCATCGGCCCACCATCAGCCGGAAACCGTCCGGGGGCATTTCCGTTTTCGGATACTCCGGAAAGGAAGGAAATCCGTGTTTTTCCATGAGGCTCGACACAAATTCAATTTTTCCGGATGGTGTTTTGAAATTCAGGCCATTGTCGCGATCCCACAAAATGGCCTTGTCGGTCAGTGTCACAAACCCTTTTTTATCAAAATCGGAAATGGATATTCCGGTATCGGAGAGCTGGTAATTCCAGATATCTTCGATGGTTTCATAGGGAAAATACTGGCCAGCGCCCATCCGTTCGGCCAACTGCTTCAGAATCAGCCACATGGGCCGGGTATCAAAGCGGGGTTTGCAGCAGGCGATTCTCCGGTTGATGGCCGGCTTGAGTCCGGCTCCCATCTGCAGCGGATCGGATCGTTCCAGAAAAAACGTTTCCGGCATAATGACATCGGCCAGGGATGTGGTGCCGCCAAAATTGATGTCGCATGATACAATGAGTTCGAGCTTTTCCAGCGCCTTCCGGGTCTGATTCCAGTCTGCCAGCGAATACAGGGGGTCGTACCGGAATGCGAACAACACCTTGAGGGGATAGGGGTCTTCATTCAGAACCGCATGGGAAAACATGGCCCCGACACCATGAGCCGGGTCTGCAATGGGAAATTTTTCCTGGCCGCAGCCATCAAATCGACGGGTATCTTCCATCTCGGGAAAGGACTGATCCGAGAACTTTTTCAGACCGGCTTTCAGTCCGGCATCCTTGGGACCCTTTTTGATGAACAGACCGCCTTTTGATTCGATGCTGCCCAACAGGGCATTGAGCATCAGAATGGAGCGTCTGAAATGGATTTCATTGGGGTGGTTGGAACCCCGGTAGCCATAATGAAAAATGACCGCGGGTTTGGCTTCACTGACCTCTTTGGCCAGTTGGATGATGTCGTGTGCCGGAATTCCGGTTTCGGCCTCGGCCCATTCCGGCGTATAGGGATTGATAAAGCTGTAGAGCCGGTCAAATCCCTCCACCCACCGGTTGACATAGGCGACATCGTAATGGAGATGTTCCTTGATCAACACATGAATCAGGGCATAGTTCAGGGCCAGGTCCGTTCCCGGACGGATCATGAAATACCGGCTGGATTTGGCTGCGGTGATGCTGACCCGGGGATCGATACAGGTCAGTTTGGCGCCTTTTGACATGGCATCCAGCAGGCCGTTCATGGCCTTGACTTCGATGCTTTCAAACACATTCCGGCCGTACAGCACCACATGACGGGCATTGGCCCAGTCCGCATTGATCTGCCCGTCTGTATAACCGAGCATGGATCGGCACGCGGTGTTGATGGAGCCTTTGCAGACCGTATCATGAGAAAAATAATTGGGTGACCCAATCGCCTTCATGAAGGTTTTGGAAATATCGGTTGTCAGGTTGACCCGCTCACAGAATACCGCGCTTTTGCTGCCGTATCGGGCAAAAATATCTTTGCACCGGCCGGCGGTATAATCCAGGGCCTCGTCCCAGGTGGCATGTTTCCATTGCCCCGATCCCCTGGGACCGGTTCGAATGAGGGGGGACTGGACCCGCTGGGGGTCATGGGTCCATCCGATCGCTGCTGCACACTTGGGGCATATCCCTTTCATGGCCGGGACAAACGGATTTCCGCCGATAGCGATGACCTCATCATCTTCCACCGTGACCGCAATGGGACACCGGACCGAACACATGAAACACAATGTATAAACCGTTTTTTTCATGATTCTCCTTGTTGTCGGATCAATCAAATATTCCGATGCCTGCTTGGCTACTCCTCCATTTCCGGATGAAAGACATTCAGCTCTTTCAGATCATCCCCCAGGTACTCCCGTTCCCGGGGTCCCAGAATGCCCAGCGACAGGCAGATCAGGGTCCACAGATGAACAACAGAGTAATTGCCGCCATAGTGTTCGCTCAGTTCATGAATCTGGGCATGGCAGTTGTGGCACGCGGCGATGCAGTAGGTGGCGCCGGTTGCCTGAATCTGCTCGTCTTTCAAACGGCCATACTCCAGACGGGCCTTGTTGAAACCGGACTGAAGAAAGCCGCCGCCACCGCCGCAGCAGTAATTGTTGGAGCGGTTGGGCATCATGTCGATGAAATTTTCTTCACCAACCACGGATTTGACGACAAACCGCAGATCTTCTGCAATGGCGTCCCCGTAGCTTTTCCGGACAATCTGACACGGGTCCTGAACCGTAAATTTGATTTTGAGATCCGTGTTCCAATCGGAATTGACCTTGAGTTTGCCTTCCCGAATCCATTTGGCGTAATATTCATAAATATTTTTGACGACAAAGTTGTGGGGAATGTTGAATTTTCTCAGTCCTGCCAGGACTGAATAGGTGACATGCCCTCACTCCGTATTCAAAAATATTTTGCATCCCAGATCATCGGCCTGTTTGGCGCTGGTGCTGGTAATATGCTTCCAGGCGTCGTCATCGGCCAGGAACATGCAGTAATTCTCGCCACCCCATCCTTTGGAACCATAGGTCCAGTCTGCGCCCACCAGATGAAGTATCTTCCAGAGCGGCACCAGCTCATCCGGTTCGGTCACCGGTTCCCTTGAATTCTGGTTCAGAAAAAATTCCGCCCCTTCCTTGTCGATGGGCGCTTCCATTTCGGCAAATTCCGGCTGGGCCTCCTGATATTCAGCCAACACATCCTCAACGACAAACCGGAAATCATCCGGTGATGTGCCCATGGCGCTGCAGCTTTCATTTCTCAGGGCCATATCGCAGGAGCCCAGGATTCCCTTGGGCCGGGTTTCCCGAGGCCAACTGGCCCTTGCCTGGTATACCAACTGGGGAATATCAATTTTCATGGGGCAGACATACACGCACCGCTGGCACATGGAGCACATCCAGACCCAGTCTGATTTCATGATTTCATCGTCCAGCCCCAGAGCGGCCATGCGCAAAAATTTTCTGGGGTCCATGCCGTCCAGACCCGTGGCCGGACATCCGGATGCGCAGGCGCCACAGGTCAGGCACAGATTCAAATTTCCATTTTCCGGCAGCATGGCCTTGACCTTGTCAATGAACATGCCTTTTTTCTGTTTTCCAATCCTGATCACGTCATCTGTCATGTTGTTAACGACTCCCTTTTTTAACCACTCATATCTTTTTTCATGGATGCGCCGCATGTGGGGCATGTCTGCTGATTACAGGGCTGCCCGCCCACATGGGCGGTTTTATATCCACATTTTGGACAAACACAATTTCCGGCCCTTTGGCCGGCGCCACATCCCGCCTGTTTTCCCCGACCGGTTCCACCGCCCGGCATCGGTCCTGTTCCATCCTTGTTTGGCATAGTCTGTATCTCC
>JBFXFK010000030.1:0-30322 GCA_050179135.1 Desulfatirhabdiaceae bacterium | reverse complement strand
GCCACGACCTGAATTTTTTTCCCGACCAACGCGGTCTCAAGCAAAAAGGAAATGGCACCGCAAATCAGTACTTCGATGCCAAGATCGGAAATTTCCCGGACCCGCTGGTATGGCCTGCGACCAGCCAGGTTGTAATTTTTCCGGCCGACTTCTTTTCCATCCCCTGTTTCAATCACCACCAGATTTTCGGATACATCCAGGACTGGAGAAATGCGACCCCGCCAGTGAGCAATTCCAATCTTCATTGTTCATACCCTAAACAAGAATTGTGCCACATATCCTGATAACGATATTATCGTTTAATTACATTCAGTTGAACATATTGTCATTGACAACATCATTGCATTTTGAAATGATGCGCCCGACTGGTTCGTGCATTATGACTATTTAATCGCTTCAGGAAGGGGGCAAACGGGTGGCAACGGAAATGCATCATCATGAACGGGATATCATTCTGGATTCAATCAATGAGGGAGTTTTTACGGTTGATGCCGACTGGAAAGTCACCACATTCAATCGGGCTGCCGAAAGAATCACCGGAATTTCACGAAACGATGCAATTGGAAGATCCTGCAGCGATGTGTTTCACGCCAACATCTGTGAAAAAGCATGCAGTCTCAGGCGGACCTTTGAAACTGGAAAGCCGACTGTCAATGGATCCGCCCATATCATCAATCAGCAGGGCAAAAGCATTCCCATTCGCATATCAACGGCGATTCTGAAAAACAAAGCCGGAGAGATCATCGGCGGCGTGGAGACATTTCAGGATGTCAGTCAGATCCGTCAACTTCAAAAGGAGCTTCAAAGCCGTTACACGTTTGAAGATATTGTGGGTCGGAGCCCGGCCATGATACGTTTGTTTGAAATGCTGCCCCAGATTGCGGAAAGCACCAGCACGGTCCTGATCGAAGGGGCCAGCGGCACTGGAAAGGAATTGTTTGCACGGGCCATTCACAATCTGTCACGCCGCCGAAAAAAACGGTTTGTGCCCGTTAACTGTGCGGCCCTGCCCGATACGCTGCTGGAAAGCGAGTTGTTTGGACACAAGGCAGGGGCCTTTACCGATGCCCGGCAGGATAAAATCGGCCGGTTTGTGCTGGCAAACGGCGGGACCATTTTTCTGGATGAAATCGGGGATATTTCTCCGGCGCTTCAGGTTCGGCTGCTTCGGGTGCTTCAAAACCGGATTGTTGAACCACTGGGATCAGTCGAACCGGTCCCGGTGGACATCCGCATTGTGGCCGCAACAAACCGGAATCTGTCCAGACTGATCGGGGCGGGAACATTTCGTGAGGATCTATACTATCGAATCCATGTGATTCATCTGACCCTGCCGGAACTTCGGGAGAGACGGGAGGACATACCACTTCTGGCCAATCATTTTGTGGCGAAATTCAATCATCTTCAGGAAAAAAACATTGCCGGGTTTTCACCCGAAGCCCTGACCCGTTTGATGGAATACGATTTTCCCGGCAATGTTCGGGAACTGGAAAACATTGTGGAACAGGCATTTGCGTTTTGCCGGAGTGACCTGATCGAGCCGGTGCATCTGCCGCCCGAACTGCGGCGCAATGGCGCGTCCATTTCCGAATCCATTGGTCCGATGACACTTCAGGACATGGAAAAAATACTCATCACGGACCTGATGATTCAAAATTCGGGCAATCGCAGCCTGACGGCAAAAGCACTCGGGATCAACACCAGCACGCTGTACCGCAAAATCCGGACCATGGGAATCCATGTTCCGGAAACCGATGGGCGCTCTCATGGCAGGATGGAAAGAACCGGCCAATAAGAATAACCCAAATGGCAAGGGCAACCATGCCAGTGATCATGTGAATCCTGTCTGTTTCCGATTCACCTTTAGATTTTTTTCAGAAAGGGACTAAAATGTATGTCAAATGAAATATAATGGAGGGAAAAATGACCGTTGCAATGACACTCCGAATTGATGCCGCGATAAAGAAAGAGGCGACTAAATATCTGGAGCAGCTCGGTCTTTCGACAAGCGAGGCCGTTCGTTTGTTCCTGTATAGTGTTGTACGGCACAAGGGGTTGCCTTTTGAGATTAAAATTCCGAATAAAGAAACTGAAAAAGTATTGAGCCAGATCGAAGCAGGGGAAAAGATCGAGGCGGTTTCGTTTGAAGATATTCTTTCGGAGTTGGGCAATGTCCGCCGTCAAAAGACATAAACAGTTTCTCAAGGATTTCGCCATACTATCGCTTTCTGACAACCATTTTGCCAAATTGGTGCAGTATATGGCCTTGTTGATGCAGGAGGCGCCTTTGCCGCCTGAGGCACGTGATCATTCGCTGGAAGGGGAATGGGGACAGTATCGTGAATTTCACATCGGCGGGGATATGCTGGTTATCTACAAGATTGAGAACAAGACACTCTATCTGGCGCGGATCGGGACGCATAGTCAACTTTTTCGCAGTTAGTCTAAACCCCCAACTTCAATGATTTAACCCGGATTAAGACCGTCAACACCGGGTTTTTCATCGACGGGACGGCGTGGAGAGATTCTGTCAGCCAGTTACGGGACCGAATTGAAGATAGCCGGGTCGGGGGTGGTCGCAATCAGCAGGTTTGGCGTTATGGCATTCCCATAAGCCGAATGGAGAGGAAAAATCAAATGGATCAATCCATCCAATTCGTCCTCAAATATTAGGAAGAGGCAATAGCCTTTAAGAATATTTAATAATAATAAAATAATATTTCAATTAGTTATATGATCAAAGCATTCTAAACATCAACGTCCCCCCACCACTCCACGCTAAAATCCCATTCCGATCCGAGGTCTGAATCGATTCGTGGTGTCGCTTTGACCGAACTGGCACTATTTGACAAATTGAAAGCCGTCGCTGATATCTCCCAATATACTATTGATCGATTTAATCGTCTCGTCATCCGGTTGCGTTTCGCCGTCACCGAGTTCAATCTGAACCTGAAAAGCCAATGGAATATTGGCTTTGCTCTTAATCTCGAGCAGTTTTGGTATAACATCCCCAAGATCCTGGATCTCGGAGGGTTTCAATTCACTGCGGGCAACAAGGATATTGGAATTTGTCCGGGTTCCACCGAAATCAGATCCGAAGTCTCTATATCCTCCACCAGAATCTGAAACAGCAGAGACTTTCAGTTTAATGCCCTGCGCGGCTGGATACTCACAGGGCCATTTCCCGGACTTGGGGTCAAGGTGGGTTAAACGGGCGTTGATTGAGGCCGAAACCACATCACTTACGGTTTTCCACGGCAATGTTTGACCCAATTTCTGGGAGAGCGCTGTGGCGATGGAAAGCGCGGTGGCTTCCTCTTTTTTCCACGCATCAGGCAACGTCTCTGGCAATATCTCGGCTGCCATAATTTTAACGGGCGGCCGCTGTATCAACGCATGCTCAGTTAGGACTCCCGCCGGGATCGGCTCTGCAAGAATGCTGGCAGGGGCATTGGTCAACCAGAGCGCGCCGGATTCGACCGCATGTTTAACGGCTGCTTTGATAACTTCTGTTGATGCCTTGGGAATCGGCAATGGCTCCACATATCCATCCCGTTGGACTTGAACCACTTTCGTGCCGTTAAAATAATCAATCACAGCCTGAACGGAAATTGCATCGCTCTTCCACAAATCCGGGAGACTCTCCGGCTCCAGCAGCGATGATGCGATGTCTTGCAGTTCCGCGGCTTCGGATAATATCAATTCGAGGGAAGGGTCATTCATCGCTGTTTCATCCGGGCGCGAATACCACCAGGTGCGGGATGAACCATCGGGACGTGTCAGGCGCAACACAAATGCACCCGCCAGGCAGCCTTCGACCAGCGTATCGATGATCGCCTGGGCCTTCAGCATTTTGGGTAAATGGGGAAGCTGTGCAAAGGAACCGGACAAGTCCTTTACCCGGCGGCTTGTCTCGCCCTGACGCCACAAATCGTACGGACCGTCCGGGAGCAGCGCCTCCGAAGAGATGGACGAATCCTGTATGCGGGATCGCGGATCGTTTTTGATAATCGTAAAATGAGGCTCGTCGGTCACATTGATCTTGAATGCCTGCACCTCATTTTTATCGGACACCGTAACAACCGTGCAGTAAGCCTGTCGGATCGCATCCGGAATGCGTCCCTTCGTCTTGTCCAGGTTAATGGAAAGTGTCTGCATTCGGGCGACATCCACATTGCCGTCCTTTTGTTGCTCCCTGAGACTGACACCCACCTGTTCCCACGCCAGATAGTCGCGGACACATGCGGAGGCAACCTCAAGGCCGTCTTTGGATGGGGCCAGCAGAATGACGGCGTTTCGGTAAACACGCGGTTTTTCAGGTCCGCTAGTCTCACCCAGATACCGTTTGGCCTCCGGACCGGGTTTTCCGGAATCGCTTGCCCCGCTTGGACCCAGAATGGCGTAGTGGAAAAGACCATCATCTTCGATATCCCTGGGTTTTGTCGGCAGGGTATGCACCCGGACACCCACGGCATTGGCTCCGGTCGAAAGCGTCTTGACCCTGCCGATTTCATCCAACAGCCGTGCGCGCACCAGATCATCGGATACACGGCTCTTGGCCACGGCATGCATCTGGGTGAGATTCGGTCTATTGCCCAGACGCCATGTTCCCGGCAACTCATTTTCGTTGGCAGCCGTGTATTGATCATCCAGCCAGAAGCTGACTTGCGACCAGCGCATCAGCCCCTTTTCCAGCTCGATTTTATCCGGGCGGTTGGGCGCGATCAGCACGGTCAAATCGCGGGTCCTGGCGCTTTGGCCGATGGGCAGGGAATGCAGAAACGTCATAACAATCGCCTGCTCCACTTCACGAAAACGCAGTCCGACAGAATCCCTCTGAATATCGCGTGCCCGCTCCAGTTCGCCTTCGATAATTCCCGTCCAGGCCTGGCGTTTCCCTTCGTGCCCTTCGGTATCCGCGACCGTTACCAACTCCCGCATGGCCTCGGACAAACCTTCTTTTCCGGATTTGGGGAGAAACACACAGGGACCAATCAAGGGGCTGGTGTCCCATTTTTCCGCCTCGCGCAGCGCCAGTGCAAATGTCCGCAACACACCCCGGGTTCGCTGAAAGCGATCCAATTGCGTCCACTTGGCGTAAAACACCTCGGTCAGGTCCGGGTGGAAAGGAAAGCTTCGAAGAAACCGCGCCTCGGCATCCGCCCCCTGTCTGCGGGTCTGCTCATCCAGATCAAAAAGCCCCTTGATCGCTGCCTGAACATGGGGGCGAAAGGCATCGCGATCCTTGATGGATTCGGGTGTAAAAAAACGGCGGCGCAAAACTTCCGCCACATCCTCCTTGACGACCGGCTCAACGGCTTCCTCGCGCTGTCGCTGAAAGATGTCGTAAAGCTGGCCCTGAAGCCTACGCCCAAAAACATCGGTCTTTAACGGATCGCTTGCCAGCAGAGATGCCACGACACAGCATCGATCCACCTTGGTTGCCGCCTGGGTCAGGTACTGAAAAAAGTTGATGATTCGATCGTTCCATTTGGCGTCCAGGGCCACTTTTTCGCGAACATACATCAACACTTCGTCGATAAGGATCAGAACGCCCAAACCCTCTATTACCGGAATTTCCAAAAGCTCGATCAACAGATTCTCCGCCGGGGCCGATTCGCGCTCTTCGGCTTTATTTTCGGCGTTTAGAATTCTGAGCCCCTCGTCTCCGGCAATCTGAAATGCAAGAACGCTCCAGGGCTGCCTGAGGGTCCGCCTGGTTCCCTTTGGATCGCAAACCTCCATGCCCTTTTCAACATCGAGTTTGTCGAAACAAAGGCAGGCAACGCGCGCTTTTGGCGGTTCCTGGCCGATCGCTTCACGGAATTCCGCCACCGCTGATAATTTTGGCAAGCCGGCTGGGTCGGTCACCAAATGACGGAGCGTTATCAGGGTGTGCGTCTTACCTCCGCCATAGGTCAGCTCCAACTGACGGACCGCCTTGTCGTTCTTGCCGGCTACCCGCAACGCCACATCCCGTACCAGTTGTCGCAGGTTATAAGTCGGAAATGTCAAAGCGAAAAAATGATTCGGATCTTCATAAACCGGACGCTTGCCGCTCTGCATGAGGACTTCGTACAGATCCGCGGCAAACATGTGCATCGGCAGTTCGCCTGATTTGAGATCGTCGCGCAACGTCACGACTTCATGCCAGCTTTTCCAGGGATTCTTTGCCATGACCATTGCTCCTTGTTATTCCGCGATGTCATTACCACCGAAGGCCAGTCCAATTTGCGCATCGGAAACGGTTGCGCCCTTGGCCTGAACATGATTGCTCAGGCTTTCCAGAAGAGACCTTTCCTCGCTGCCGGCCGTGGAGAGTTCAATCATTGATTGCACCAGACGCTTGAATAATTCCTGGCGCCGGAGGCCGTTATCGTCCAGATACGCATCCACCCGGTGAACATCACCCGCCCGCCATAAATGCATCAAACGATGGACCCGGTCAATCAGGGGGACGGGGCGACCGCTGGGCGCTTCATACCCCATCGTTTGGCGGTTTCGCTGCGCCCAGGTCTTAAGTTTAAACTTGTTCCCCGCATCGCCGGTCTCTTCGGATTCGGTCTCGACGGCATCCGGATCGGACTCTTCGTCCTCGTCCTGAATGCCCGAAACACTCCCTTTATGCGACACCAGATCCCAGGCGGATTCCATGTCGCGGCCCGACAGGCCGCATGCCGTCGCGTACAAAATGCAGGCGCCGGCCGGAGCCTCATCCAGGCCAAAATCATGACGGTGGAGCAGATAATAGGCTGTGGGCGAATCCATTCGGTCAACAGCAGCCATGTCCGAGCCCTCCTTATCACCCGTCAGCACCTGGCCGACCACAAAATCCACCACCATGCGGCGAACATGTGAGAGAAACTCACTAACCGTCATCACTTCACCCGGGGTATTTGCCTTCTTGACAATGGGGTGCTTGCTGTAGGCTTCCAGCGCTGGACCGGTCGCCGCCCAGACAAAGTCCGGTCCTCGAATCCCCGCGTCCCAGTAGTCACGCAGGCGTTCACTGATGTTTGACCGCATTTCTTCAAGGACTTTGTTGTCCCATCCGGGGCGGGCAGTTGTCGGGCGTTTTTTGCAGACGAGCCAAATCGAAGATGCTAATGCTGAAAAGCCGTAGCCGCGACTACGATTCGGCATTTCTGTTTGAATGGGCCAACTTGCACCAACAACAAAACCAGCCTGAATGATCGCGGCAACGAGAGTCTCCCAAGCTTCAGGATCTTTGTGTGCAAATACAATTATTAGATATCCATCTGCAGTTAAAGCACGATGTATTCGACCAAATGCATCAGCCATCCACCGTTCAAACTTCTTTCTCTCTTCAATTCTATTCTTGTCAGTACGAATATGCTGAACAATCTCTTGGTCTTTAGGCGTAAGCAGATCAATAAAAGGCGCAAGCCTATCTGCCAAAACACATCTAAGCCAAACATAAAAGAAGTCAGAAAGGTCAGCATAAGAAACTGCCTGATAATACGGAGGATCGGTGATTACAATATCATATTGGTCTTCGCTTAATCCTTCCAAGACGGATTGAGAAAATATTTCTGGAGCTTTGACATCTATTGGGAAAACGCGCATTGTTGTATCTATTGATCGTACAACAGAGTTGAGCATTGAATCCCAACTCCCTGATGCACAACCGAATGGGGCGGCTTCTACATAGTCCCATTTCATTGGAAATGAGTAACGGTTGAACAAATGAGATATTTGTTCATTCTGCGTGTACCAAGATGCTAAAGTATTCCCATAATCGAGCGATTTGTCGAAAACACACAGAAGATATGCTACTACACCAGAGCCAAATTCATTCATGTCTCTTGATTCAAAATTGACCCAAACAGATCGAATTTGATGAGAAATACATGCAATAAAAGCTTGCTGTCGGTCAGTCATAAGCTTTGCATAGGAATCAAGTCCATACTCATGACAAGAAATCGATCTTGTGCTGGCAGGCGCAATCTTTTCTTGAGGCAATCCAACTGGCACACTTGAGTACAAAGTCTTAATAATCTTTCGAGCGGACTTAGCTGCGAAGAGTTCGTCTATTGTTGGTTGTCGATAATTTTTTCCGTTTTGTCCGTCCACTATCACGCAGTATAAATCATTATCAATAGCACCAGATTTCCCCTCAACTTTAAGATCTTCCATCGTCATAATGGTTCTGCAGCACGGACATTTTGTTCCTGACCGTGACATGGTACCTTCACCAATCCGCTTGTCATGTTCACGTTTCTGCGCTGCGTTACCGCTATGAGTTGGAACATCAATCTGTATGTCAAACTCTACCCCACTCTTGTCTGCCTTAGGTGTCATTGTCAGCAGTACGCGTTTGTTTTCTTTTTTGCAGAGCCATCGGGTTTTCAAAAGCGGCACTGTAGCGCGGCAATTCTTGCACTTCACGGTTCTGGCCCAAAGATAAGCCACTGTCGGTTTTGCGACCCAACGCGGATTGCGTTTTGCGGCAAGATATTCCCTGGAAAAGCCAGCATTCAATGCGTCGATGTCCGGAGTGCCGTCATCTTTCAGCGGAACCAGACGCATTGGCTGTTTCTCGTAGGGATTGGGATACCTGAGATCAATGGGTTCGAAATCGGCGTAAGTAGGATAAAACTGGGCCAACTCCTTGCGAGCCTGATTCAATACCCAGCGCCCCCATGCGCGGACATGCCAGGCAAGATCGGCCTTGGGAATGCGACCCGAGTCTTCTTTATCCCACAGACCTGGCTGTGGTTTTTCTTTTTGCTGTCTGGTTTGTTTTGTGCGTCCGACGAGATGGGGATGCGCCTTATAAAACGCCTCCATGAATGCTTCGTCATCTGTAATGAAATCGGGTAATGGATGCGTTTTGCCCGCCAGTTTCTGGGGGTATTCGAGTGTGCATTTGAGGATGAACCAGGCAACCGGGTTGATATCAGCCGCAGTGGTTTCGCAGCCCAGGCGCATGGCTTCCAGTGGAATGGCGCCACCGCCGGCAAACGGATCCAACACGCGCGGCGCACGTCCACCGCAGGCTTTTTTAATCTCCTCACGAAACCAGGCCAGCTCGCTTTCACGAAAGGCAACATCCCTGAGATGCTGCTCGATCTTTTTGCTGCCGCCGGATTTGGGCTCTGTGCCGATCCAACTGAGTACACCACCAGTTGTTTCTTCTTTCACACGCTCGACGATTTGACCATTTGGCATTTTCTTTCGCTCAATCTTTTCAACAACCGTGCCGCCGATGCGTTCACAGAGTTTTTTCCGTTCTTCCGGCGTGCCCGGATCAGGAAGCAGCGTTGCCAAAAGCGCAGCCCGGCAAGCCGCCAAAGGCCGCCTTGCCGGCCAAATGTGTAGTGTGGATATGTGCCCGTGCCGGACATTTTTTTCGTGTACCGAGGCAAGCGATGTCTGTTTCAGCGGGAAAGCGCGTTCGATGAGACGGGGTTTATCGGTCATTCCATAACTCCTGCCAATTCTCTCAGCTTGTCGCGAAAATAACAAAAACTGGGTGATGCGTTATTCATCACATCCATACAGGCCGATATGCTTTCCGCCCATTTTGATTTCTCGGCACCGATCGTTTGCCAGCCCTTGCTTAAAAGGGCCGATGATCCGCCCGGATAAACTGCGTCGGCCAGCTTTTCCCATGTCCCGCAAATCGTGTCATTAATATACTCGTTGAGAACATTATTTTTTGCATCGGGATAGGCTCTTCTAACCGCATTCACGTCTCCAAGGAACCAGGCTTCGCCTTCTTCGATGGCGATACAGAACCTGGTCTCCGGTTTCGGATGACATTGGTTGAGAATTTCGAATAATTCCTGGCGAAAAGCTTTCAGACATCTCTTGTCAAGATCGCAGATCAGGATAACAGCCGCGGAGTAACTATCCGGATAACCGGTGAAAGTTTTTCCATAGCCTTTAAGCAACTTTGGAAGGTTTTCCAGCAAAATCCGCTTGCTGGCATCGTCGGTATCTTTCATCTTTCGGGGAATGCGACCGATGCCTTTATATGGATGCACTTTGAAGGTATGAGGCTTTCCAACGATCTTGGGGACAAGAATATCCAGTGCTTTTTTACCTGACAGATCTTCAACGAGGATTTCAAAATGCATCCGTTCACCTCGCATCCAAATAATCGCTATACCAGAGGCTACCCAGAGGCAAGCCTTCGGCGACCATATTCTTGACTGTTGCGTCGTCGCTCGCTCGCCTGATGGTGGAAAACCCATCATCTTCTTTTTCCAGGACCCAGACCTCCTCCGGTGATAATGCGTCAACAAAGTACGGTTGATGAGTCGTAATGAATACTTGAGACCCACCCTTTTTCCCCGTGGCATGGTTGCGAAATTCCATGGCCAATGACTCCAGAAGCTTGTGGTAAAGCCCGTTTTCAGGCTCTTCGATACAAAGGAATGGTGGCGGTGTCGGATCTTCGAGAAGAAGCAGGTAGGCAAAGACCTTCAAGGTTCCATCAGACATTTGTTGGGCATAAAAAGGGTCCGTAAATCCCCTGTCATTGAATCGCAACAGCAGTCTGCCGTCTGCCGTCTTGTCGGTATCGATCTTGTCCACACCGGGAATTTTCTGGCAGATTCGATCAAGTACCGACTTGAATCGCTTGGGATGCTCCCGTTCCATGAATTGCACCACATTCCCCAGGTTATCCCCATGAATGTTCAAATGTTTTTGAGCGCCAGCCAAGGGAAGACTCCGGGCCGCATCCGGAGTAAAATAACTCAGGTACCAGCCTTCGATAAATCGCCTGAAAGCCGAAATCCTGGGATGCTGCTTTAACGATCCCAGGGTGGCGATGCCCAGTTTACGCCTGTCCTCAAGCTCCACCACTTCGGTTTCCTTGCTTTCTTCGCTGACTATATCCTTCAGAATAGAATCGATCAGTCCAGGTATATCAAGTTGTCCCTTGTCTTCATCTATTTGACGCCCTTCTTTTTCGCCTTTCCACACAACCCCTTTGCCATCATTCAGCACGAGAAATGAAAAAGGTCTGCCATAGTCCTGCCCCCTTCTTCTTTGGCGAAGCCGCTCCTTTTGTACATAAGGCCTGCCGGTTTTGTCCAGGCTGATGGATAGCTCGTATGTTATCGGTCGTGCGTTGCCGTCCTCCTTGTAATAGACTTCAAATTCTATCGGACCGTTTTGCCCTTGTGAACGGATGCGATCATACCCTCCCCGTCCCCGCAGGTCGCAAGCCTCTTCAACGCCTGTCTTCAAACAGTCGGCAAGAAAACCGAAGACATCAAAGAGCGTGCTCTTTCCAACGCCATTTTTTCCGATAACGGCGGTCATCGGCGTCAATGATACAGCGTTCTGCAGGCTCCAAAGCTTTCCGATTGTTATATCTTTTAAAGCTTTAAAATTCCGGATTCGAATACCCTCTATTTTAGCCATATGGCCTCCAATGGCCGCATTGCCGGCCAGATGTGCAGTGTTGACGTGTCACGAAACAACAAAAATTAATACAAAAACCCCAGAAGCCAAAGAGGAATCCTGTTTCCGACGCCATACTCCTCATCGTCGCTCAGCACAAAGCTTTCCGGAATTTTTGCAATCTGGCCGAAGGATTTATTTTTCCCCCCAACTTCAAAAAGATATCGATCCTCCACCAGAAAATCCCCTTTGGGTGGATAATGCAAGCGGTATCCGGCATTGCCGATCATGGCCGCAGCAAAGGTTTCCCGAATAGTACCCTCCACAGGATTGTCACAGAGCACACTGAATAGATTCGGATTATCGAAATACAGTTTTTCCGGCTTGTTCAAAAGGCTTTTGGAACCCACTCTGCGAATGAGACTTCCAGACTCCATGTATCCCAGGTAGGCATAAAGGGTGCGAACATTGATGCCAGAGGCGCCGGCCAGTTTGGTGATCTTGAGTTCCATGGGAGGGGATTGGCAGATGAGTTCCATGATCCGGTTCAATTTATGGAGGTTTTCCTTGTCGATGTCGTAAATGACCGCCAGATCCGAATCGATCATCTGCCGGACCACCTCGATCAGTTTGATCGGATAATCCCGTATTCCTTCCCGGTAGAATGGGTATGCGCCGTACGTGAGATAGTCCCGGTAGAGTTTTAATATCTTATGGCCTTTGAGTTGCTGGACAATGTTTAGGGTGATCCCGGGATGCGCCTGAACGAGTGTCTTCAGATCCATTGATGAAAAAGAAATGCCGGTTTCCAGTTCAATGAATTCGCGAAATGACAGACAGGGAAGTGAATGGATCACGGCTCTGCGGGAAAGGTCCACCTTGGCATGATCGATGTGCAGCGCCGAGGACCCGGTAAATACCACCTTCAGGGAAAAGGTGTCGTAGATGGCCTTGAGATCGGCGGCAAACCCGCTTTGTTTGTGAATTTCATCGATCACAAGCAGCTTTCCGCCAATTTTTTCAAAGGATTCCGCAATGTCATAAACCCGTGCCGCATTGACGCGGGGGTGATCAGCAGTGATATAGAGCACTTCTGTGGCCGCGTAGCCGGATGTTTCCATGTATTGTTTGACAAGGGTGGTTTTCCCGGCGCCCCTCGGACCCTTGATACCGACAAGCCTGGCCTCCGGACTCATTTTTTGATGGAGAAACCGTTTATATTTTTCCGGTTTTGTCCCAAGCGTTACATTGGAAAGCAGAATCAATTGGTCGATATTCATGATGCTCCGCGTTTGTTTCGGATGGTGGGCGACAATGAAATGATTTGTATTCCTATGCAAGAAAGCTTTATTAAAGTTTGTATTTGAGTGCAACAATTAAGGCTGTCGGAAACAAATAAATCCACATCTTCCTTGTCTTTTGGCCCGTCTGCTGCGTTACATCCACCGGCACATGTCCCGATATGCACCGGCGGATGTGCCTTGCAGACGAACCAAAATCCGTCGCAATCCAGTGGATTTATTTATTTCCGACAGCCTAATCCGGATGCGATAGGATGAGGTCCACCCATGTTTGTTCTCATATCTGCGCAACCGCCATGATCCGGGCATGCCCGATTCTTACGCCGCCCGATTCCACCGTAGCGCGGATCGTACGTTCGACCGGTCGAGTTCTGCTGATGGGTCGAACCAGAAGGCTTCCGAAAGGGTCCTGAACCCTGACCAATTGGGGCGTTGACGTACCACAATGATAGACGACGTAAAGCCAGTAATCTTTCCGCAGGTTACAGGCGCGCGCCCACTCATTATCGGTAATTTCCACATCCTCTGCACCAACGCGACCCTTTACTTCGATGCAACGCTGCTGATTCCCTGCCCTGAGGCTAAGGATATCAAAGCCGGGATGATCCGGCAGATCCGCGGCACGGGCGAGTTTGGGGGTACAAACAATCTTGACGGTGGCGCCTTCGGCCTCCTCAAAAGCCTTGGCCAGATCCATGGCGATCTGCTCCACATTGTCATCCCGCCATTCAAGCTCAGCCGGGTCTGTGGACGGCACGACCAGGGCATGGGCGATAAATGTCACGTCGCCGGGCACAAGAAGTTCCGGTTCGCGTCGGATTATGGTAAGACTCCGTTCGAGACGGTTGCTCAGATCGCGCTGTTGCGACTTGATGTGACTCAGTTCGGCAGCGGCCCCCTTATTGCCGGCCCGCGCTTTCTGTGCCATTTTTGCACGCGCATTCGCCAGCTCGGCTTCCTGGAAATCGTATCCGCGGCGGACAAATGATTCGCGCTCGGGGAGAGACAGCATCCGCTTTTCCCGGCATTCAACCGCAAGCGAACGGCAGACGCGTTCTGTAAGATATGCCCGGGCCTGATCAAGCTGACGACAGGCTTCTACGGCCATAGCCTGCGCTTGGGGCGGCAATCCCTGAGCGCCCCGCAACAGTGAAAGGTGTTCTACAGGGCAGGCGCTGATCTCCGCGCTCTCTGTCTGCTTCACCCCCATCAAACGACATTCCACGGTTTCTTCATATGCCAGTTCGGGAATTCCGGGATCAGCTTTCCGGATCACCGTCAAACGCGCCACATGGAACAGATAGGGCTTGGACGCTGTGGGGTCCACAAAGACTGATCCACGCAGGGCATCTTTGCCGAGTTTCTGTCGAACCAAACCGCGAAAGCTTTCGAAAACCGGCTCGCCGGGATGTATCCAAACACAGGATTGACGATCATCCGGACGTAAGATGGATAGTTTTTTTGATTGCGTTGGCGGATAGGCATCAATGGCCGTCAACAATGGATCGATCGCCCCTTTTTGGACGGACAGAAAGTTAAAACAGGCCCCCAGGTCGCCTTCCACTTTAATGCCCACCAATGGCGCGGTTGAAGCCACGAATTTTCGCACATAGCCGGGTAACAACCGGAAAAACGTCTCATGCTCGATGCTTTCCCGCAGACGCGGCAGTTCCTTCATCACATCGCCGCCATTCCCGAACAGACGACGCTCCTGGTCCTGAATCGCTTTGACTTGTTCTTTTGTAAGACGACCATCCAATTCCCTGGCGATCTGGTTGATATCATCACCGGAAGCGACGCGTTCCATATATGCCTTGATGGATATTTCGCTGAACAGGCGGCCAATACTGTCAAATACCTTGTCAGACTTGAGTTGCTTGCGGATTTTCTCGATCTTGTCCAGCAGGGTCTTGATGACCCGGCCTTCCCGTGTGGCAGGCGCCACAAGATTGAGGATAATGACAGGATCATGTTTCTGGCCGTAACGATGGATACGGCCCATGCGTTGTTCCAGACGGGCCGGGTTCCAGGGGATGTCATAATTGATCATGATCCAGCAGAACTGAAGATTGACTCCTTCGGCGGCTGCATCTGTACATATCATAAAGCGCATACCGCTTTCTTCGGTTGGTTTTCGGAAACGCTCGATCTGCTCTTGGCGCTCCGTGTAGTGCATGCCGCCATGAATCTGGGCGATCTGGCCGGTATACCCCAGGCCGTTCAACCGACGAACGAGATAATTCAATGTATCCCGATGCTCGGTGAAAACAAGAAATTTCTCACGGGAATATTTCTCTTCCGAGATGACCTGGCGCAGCGTTTCAAACTTCGATTCCCCGCCATTATCGTGGACCTTTTCAGCGAGTTCTTTCAGTTTAAGGACCTGCTCCTTCTCTACGACAAGGTCGGCCAATGAGGCAACAATGACACCTTGCAACAGGTTATCTTCTGCCACTTCGTTTTCTTCAGCGTCGTCTTCAGCGCTTTCCTCATCCGCCGATTTCGATTCAAATACGTCATCCTCTTCCCGGATTCTTCGCTGTATTGTCAGAAGTTGTTCAATGCTCAGACGACCCGACTGAACATCATCGATAATCTTGTCCAGTTTTTCGATTCGACGCTCCAGGGAACATAACAGTGCATACGTGGAACTGGCAAGGCGACGCTGAAACACACCCATGGCCAGGCGGGCTGCTGACTGATTGAGCAGCTTGGCGCGATTGTAAACATAGCGAAGGTATTCCGTGGTCTCATCGTAAAGTCGTTGTTCACTGACTTCGCCTTGCGAGAGCGCGTACCCCAGTGTATCCGAGTGGCGCTTTGGATAGAGCGGATTTCCATCGAGGCGCACCATTTCCTCCTTGGTCCGACGGATGAAATAGTGGCGGCGTTGTTCGGTCGGGAATTGGTCGAAGGCTTCCGGTGTCGTCAGTATCTCAGGCTCGAGCAACCGCCAAAGAGCATAATAGGGATATTCCTTTCCCATGTGCGGTGTCGCAGTCAATAACAGAAGGTGGTGCGCATGCCAAGGCAAATGCCAGCCGCGCTGGCTGTTCTGTGCACATGAGACAGCTTCGGCAAGTTTATACCGACCCGTTTTTCGGATGCGGTAATCCGCCCCCCGATCACAGGACAATTTATGAGCTTCGTCGAAAACCACCAGCTCATAGGGTTCAACCACGTCTTCGGCGATCCGTGCAAAAACCCTCTCCCCGACCAGCGTGTCCACACTGACAATGACCCTGTCGCTTTGGGGACCGATGAATGGATTGTTGTTTTTTGCATCGCTCCCACCAACAATGTTAAACGTCAGACTGAACAACAATTGCAGCTCTCGCTGCCAGTTGCCGACAAGACCCGCGGGTGGGACGATAAGAACCCGTTTTAATAAGCGGCGAGACAGCATCTCCCGAATATACAGGCCTGTCATAATGGTTTTGCCGGCCCCTGCGTCATCGGCCAGCAGAAAACGCAGCCGAGCCTGCTTCAACATATGATCATAGACCGCTATCCGCTGGTGGGGCAACGGGTCGATACTGGCTATTTCAGTAGCAAAAGCGGGGTTCGCCAGGTGCCCGAAGGACAGTCTTTCTCCCTCAACAAGAGACCTGACGATATCCGGGTTTGCCGTAAAATCAAGTATTGGCGGCGTTCCGCCATAGGGGGGAGGCTCTGGCTCTGCGATTTGGAAATCAGGATCGATTTCGCCAGCAATTTCGAGCAATCGGTTCCATGAAAGATGTGACGGCCTGGCTTTGGCATTCTCCCATCGATTGACGGTGGGGAACGACACGCCGAGGCGTTCTGCAAGATTAACCTGCGTCAATCCCATTCTTGCACGTATGCGCTTGATTTGATCTGCGTAATCTTTGGTTGGATTTTGGTTCATTACCGAAACACCTCACCACCGAAAATAGTTTTGAGCATGCAATATAGCAAATGATATATTGCATGTCAATGTATCACGCGAGGATTTTTTTTGAGTGATAGGTGGAGGCAAAAAGGCCGTGTGGTTACGGTGGAAATGATCCTGGGAAAGGCCTCCGACGGAATTTTCGATCATGCCTGCATGGATATCCAGAATGGCCTGCGGGGGTTTTCCCTTCATTCCGGCATGGGTTCAGGGAACAAACGTATTCAGAATGTCCTTCAGCGGAGGCGGATGGAATCCCAGATTTCCGGCCCGGGTGATGTCGAGGGATACATCGGCAGGTCTGGCGGCCGGCATGGAGACATCCTTCCGGAGCCCTTTCCGAATGCGGTCTTCGGAAACATCCAGCATGCCGGCCAGAATCCTGCCGAATTCATGGCGGGATATACGTTCCCCGCCTCCCAGATGCACCAGACCATGCGCCTTTTCGAGACAGAGCAGAATGCCGGCCGCAGCGGTTTCGACAAACAGCGGCGTTCTGAATTCATCGGCAAACAGGCAGACCGTCCTGCCGGATTTCAACACCATGCTCAGGGGCTCATACCGGGACACGGCCCGGTTTCCATACAATAGCGACAGTCGACAAATGGCGGCCCGCGGATAAATCCTGCCGATTGCCTCTTCGGCAAGGACCTTGTGCTCGCCATACCGGTTGATCGGACAGGCCGGATGGGTTTCCCGGTAGGGCGCATTCAGCCCGTCAAACACCAGATCACTGGACGTGAATGTCAGATTGATCCGGTGATCCGCACACCAGTTGGCAAGGGTAACAGCGGCATCAACATTGATGCGTTTGGATTCAACCGGCTGAAGCTCGCAGGCATTGGGGTCTGCCATTGCGGCGGCGTGAATCACGGCATCGGGTTGCAGCCAATCGAGCGTGGCCACCAGATCCCGGCTCCGGGTCAGATCCACCGGAATCTCATGAACACCAGGAATCGTCATCCGGGACGACCGGACTGTACCAAAAACCTGCCAGTCCGGCATTGCCTTTTCACACAGAGCCTGGCCCAGAAACCCGCCTGCCCCGGTAATCAACAGTTTTTTCATTGAATTATTCAATCAACCCTTGATGTATGAACCAGTGACGGATCACATTCCTCAATCTGCCAACGGCAAAATTCTCTCCCGCGCCAGTTCCGCGGCATAAGCTATGGCGGCCTGAATTGCCTCATGGCTTAACGACGGATAGCTTTTCATTATCTTTTCAGCAGTCAACCCTTCAGCCAGATTATCCAGCACAACAGAAACCATGATTCGGGTGCCTTTGATACAGGCCCTACCATGACAAATTGTTGGATCAACGCAGATATAGTCTTGCCAATTCATGCTAAAATCCTTTTTATAAATGTTCATGAATCATTTAACCTGGTTCAAGCAGCGACATGAACATGGTCAATCCCTGCGGGGCTGGGTTTTATAACCAGCCACAACCAGATGCATAAACTCGGAATAATTGCTCAAAAAGTTCTTCATCAAATCCGTCATTATTGGCAGTTACCAAATTTCTGGTCTATTATAAATTATTCATTTTAATACAAAATCATGATTTTTCTTCATCGTCAAGTACTAATTTACAATCAATACCCGTGAATGAATATCATTCATCCTGTTTCGAATGGCTCACTCAATCGGGAGTACAGGCGACGGAGATTGAATCATCGGCACGATTCCCAATCGATCTCCATCGGTTTGAATGCGAATCGCCCCGTTTGCCGCAGTGTTATAGATGGTATATCCGGCCTGCCGGTACCGGGCCATAACAGATGCATGGGGGAGCCTCTCCCGGTTGCTCCAGGAAGCGGATACAATCACGGTTTCCGGATCGACCGCTTTCAGAAAAGGTGGTGTGCTGGATGTTTTGCTGCCATGATGCGGGGCGATCAGTATCCGGCTTTTCAGCCCATCCGGATGGCATGCGATCATTTCTTTTTCGGCATCGGCCATCACATCCCCGGGAAACAGAACCGATGCTGATCCCATGCTGACGGAAACCACCATGGAATTGTTGTTCCGGTCCGGCCAGATTCCCTGTTCCATCCGGTTCAACGCATCCGGAGGGGGATACAGAATGCGGACAGTTGTCCCGTCGATCTGTCTGTTCCGGTTTAATGTAACAAAATCAGGCAATGGAATCCGTCTTTCCCGGATGATTTCCCGAAACTCCCGGTACGCTTCGGAATCCGAAGTTTCTCCGGTTGCCCAGATTTCACCGATATTGAAGTGCTTGACCATATACACCAGGCCATTCAAATGATCGGCATCCGGATGGCTCAGCACCAGAATATCAATGGTTCTGATCCGTTTTTTCAGCAGAACCGGCCCGACAATCCGGTGCCCCACATCAAATACGGACTGGTCTGAAAAACCGCCCCCGTCGATCAGCATGACCTGGCCCTTGGGAAGTTCCACCAGGCTTGCATTTCCCTGACCCACATCGATGATCGTCATGCGCAGATCGGAGTGGTACAGACGCTGATGGATGGCAATGGCCATATCCGCGAAGATCACGATTCCCAATACACCCAAAACCGCCACAACCGGTTTTGGAAATTTTGCCCTGCCGGTTTTCTGCTGTCCGGATATGGCAACGGGATAACGATCCGATGTCGCCATTTGGTAAAAAATCACCAGCAGAACATAATAACAGCCCATTTCAAGCATTGATGGCGTAATGGTGGTGATTGATGCAAACGGCAGGTTTCCAAAAAATCGGGCCACCATCAGCGACACATGAAGCAGTTCCCGGCTGAATGACAAAATCCATTCGGCACCGGTGACAGAAAACGGATACAGACAAATGGCCAAAAGTCCGGATGGAACAACACCGAAACCCACCAGCGGCACCACCAGAAAATTGGCCACCGGACTGATGAGGGAAAACTGATTCATGTAATGCATGACAATGGGAAATGTCCCGGCGGTTGCAAACAGGGAAACCAGTACCGGTGACAATAGCTTTTGCTTCCAGGACAGTTTGGGTTGGTCCGGATTTTTGCGATAGATCAAGGACATGCCGGCAACAATGGCCAGAACCGATGCGAATGAAAGCTGAAAGGATATGGAAAAAAGGGATGGGGGGTGAAGAATCAGAATGGCCAGGGCTGCAATGGCAATGCTGTTGAAGGATTCCTGATCGCGTTCGATCAGAAATGTCATCATGAATATGGCAATCATGATAACCGCCCGCTGGGTGGACGGGGACATGCCGGCCAGAAGTCCGTAGAACATGACTGGCAGAATGGACAGAACCGCGCCCGCTTTCCGGACCCATGCCTTTTGAAGCAAAAATCGGATAAAGGACAAAAACCGGGTGGCAATCCAGAAGGCAACACCGGCAACAATGCCGACATGAAGACCGGAAATGGCCAGAAGATGGCTCAGTCCGGCACGGCTGAACTGTCCGGTCAGATCTTCGGACAAATTCTGTTTATCACCGATCAAAAGGGCCTTCAGGACCGCCTCCTCATCTCCCTGGCTGACGGATTCGATCAGCAGGGCGATTTGGCTTCTGGCCCGATCGACAACTTTCATCCAGTTAAACGTGCCCGGGTCCGGTAGAATCGTCAGGGTCGGTGCATTGACATAAACCGTGCCATCGATGCCGGCAAACCGCATATATTCCCGGTAATCAAAACCGCCGGGATTGTGAAAATTCCGGATGGGGCGAATTTTTCCGGAAAATCTCACCCGATCCCCCCTGGAAACCGGTGCGTTCAAACCGCCAACTGCCGTAACCCGTATCCCGCCGGTCACTGCCTGGCAACGCTCTTTCTGGCAGATGGCGTTCAATTCCAGGTCGAATTGGGTCCGGTCTCCCCTGCTTGACGGCTGGCTGATGACGGTTCCGTCAATCCGCCAAGTTTTATCGAGATCCGCATGAAGAAAATGGGCTGCGGGATAAACCGATGTGGCCCAGGGCTGAACACTCAAATATCCCAGGCAGACAAAGAGGATCAGGGGAAGGGTGACAACGGACTGGCGTCGCAGGCGGATCAGGCCGGCAATACAGAAAAAAACTGCGGACCATGCAGCCAGGGAATGATCCGGGAACAGCTTACCCGGAACAATCCCGGCTGCAAAACCGATCAGAAGGGGAATGATGGGGCGGGACCAGGGCGGCATGGATGGTCAAGCCATCAGTGCCGGAAACTTCTCTGACCGGTATAGACCATGGTGGCGCCCACTTCATTGCAGGCATCGATGGACTGGTAGTCATTTTCCGAACCCCCGGGCTGAATTACGGCCCGGACGCCTTCCCGAAGCCCCACATCGATGCCGTCCCGGAACGGGAAAAACGCATCGCTGACCATAGCCGCACCAATCAGGCCCCCGTGTTCCCTGGCCACCCGGTCATCGATTTCCCGGCGCTGGCCCGGATCGGTCAGATCATTGTAGGGAATTTTCAGGGTCTCGAAGCTGTATCGGTCCGCCAGTTTGCGATATGCCTTGTCCCGGGCAATTTCCGCAACCCCCACCCGGTCCTGCTCACCGGTTCCGATACCCACCGTCACCTGATTTTTTACATAGATGACCGAGTTGGATGTGATGCCGGATTCCACCAGCCAGCCGAAGATCATGTCGTCATATTCATCCGGTGCGGGTTGTCGGGCGATCGAATACAGTTTCCCCTTGTATTGGCAGGATGCCGTCGTCAGGCTTTCCGGGGTCCGGGCCTCCGGAACGAATGACCACTGGGTCACAATGCCCCCATCGATCAGACTTTTGAATTCCACGCACCGCTTTCCCACAAACTGATGCAGCCGATCCATATTTCTGATCCGGATGACCCGAAGGTTTTTTTTCTGCTGCAAAATGGCCATGACACCTTCCTCGAAATCCGGCGCCACAACCACTTCCGCATACTGGCGCCCGACCGATTCGGCCGTGGCCCGGTCAACCGGCCGGTTGAGGGCAATGCATCCGCCAAAAGCCGCCACCCGATCCGCCATGTTTGCCTTCTGATACGCATCCACCAGGGTATCGGCCCGGGCAACACCGCAGGGATTGTTGTGTTTGACAATGACGGCGGTGGGTCTGTCGGTAAAGTATCTGAGAATATTCAGGGCATTGTCGGCATCGGTCAGGTTGGTTTTTCCCGGATGTTTCCCGGATTGAAGCAGTTCGATATCCGATGTCAGATACTGGCCCGGCTGAATGGTTTGGGTATCTCCCAGAATCAGGTTGCCGTTGACCAGACGGTACAGGCCGGCCTCCTGTCCCGGATTTTCACCATATCGCAGGCCTTTCTTCACCCCGTCGATATCCCAGAGCACTTTTTCATAATACAGGGTCTGGCGCTGATGGTCATCTGCAAACGTGATTTCCATTCTGGATGGAAAATGATCATCGACAATGGTCCGGTACATTTTTTTCAAATCGTCAGCCATTTGAAATTCCCTTTCAGCCTGGATCCGTAGGAGCGACCGGCCGGTCGCCCCTGCAGGAAGCCGGTCATTATTTTGCAGCGGCAGCCTGATAACAGCCTTTGACCGCCTCCATATCCTGTGCCCCCAGATATTCGGCAATGGCCGAATCATAGGCCGCGGTGAGCCGGAATGCCTTCTGGGCCAGACGAAACCGCATATCCAGCGAGGTGAATCCGTTCAGATCCTTCACTTCGGAAACAATACCGGCATAATCGGCCGGATCGACCACCGGTGCAACCCGGATGAAATTTTTTGCAGAGGCCCGAATCATGCATGGGCCGCCGATATCGATGTTGCCCCGGGCATGCTCGACCGTCGATTCCGGTTTGGCAATGGTCTCCTGAAACGGATACAGATTGACCACAACCATATCCATGGGAACCGCACTGACGCGAATCATGTCCTTCTGATGCGCGGGGTTGTAGGTTTCGGTCAACAGACCGAGATAAATTTTGAAATCCAGTGTTTTGACCAGCCCACCCTGGGTTTCGGGCTGGCCGGTATAGTTGCTGACCTGTTTGAGACAGGAAGGCGCCTTGTCTCCCAAAAACTTCTGGATATGGTCATAGGTGCCGCCGGTGGAGTAAATGATCAGCCCGGGATTGATTTTTAAAAGCTGGTTGACAAATTTGTTCAGCCCGGTTTTATCCGACACACTGATCAGAATATTTCTGATTTCAACGAGATTATCAATTTTTTTGACCACGTTTATCGTCATGCCATTCACCTGTTGCCTTCATATTCCTGTAAGAACTGTTGAAAAAAATCGGTCATGAACCCATGTCTGGCCTGAGCCAGTTTTTTGCCCTCCCGGGTCAGAATCCGGTCCCGGATATGGCGAAGCTTGACCTGGTATTCCCGATACCCGGTGTCATCCGCGGTATAGGGACGGGAGTTTTCCAGTGCCACATCGGGGCTGTGTAACTTGGCGCCGATTTCTCCGGCAAACAGAAACGCCCGGGCCACCCCGATGGCGCCGATGGCATCCAGCTTGTCCGCATCGAACAGAACTTTGGCCTCCAGGGTTTCGGGACGATTGGCGCTCCTGAAGCGATGCGCCCGGATACAGTGCAGAATATTGGTTTTTTGATGGTCGGTCACAGGCATATCCCGAATGACCGGTTCGGCAAGTGCGGCCCCGTACTCCGCATGGCATACCACACCGCCGGATTCATCCTGTTTTTGCCTGCCGATATCATGAAGATAGGCGGCCGGTATCAGAACCGCCATGTCTGCGGATTCGATCCGGCCGATATGATTACAAAGCCGGACCACACGAAGCGTATGATCCCAGTCGTGGCTGCCCTGCCCGCCATCCAGCATCTGCCTGGCGATATCCGGAATGCTCACGCCGCCGGCGCCTTCTTGCCGCAGATTTCATCCAGATCGACCCGAAACACAACCACATGCCGGATATCCACATCGGAAAAGCAGAACTGTTCGGTTGCATACTGGGCCATGATGATGGCCAGTGCCGCCTCCTTTTCGGCCGGGGTTTCCAGAAAAACGGCGCTTCCGGTGCCGATGACACTCTGATAGCCAAATCCCCAGTTGCAGGCTTTTTCGGAGGTTTTGATGCTGCAGTCGGTATCGAATTCCACACAGACAACCGGATTTTTCCGCAAAATATCCAGTTTCAGACCTTCTCCGGCGCTGTGGAAATATACCGATTTGTTCCGGTATCCAAACGACATCGGTACAATATACGGGCGGTTGTCGTGGGAAAGACCCAGCCGGCAATACCGGCATCGGCCGATAATGGCCTCGATTTCTGTCAGATCGGTGATCTGTCTGTCTTTTCGTCTCATGTCACCCCAGTTGCATGACCGATTCCCACCGGTTGTATTCGGTTTGGACCGGAAGTCCTTTTGAAGTAAGTATGGCAATCATTTCCGGCGTGTTGAATCGCAGATAGGGGTTGACCTTCTGCTCATCCTTCAGCCGGGAAAATACATGGCTGGAATCATAGCCCTCCAGATACGGCCCGATGTCGGGGTTGTCCGGTTCCACCAGTCTGGCAAAGGCCATGGCATATTCAACATAATCGTGACCGGAATAGACAACCGTCTCTGGCGGGAATGTCATCAGGAATACAATGGACTGATAAAACGCCCGCAGATCACCGGAAAAACAGTTGCCGACGGTTCCATTGAACAGGGTATCGCCGGTCATCAGGTATCCGGGCAGAAAAAAGCATACGGAATCCAGTGTATGCCCGGGCGTATGAAAGACCTGAAGGGACAGGCTGTCCAGCGAAACGATTTTCTCCCGGAGAAGGTGGCCCTGATCCAGAAACCGGGCTCCGGACCGGTCACACAGGTCCCGGGTTCCGGATGTGTGATCCGGATGCTCATGGGTATGCAGCACATATTTCAGGTGAAGGTTTTTTGAAGACACAAATTCCAGAATCTCATCCACGGCCCCGGCATCGATGGCCAGCGCGGATGAATGATCATATACCAGATAGGACAGGTTGTCGGACGCGTATCGAAATTGTTTGATGGGCATGATGCAATGGTTTATAAGTTGGGTTGAAGGATCTGTGGCCGTGTTTTTGTCATGGATTCTGTTATTACTATTATCCCTGAATAAATTCAAGCCGGTTTGTTTCAATCCATAATCGATTGAGGTGCCATCATGAAAAAGCGGGTTTTATACGGTGTGGCCGATTATGAGGAGATTGTAGCCAAAAACGGCTATTTTATCGACAAGACCCGGTATATCGAGACATTGGAATCTGTAGAAAACCCTGTATTTCTGCGTCCCAGACGATTCGGCAAATCCCTGCTATGCCGGATATTGGAATGCTATTACAGCATTCATCTGAAAGACCGGTTTGAAGAACTGTTCGGAAACACCTGGATCGGACAGCATCCCACACCCCTGAAAAATTCATTCCTGGTGCTGCATCTGGATTTTTCCACGATAGAGCTGGGCAATGATGTGGACAGCATTTTAACCAGTTTTAACCGGATGTGTTCCGGAAAAATGAACGGTTTTGTGGGCCAATATGCATCATGGTTCACGGAGTCGGTTAAAATTGATGTGGAAAAAAGCGCCAATTCAAATCTTGAAATCCTGTTACGTCAGATCAGCCATAATCGACTGCCGCCACTGTATGTCATTATCGATGAATATGACAACTTTGCCAATCAGTTGATCACGGGAAGGCGGGATGATATTTACAATCGCCTGACGGCTGACGGCAGTTTTTTCAAGACATTTTTTAAAACCCTGAAAGAAGGACGCAAAACCGGGGCCATTGCCAATGTTTTTATAACCGGCGTGTTGCCGATAACAATGGATGAGTTGGCCTCTGCATTTAATATTGCTACATTCATCTCGCTGGAAAAAGGTTTTGAAAATATGCTGGGATTTACTCAGTCCGAAGTCGATGGATTGCTGGATGAAATATCCAGGGATTATGATATTCCTGTTCCCGGGCGTCACCAGATTGAATCGATTATTTTAACCCATTACAATGGCTATCATTTTTCATCACCGGGTAGCGAAGCGGTTTACAATCCCACCCTTCTGGCTTATTTTCTGAGCCATTATTGCCGGTATGGGGAGGCGCCGGAGTTTTTGACCGACCTGAATTTGAGGACAGATCTGTCCTGGGTGAAACGGATTACAACATCCTGTCCGGGCAGCACAGAGGCGTTCGTGGACAACCTGGTGACAAAAAATGTTGTTCGATATGACCGCAATTTTCTGATCACCAAATTCGACATGAAGCAGTTTTTTGACAAAGGATTTTTTCCCATATCCTTTTATTATCTGGGCATGTTGACCATTCAGGATTATTTTTATCTCAAACTTCCAAATCTGAACATGCGCCAGATATTTGTGGAATATTTTAACGAGTTGCACCGGATTGATGTCTCAACCCGTTATACGGAGATCATGGAATCGTTTGTAATGAACCCGGATATCGAGAGTTTGTTTGCCGGATACTGGCGGGAATATGTGTCGCAGTTGCCAGAGGCCATTTTTCAGCAGGTGAATGAAAATTTCTACCGCACCACGTTTTACGAGCTATGCAGCCGGTATCTCTCTACCTGGTTTTCATTTACCGTGGAAAATTCCTATCCCCGGGGTAAAAGCGATCTGGAATTCATGGGCAAATTCAAAGAAAAATTTGCCGGCATGCGCTGGGTGATCGAATTCAAATATTATTCCAATGCCGAATTGGACCGAATGAAAACAACAATAGAGGCATTTGAACTTCAGGAGACGGATATGGTGCAGATCATGGGTTATGCAGAAGGCGTCAGACAGCAGTTCCCTGAAAGCACCATTCGGCTGTATGTGATCTATTGTTTTGGTAACCAGGGGTTTCGGGTGTTTGATGTAACCGGGGCAACACCGGAACATTATCCAGCCTTTGGTCTATGGCGGGATAAAAAAAACGATGCATTACAATATCAACAGGATTTGCGGGCAGAGTGGGATAGCCAGACATGAACGCCGTATTTGATACCAATATTATTATTGATTCACTAAATGGAGTCGTCGCAGCCGATGATGAATACGTTCGGTATTCAAATGTTCTCATCAGCTGGCTAATCAATCTGATACAATTATCAGCCTGATTGCATGTTGAAAAATCAACCCGAACAAAATCTGGTTCAAGGATTTTGAATTTGATTCAATCCCCCAGCAAAATATCAGCCATAACCGACGGCATGGTCTTCAATATTCAGAAATTTTCGGTTCATGACGGACCCGGCATCCGCACCACGGTATTTTTGAAGGGCTGCCCGCTTCGATGCCTTTGGTGTCACAATCCGGAAAGCTGGCAGCCGGAACCCGAAATGACCGTAATGGAAGCCCGATGCATCCAGTGCGGGACATGCCGGGACACCTGCCCCGAGCATCTGTTTTACCGGGATGAACTGTCGGATTTCACCCGGTGTCATCGGTGCGGCCAGTGTGTGGAAGCGTGTCCAACCGGCGCCAGACAGATGGCCGGACGGTCAATGACGGTCAACCAGGTGCTTGACCAGGTCATGAAAGACCGGATTTTTTATGACGACTCCGGTGGCGGTGTCACCATTTCCGGCGGCGAGCCCCTGTTTCAGCCCGAATTTTTAACCGGTCTGCTGGCAGCCCTGAAAAAGCGGGGCATCCATACCGCTGTGGATACCAGCGGCTTTTGCCCCCGGGACGATCTGGTGGCCATTGCCAGATTGACCGATCTGTTTCTGTTTGATATCAAGCTGATGGATGAAGAAAAACACAGACGGTTTACCGGCGTGTCCAACCGGCCGATCATTGAAAACCTGCAGGAGCTGGGCCGGATTCATTCCCATATCTGGATACGGATTCCGGTCATCCCCGGAATCAATGACGATGATGACAACATTCAATCAACCGCCTGTTTGGCCGCATCCATTCCCGGTGTCCGGCAGATCAACCTGCTGCCCTACCACCATATGGGTGCTTCCAAATTCAGGCGGTTCAACCGGCCGGTTTTGCCGTCCGATATTCCCGGGCTGCCCGAAGAACGTTTGAAACAACTGGTGGCGCTGGTTTCAAAAACCGGCATTCCCACCCGATCAGGAGGTTAATTTCATGAATGAACGTACCGACAGGCTGCGCCGTGCCAGCCTGAATGCAGAACCATCCATATCCCCGGAGCGGGCGATACTGGTGACCGAATTCTATCAGAGCCATGCCGGACAGTATTCGGTTCCGGTCATGCGCGCCAAATGTTTTGACCATCTGTGTGCGCACAAAACCATTTTCATCGGCCCGGAAGAACTGATTGTGGGCGAGCGGGGCCCGTTTCCCAAGGCTGTTCCCACGTATCCCGAGCTGACCTGCCACAGCATCGATGATCTGGAGATACTGAATTCCCGGCCCAAAATCAGCTACCGGGTCGATTCGTCCTGCATCGAAAGCTACCGGAACACCGTCATTCCCTACTGGCGGAACCGGTCCCTGCGGGACCATCTTTTCCAAGAGCTGCCCAAAGAATGGCACGACGCCTATGAAGCCGGAATTTTTACGGAATTCATGGAGCAGCGGGCCCCGGGTCATACGGTTCTGGATGACAAGATTTACCGGAAAGGCATGCTGGACTTCAAGGCGGATATTGCCGCGTCCATTGCCGGGCTTGATTTCACATCCGATCCGGCAGCCTATTCTCGGCGCGAGGCGTTAAAGGCCATGGATATTTCCTGCGACGCCGTCATCCGGTTTGCGGCCCGCCATGCCGAACTGGCGGAAGAACAGGCCAAAGGTGAATCCTCTGAAGCCCGGAAAGCCGAACTGCTCAAAATTGCCGATGTCTGTCGGCATGTTCCGGCCCATGCGCCCCGGGATTTTCACGAAGCCCTCCAGTATTACTGGTTCTGCCATCTGGCGGTCATCACCGAGCTGAATGGCTGGGATGCCTTCAACCCCGGTCATCTGGATCAGCATATGCTGCCCTTTTATCAGAAAGGCGTGGCGGATGGCGCCCTGACCCCGGAATCGGCCAGGGAACTGATGGAAGCCTTCTTCATCAAGTTCAACAATCATCCCTCTCCGCCCAAGGTTGGCGTGACCGCGGCAGAAAGCGGCACCTATACGGATTTTGCCAATATCAATATCGCGGGTCTGCTGCCGGACGGGGCTGACGGTTCCAACGATATTTCCCATATGTTGCTGGATATTGTGGAAGACATGCATCTGCTTCAGCCCAGCACCAATGTCCAGGTGTCCCGGAAAACGCCGGATGAGGTTCTGAAACACGCCCTGCGGGTCATTCGCAAGGGATACGGATTTCCCTCCCTGTTCAATGCCGACAGTGTGGTGGAAGAGCAGATCCGTCAGGGAAAAACCCTGGAAGATGCGCGGGCCGGCGGGTGCAGCGGCTGTGTGGAGGTGGGGGCCTTTGGAAAAGAGGCCTATATCCTGACCGGGTATTTCAATCTCGTCAAGATTCTGGAACTGACGCTGCATAATGGCGTGGATCCCAAAACCGGCAGGCAGTTGGGCATTCAAACCGGCACCGTGGACCGGTTTCAGTCTTTTGATGCGCTCTTTGAGGCATTCAAAGCCCAGTTGAACCATTTTGTTCAAATCAAAATCCGCGGCAATCAGATCATCGAACAGATTTATGCCGCATCCATGCCCGCGCCGTTTCTGTCCGTCTTGATTGATGACTGCATTCAGAAGGGCAGGGATTACAATGCTGGCGGGGCCCGCTACAACAACACATTCATTCAGGCTGTCGGCATCGGGAGCCTGACCGACTGCTTTTCCGGAATCCAACATCTGGTTTTTGAGAAAAATGATGTATCGCTGGCCGATCTGGTGCGCATTCTGGACAGCAATTTTGAGGGACACGAAGCCCTGCGCCAGAAGATGCTGAACAAGGTTCCGCGGTATGGAAACGATCTGGATGCGGCGGACGGGATCATGGTGAAAATTTTTCAGGCGGCATTCGATGCCATCGATGGCCGGCCCAACAGCAAAGGCGGCCGGTATCGCCTGGAAATGCTGCCCACCACCAGCCATGTCTATTTTGGATCGGTTATCGGGGCCATGCCCGACGGGCGCCTTGCCGGAGTTCCATTATCCGAGGGAATTTCTCCGGTTCAGGGCGCGGACCGAAACGGCCCGACCGCGGTCATCAAATCCGCCGGCAAAATGGATCAGGTCAAAACCGGCGGGGCACTGTTGAACCTGAAATTCACCCCGGCCCTTGTGGCCGGAGAAGACGGCATCACCCATCTGTCCCATCTGGTCAGAAGTTATTTCAAGCTGGATGGCCATCACATTCAGTTCAATGTGGTATCCGCGGACCTGTTGAAAAAGGCCCAGGCTTATCCGGATCAATACCGGGACCTGATTGTCCGCGTGGCGGGATACAGCGACTATTTCTGTGATCTGACACCCGCGCTGCAAAACGAAATCATCGCCCGGACCGAGCATCAGTCGTTTTGATGTAGGGGCGAATCTTGTATTCGCCCTTATTGTGGGATGAATTGCCGTTGCGGTTTGCCAACATGGAATGTGATGAATTTGTTGTCATGCCAAACCATATTCATGGCATTTTTGTGTTATATCCCATGTTCCGGACTCAAACCTATCCGGATATAATAAATACAACATGTTACGGTAAATATCGATATTGTTGTAGTCACAGAATATTGTGAAAATGGTATCAATTTAGCTCTTTGAAAATTATGCGGCCAGTTTAAATTCTGGCACGTCCGGTTTTCCTTTTTGAATGGCCGCTTTTGCCGCTGCAAGAACGGATTCTACCGGGTTTTGCTGTTGGAGTTCGG
>JBFXFK010000029.1:0-37488 GCA_050179135.1 Desulfatirhabdiaceae bacterium | reverse complement strand
AGGGGATAGGCCTTTGTTCGGCCATCTCCGACCGATAACGCATCCAAAATCTTTATCTTGAAAGCGATATATTCATTTCTTGATGGATGTCATGAAAATGGATATAAAATCAGGGGCAATCTTGGTCAGTAATCCTCAGAAAATGACAGCTTGCAAAGATAACTACTCAAAAATCAAAAGACATATTCAGGGTAACGATCATGTATCACTCCGGTGGCGTAGCCCCATCGATGAAAACGGCGGAAGACTGAAGGTGCCGCATACAGCAGGAAGGCAGCCCAAGTGATTGGCACTGTCCACTAACCCCTGACCACTGATTTTTACGGTAAAGGAAGATCGAATGCTTCAGAGTTTTGGCGTAAGAAAGCTGTTTGAGAACAACTGGGAAAAAATGATTCTTTGGACAATCATGATCGGCTTGTTTTACCTGCTGAAATCGTTTCTTCTATTGATATTTGAGACGTTTTTAATCACCTACATCGCCAAACGGGTCGTGGGTTGGGGGGTCATCAAATTAAACATGAATCACCGACTGACCACTGTGATTTTTTTCATGATTTTTGTCACTACCCTGTGCGCAATCGGCGCATGGATCACACCAAAACTGATTATTGAATCGAACCGGTTATTAACGGATTTTGCCGGAAGCGGTGAGCAGCAGACCCGCGAAAAAATCAACCGGTTTGCCCAGAATACGGTCGTCAAAATTTTGGGTGAGGGAAAAGCCGAGTCTGTCATCGGAACAAAAGAATATCTGGTAATGATGGATATCGTGAAAACAGAAACAGCCAAAGCACTGAAATCTGCCTTGCCCTATATTTTTGACATGCTTCTGCACGTTGTGAAAGTGAGCTGGGAGGTTCTGTTCTCACTGATTCTGGCCATTATATTTTCCTTTATTCTGGTCCTCGACTGGAAGCGGATCTCCGGCAAAATAAAGGAACTTGAAAAAAGTCGTATTCATTCATTTTATGTGGGTGCAGCCCCTCATCTTCTTGCATTTGCCAATGTTTTGGGAAAAGCGTTTACCGCCCAGGCGATTATTGCATCCTGTAACACGCTCCTGACAGTTGCCGGTATCTGGTATTTTGAGGTACCCAATATTGCCCTGATAACCGTTATTGTATTTTTTTGCGGTTTTATTCCGATCGTCGGGACATTTTTAAGCTCGGTTCCGATCATTCTGTTTGGTATTCAGATCGGTGGTATGGCCCTGGTTATAAAGTTGATTCTTCTGATCGCTGTTGTGCATGCCTTCGAGGCCTACATACTCAATCCCAATATCACGGGAAATGTGTTGCATATCCACCCCATCCTGGTGCTGGTGCTGCTTTTGATAGGCGAGCGCTTTTTTGGCATCTGGGGCATGGTGGGGGGCGTTCCTGTCGGATATTATCTGATCAATATCCTGACCCGTAAAGATGAGAAATTTGCGGATGAATTCCTTCCGCATTCGACTTGAAATGTGGCTGGCCGGAAAATAACATCCCGATGCCCTGGTGAAATGGTCAAAAGAGAAAGCTCCGGATTCAATGCGACCATTTTCTGCCGCTGAAGCCCGATCCGGGGACAGCCGGGATTCGGGCATTCTTTAGCCTTTTTGCGATTGAATAATCTCCAGTGTAAATTCATCAAGATTATCCGGCAGATCAGAAAAAACAAGCATAAATGGAATTGATTCCGATGGCTTGACCGCAGCAGTGGTTTGATTGAGACCATCAGGCTTGCCCATCCGCTCCTGGATGGCCTGTACCGTCAGGCCGGGAAGTTCGGATTCGGATATGACATTCCCGCAGAAGACCGTTTCGGTTTTAGCCAGTTTTTTATCACGGGTATATAGTTTGCCGGTGATTTTAATCTGTTTGCGGCTCTCGGGATATTCGTTTCTGGCTTTGCCCGTTATCACAAAAAGCTTGCCGGCAGTCGAATTGTCAATGAATTTGCTGCTGATATCATGAGCCTTGATCTTCAGATTTCCTGCATCCGGTATGGCAGGGGGCGCCTCTTCTTTCAGAAACGGAATGGAAAGGTCCGGAAACCAGGTCATTGCCGCATATCCACCCCCCAAAACAACCACGATGCCAAAAAGAATCAGAAGCGGCATACTGATGGTTTTTCTGGTTTTTGATAAAGCCGGAGGGCCTTCTTCTTCAAGGATTTCAGCGTCATTTTCCGGACCGGTCGTCTGATTGGCCTGATCGATATCCCTGAAGGGGGTCAGAATGGTCGTTTGAACCAGATCATTTTGTGATATGGATTGTGTGCCCACAGATGTGGAAAGTGCTGCCGCATGTTTGGGACGAATGGTATCTGAAGCAGTTTTACCGGCAGACAACACATCGGATTCCGCTTGCGCCATTTCAAGATGATCGAGTGCAAAATCATCCAGATTTTGCATATCCGGTTCGCTGAATCGCCGATCAGATTGTTTGGTGGACGCCTGACCATATGTGCCTGAAGAATCATCCCGATTTTCAATCAGTCTTTCAATATCGTCCAAACCCATTGCTTCGATGTCCTGAAATACAATTTCATCCGATGAATCGGATCTGCCGGCTGAAGGTGGGGGCGCAAGGTTATCATCTTGCTTCACGCCACCTGTCCGATTACTTTCATCCATCACCAAATTCACGGGAGATGTCTCCTGAACGGAAAAATCCGGCCCGGTGGCGGAAAAATCGGATTCAAGGGATAAACCCATTTCAAAGAGCGCGGCAGAATCGGGTTCTGTTTCTGGCAGCTGGTTCTGCTGAATATCTGATGGTTTGACTTCAGACATCAGGTTCAGCGATTCCAAATCAATCGACTGAATATCATCAAAAGAAATATCCTGTCGGGACTTTTCCGAATCGGATTCGAGGGACAAATCCATTTCAAACAGGTCAGAGGAAGCGGCTTCGATTTCCGGCCTGTGGTCTGGCTGAATGTCTGAGGGTTTGGCTTCAGACATCAGGTTCAGCGATTCCAAATCAATCGACTGAATATCATCAAAAGAAATATCCTGTCGAGACTTTTCCGAATCGGATTCGAGGGACAAATCCATTTCAAACAGGTCAGAGGAAGCGGCTTCAATGTCCGGAATATGGTCCGACTGCACGTCTGAGGTTTGGGTTTCAGATGTCAGGTTCGGTGCATCCAGATCCATTGGTTCAAATTTTTCAAGAGAAATTTCCGATGGCGGGGATTGAATCTCCAGTTCGGAAGAGACTGTTTTATCAATCGATTGATCCATTGAGAAATTGAATTCATCCGTGACATTCCTGTCAGTTGATTCGTTTCCGAAATCCAGATATGGCAAATCTGCCTGATTGGTTTCAAATTGGGTTTGACCTGAAAAATCGGGAACAGTTTCGGTTTGGGGTTGGTCTGAATTTGAAAAATCAAATTCGTTTTCCGTATCTCCGGTCGCATCCGAATCAAAAATTGATGGAGTATCGGGAACAGTACGCCCGATTTCTGTCTGAAGCAGTGAGGGGCTGTCCTTAAAAACAGCTTCTGACGATTGATCTGAAAAATCAGAAATGCTGATCGGGGTTTCGGCTTCTGCCGCATTATCGGGCGAAGCGGGAACAATTCGAAAAATATGTTTGCATTTGGTGCATCTGACTTTTGAACCGGATGGTTTGATACGGCTGTCTGCCAAATGAAATCGGGTATGGCATTGCTCACAGGTGACTATCATGAGACATCCTCATCGGTTAGAGTTGTAAATGGTAAATGGCCGACAGCCCCCGATAATTTTCTGCATAATCCAGTCCATATCCAACCAGAAATCCGGCATGGATGTGGTGGCACGCATAACGGATTGGGATGTCACATGTTCTGCGTTCTTTTTTATCGATAAGCGCACAGATATTCACCGATGCTGCGCCTATGGATAGAATTTGGTTTGTGAGATATTTCAGTGTCTGTCCGGTATCAACAATATCTTCGATAAGCAATATATGTTTTCCGGTGACATTTTCGGTTATGGGAAGCAGAAGCCTGATGTTGCCGGTGGATGTGGTGGACGCCCCATAGCTGGAGACGCTTACAAAATCAATGGTGAACGGAGTTGTTATTTTCCGGACAAGATCCGCCATGAAAATGAATGCTCCTTTCAGAACACCCACCAGAACAAGGTCCAGCCCCTGATAGTCACGGGAAATTTCATCTGCAATTTCTTCCAATCGGGTCTGGATCTGGAATTCGGTAATCACACATGTCAGTTCCGGCATATCAGTCCTCATGAGTGTTTGGGTCTGTCTGCAACATACCGGCAGGCGAAGATGTCTCTTTTCGTTACTATAACCGGATGACAAATGTCAAATGGAAACACATATGGAAAGCTGTCGGTTTCAAGATAATGATTTTGGGAAGGCCGCGGGGATGAGATCTGCCTGCAAAAGCATATCCGGGTAGGCAATCGGGATCCAGATTTTCAGAAAATTGATTTCGCAAGGCGGCAGGGAGGGAATAGGCCTTTAGCGGCTGACGCCTTGAAAAGCCCCCGACCATTCCCGACCGATAACGCAGCGAAATGAATTTTCTGAAAGTCTATATGACCGCAAAGGCTGGGGTTCAGGGATCAGACTGATTTACTGCGCGTCCGGACGAATTGGAGCGAAACAGAAAAATGGATCAGTCTGATCGAGAACCAACATGATCGGAGGGCCATGACAAAAGGCTTAAAGGCCGGTTGATGCAAGTTCTTCGATCAGTCGTTTCTGTTCGGTATTCAGATTGGAAGGAATCATAATTTCTACCTGAACATACAGATCACCCCTGCGGGATTCATTCATATGGGGCACACCATGCCCGGAAATACGCATTTTGGTATTTGCGCGAATACCGGAAGGTATCTTGAGGTTAAATTCTTTTCCGTCGATTGTGGTCACAACCAGTGTCGTTCCCAATATCGCCTCGGTCAGTCGCACGGTGCGTTTCAGGATCAGGTCATGGCCCTTGAGTTCATAATCGGGATTTTCAAGAAGAACCGATTTGATAAACAGATCACCTGCCGGGCCGCCGGAATAACCTGGATCGCCTTTACCGGAAAGACGGAGTTTTTTACCGGGAACCATGCCTTTCGGAATTTTGACAGTCAGGGTTTCCTGACGGTCTCCATGCTGAAACGACAGGGTCTTCTGAGCGCCATTGACAATTTCTTCAATGGTGAGCGGCAGTTCATAAATCAGATCCGACCCCCTGACAGATGATTCCTGCTGCCCAAACGGCGATCCGCCACCAAATGGTGATCCTCCGCCAAACGAAAATCGTACACCACTTTTTCGACCGGGCGAGAATCCGGCGCCACCAAAGCCCATATCCTTGAAAATATCTGAAAAGTCAAAATTTCTAAAAATATCTTCCTGGGAATATCGTTGCTGAAAACCGGCTGAACCAAAGGTGTCGTACTGCTGACGCTTTTCCTTGTCGCTGAGAACCGCATAGGCTTCACTGATCTGTTTGAATTTTTCTTCAGCTGCCTTGTCGCCTTTGGTTTTATCCGGATGGTATTTCATGGCCAGTTTACGATACGATTTTTTGATCTCTTCATCGCTGGCGGTTTTGGAGACGCCCAGTGTTTTGTAATAATCTGTTTCAGCCATTTCTGAAACTCCTGTATTCCGGATTATTTTGCTTCAATATCAACGTATTGACATTATGGTAGATAATTTTATAAGATCGGGTATTTTCAGCTTATACAAGCCATGCTTAACGATTTAATTAATCGATTTGTAACAAATTAAGGGTAAACAGGATTCATGTCAAGACTATCGATTTATTAAGACTCCTTGACAACAGCCGATCTTTTTAATAGACAGTCAAAAATTATCAATTTTTATTTACCGTGAAAATATATGGCATTTAAAAAGGCTGTAAAACCCGATACAATACTGAACACTAACTGAAAGGAGAACACATGAACATTTTGTTTTTTGGACCCAATGGCAGTGGAAAAGGTACTCAGGGAGCGATTTTAAAAGAAAAATACAGCATCCCGCATATTGAATCCGGGGCCATATTCCGGGAAAACATTCAAAAAGGTACCGAATTGGGTGCAAAAGCCAAAGCCTTTATCGATAAAGGGGATCTGGTACCGGATGAAATCACCATCCCCATGATTCTGGATCGTCTCCAACAGGCGGATTGTGCCAAAGGCTGGCTTCTGGATGGATTTCCCAGAAACCGCAATCAGGCTGTAAAACTGGATGAGGCTCTCAAGGCAGCTGGACTGGCTCTGGATATTGTCGTTGAGATTATTCTGGATCGGGGCGTGGCCCGGGATCGAATCATGGGCAGAAGGCTTTGTGTCAAAGACAACAACCATCCCAACAATATTTTCATCGATGCGATTAAACCTGATGGCGACAAATGCCGCGTATGCGGCGCAGAACTGAAAACCCGTGCCGACGATCAGGATGCAGAGGCAATCAACAAGCGTCATGATATTTACTATGACACCCAGACCGGAACGTTGGCGTCTGCGTATTATTTCAAGGATCTGGCAGCAAAATCCGGAAAACCGAGATATATCACGCTGGATGGTGCTCCGGGGGTCAAGGAAGTGGCGGCTGAACTGGTTTCAAAGCTTTAGATGGAAGAGACCAGACTGTCAAAATGTGGAATGGGGTTCTGTCTGTTCCACATTTTACTGCTGTGCAGCGCATAATTTTGAATTTGTGCTTGAATAAATCTTTATTATCGGATATAAAAACAAATTCATTTTATATTAAATACTAGCCATCATCACGCTATGGTTTTTCAGATGATCTTTTCAGAAAGTTGCGAACACCGAACACGCGCAACGATATTTGGACCAATAACGTAACACATGAAAATATCTGAAAATCCATAACGCATAGCAGCGTCAGTCTGAATGCATGTAGATGGAAAAAAAGGGGGGTAGAACAATTTGAAGGAAATTCAAGTCAAGGTTTTTGATAATGATCTTGAAAAAGCCATGCGGATTCTCAAAAAGAAAATTCAGAACGATGGCCTTTTCAAAAGGCTCAAACTGAAAAAGAGTTATGAGAAACCCAGTGAATACAAGCGGCGCAAGCAGCGGGAGTCTGTCCGCAGACAACGGATCGCAATTGCCAAAAGCAGATCAGGCAGGTAATCTGTATTCCCCTTTTGAATCAACCCGGCTGCGGACCTGTTTCGCGCCGGGTTTTTTATGCCAATGACAACCAATCAAATGACATATGATGAATGTCTGAAGTCCATGTATGGGCTGAGACGTTTCGGAATCAAACTGGGACTGGATACGATCCGGCAAATTCTGGACGGACTTGACAATCCGCAGAACCGGTTTGGCTGTATTCACATTGCCGGCACCAATGGTAAAGGCTCTGTGGCATCCACGCTGTCTGCAGTCCTGCAACAGACCGGATTTACCGTTGGGCTTTATACATCCCCGCATCTGATCCGCTTTAACGAGCGGATTCAGATTAACGGACAAATGGTGTCCAATGATGATGTTCGTAACAGCTTTCTGGCAGTGAAACAGGTTCATCATGGTGACCGCGAGCCCACCTTTTTTGAATATACCACAGCCATGGCCCTGTATTTGTTTCATCAATATCAGGTTGACTGGGCTGTGATCGAGACCGGGATGGGCGGACGAATGGACGCCACCAATGTGATCCGACCTGCTGTGTCCATTATCACGAATGTGTCGTTGGAACATCAGCAGTATCTGGGCAAGACGCTTTCCGATATCGCATGGGAAAAAGGTGGCATCATCAAGAACAACACACCGGTTGTCACCGGCATTTCACAACCACCCGCCATTGATGTGATTGAACGTATCGCAAAAAACCACTCCGCAGAGTTGTATCGGCTTGGAAAAGATTTTTTCGTTACCGGCCAGGCGGATGGCTTATTTTCCTATTCAGGCATGGCGCATCAATGGGCCAATTTAAGAAGTCGGCTGCCTGGATCGCATCAGATAGCCAATGCCGCCCTGGTTTTGGCGGCATGTGAGATCCTTCAGGATCAACAGGTTCCCATTACCCTGGATTCGTTGACCCGCGGGTTTGAAACCACCCGATGGCCTGGCCGTCTGGAGGTGGTTTCCCAATCCCCCATGGTCATTCTGGATGGCGCTCACAACCTGGATGCGGCCAATTGTCTGGCATCATATCTGGGAAAAGAATTGTCCGGGCGACGCATCACCCTTGTTATCGGCATTCTGGATGACAAGCCATTTCAGGAGATTCTTGATGTCCTGTTACCGGTTTGTGACCGGGTCATTCTGACACGGCCCAAAATTGAACGCGCGCTGTCAATTGAAACACTGGTCTCGGCGTGCGAGGGGAAGATCCATACCATCGAAACAGCCCTGTCTGTGGATCTGGCCGTCAAACAGGCCATCGATACCAGTGCTTCGGTGGATGTGGTGTGTGTGGCCGGATCTCTTTATGTGGTGGGTGAGGCGAAAGCCTTTCTGGACAACACACCAATAACCGAAGACCATATTTGACAAGCATGGGTTTCAATACAATATAGAACATATCATTTTTGCAGCTTGACATCCGTTGGCCTTTTTCTTAGTATGTAACTATTAGATGTAATAAGCGCCCGTGGCCCAGGGGATAGGGCGTCAGCCTCCGGAGCTGAAGACCGCTGGTTCAAGTCCAGCCGGGCGTACCAAAAATCCACTTTTCAATCATTCCCCCGACAGATTCCATAGCCAAATTTTTCTCCGGATTGCATTTTCCCGACAGTTTTTAATTCTGCTTTTCAAAATATAATTTCATCTGCCAGTGTCACCCACGCGATCCAATAGAATCCGTGTGATCTCGTCGGTTGCGAATTCCGGCCATTTGACCGGTTTTTCCAAATGATATGCCTCGACCCCTTTTCCAGGCGGGCCGATTTCACCGATCTGCGTCAATGAAATGTGACTGCGTGACATGTTGTCAATCAGTGATTGGCAATCATCAGGTCTGCAACAGATCAAAAGGCAACCGGAAGCAATCAGCCCCAATGGATCGATTTTTAAAAGTTTGCACAGGCGACTGGTTTCCGGATAGACCGGAATGGCCGCCATCCGGATTTTGATGATATGGTGCCCTGCCGTACTCAACTCGGAAACCGCAGATGCCAGACCACCTTCAGTGACATCATGCATGGCAACAACACCGGGCGTATCCGCAGCGATTCTGGCTTCATCCAGAATGCTGATGGAAAACAGAAATTCCTTCAGGCGATTGATTTCACCATCTGTGTAGCCGGATAATCTCAGCCGGTCGCCAAACTCTCTTGCGATAATCGATGTTCCTTCAACAGCCAGTGATTTCGTGATCCACAGCGTATCGCCCGTCCGGATATTTCGCTTGTCCAGCAGCCGGGACCGTTCCACGACCCCGGCCATCATGCCGGTTACAACCGGCCGGGTGACCGCATCGGTGATTTCCGTATGCCCCCCGCACAACGTAATCCCCCACTGATAACAGGCGGTCTTCAGGTCCTGCATGACCTGAAACGCCTGGGATGGGGTGGATTGGGGCGGGAACAACAGGGTTGTCAACAGCCATCGGGGTATGGCGCCGGATGTGGCGATGTCATTGGCATTGATCAGTACCGTATAGTATCCGATTGAATCAGTGGCAAAGGTGATTGGATCGGATTTCAATATCAGCGTTTCGCTCGACTGAATATCGATTGCCGCGGTATCTTCACCAATTCCGGGATTGATGATAACCGATTCATCCTCAAAGGAAAAATCATCCAGATACCGCTCCAGCAGGTCACAGGGAAACTTGCCGATTGGCATCGGGCGTCCCAATCGAACCACATGGGCCAGTTGCGCCGCATCCGGGATGACAAAATCCACACCATCAGAATTCGCATCATCATTTCGATCATGCGAAATCCGGACAGTGATCATGCCACGGGAAGATGCCTGACGGAGATGCGCCATCTGATTCCCGATGAAAAGCGTCTGCCCGGGCATCGTTTCCAGTTTGTCAAAGACTTCAGGTAACGATTGATCCATGATGAGGGTCGGAATGTCATGACGGTGGAGAATGTTCTGAACAGTATCCAGGATATTGTCCGTATCCGTTGGTGCCAGCCCGGCGGATTGATCAATCGAAATGACTGCGGCTTTCAGCATAAAGGGTTTAACGGTCATATTGGTATTCCCAGAAATATAGCTTTCAAGATAAAGATTTTGGGTGCGTTATCGGTCGGGGATGGCCGAACAAAGACCTATCCCCTTCCTGCTGCCTTCCCAAAATCATTATCTTAAAAGCTATAGCGACAAGAATGCAGGTTCAGATCAGTCGATACTGCTCCCGAAGCCTTTTGGAAAGGGCTGTGATGGAGGCAAACGCCTTTTCAACGGTTTTTTCACCATCCGGATTGACCAGGCAGCAGGTGGCCGGGGATAACAGACTGCGGGACAGCAGAAAATCCCGGTCTATGCCTTTTTTTTGCAGGGCGGCCCATCGGGTTTCAAGCTGAAATATCAGTGAATCCAGACTTTCTCTGGAAAAGGGTTCGACATTTGTCGGAACGATTCCCCAGACCAGAATGCCGCCCTGATTCAAAAATCGTTTCACCGATTCTGAATAGGAAGAAAACACCTCTCCGTTGGAATAGATATCGAGTGAAAGAATATCCATGTCCATGCTCAGCAGAAAATCCCAGTCCGGGTTGCCGCAAAGATGGATGCCTCTCGGCCGGTCAATGGATGACAGGAATGCCTCGACATCGGTTTTGGCAGCGCGGTCATTATAGCCTGAAAGTGCACTGAACAGAAACTGAAGTCCGGGTTCGTCGATGAACATGAATGCATTGGGATTCAGTTGTTTCAGGCGCTTCAACTGGACATTCACCCGCTTGGCCATGAATTCAAACATGAACGGACGAACCGAATCATCGAACAGAATGGGACGATCATCCTGATCCAGAATGTTGAATCCGAAACTGATCGGGCCTTCCAACTGTCCGCGTATGGCAGGTCTTTTGGAATGGTCCATATCCATAAAACGCTGATACACGGCTGAATAGGTTGGACTGATGTCAAAATATTCCGGCTCTTCAAAATGCATCAACGTCTCTTCCAGTTCCAGAACAAACCGATCCATGGAAAACCGGAGTGTTTTTTGATCGAGATCCAGAATGATTCCGGGAAAATGTTCAGATGCCTGAACATACATGTCTTCATAATAATTCAGGCGGGGCAGTTGGGGCCAGAATGGAATATCCAGCGTCAATGCCAGTTCGATGGCACGGTCCGCATCCTGATGCGGCATAACCGCCATGGCGGTCGTTAACAGGTTACCCGGTATGGGCATGATTGACCTCTTTTATCAGAAATGAATAATGAGTAGCGAGAAGTGAGTAGTGAGAGTTGGCATCACTGATCAGGTTCATCACTCTCTTTTTCTTCATGTTACAAATTCATCCTTAATCCTTACCCCTTCAGTCTTCAGCCTTCAGTCTTTCTACCTGCAATCCGGCATTCCAGAACCGGCGTAAACCGTTCCGGCTGTCTGACGATCTCTTTTTGACTTTTTTGGGCGATGGCGATCAGCATGCCTTTGAAAATCCATTCATGAAACGGATACAGCACATACCAATAGACCAATCCGGCCAGGCCCCTGGGAAGAAACCGCGACAGAAAATCCAGCCGGATGATGCCGGGGCCATCCGGTTCGATTCGAATATCCAGAACCGCTTCTCCGGGCATTTTCATCTCGGCCTGCAGTACAAACCGGTTGGGTGCATCAACAGTCAGAACCCGCCAGAAATCCAGCGGCTCTCCGGGTTTGATATGAACCGGATCGATTCTGCCCCGTCTCATACCAATTCCACCAACCATCCGGTCCAGCAGCCCCCGAATCTTCCAGAGAAAATTACCGAAATACCAGCCTTCTGATCCCCCGATTCGGCTGACAATGCCCCAGATATCTTCCGGAACCGCTCTCAGCCAGATTTGAAATCCGCACTCCAGAATCGTGCCGCCGGCATATCCGGCATCGCCGCAGTGGGCCCATTCGGGTGGACGGTTCATCCCGGCATCAAACCAGCAGGAATCCACCTGATTCTGAAGAATATCCTGAAGCGCCGTGCGGATTGCCTCCCTGCAGGAAACCAGTTTCAGGGGAATCATGTCATGGATATCGGTGTTGCGGCAGACAACCGGTACGCCAAGTCCTTCGGCAAGGGGAATGGCAATGGAGGCAGGAACCGGGGTGATCAGATGAATCCAGTACGAACTGAGGCGGGGTGTAAAAAACGGAACCGGAATGATCCATCTGGGGGACAGGCCGGCTTCCTTGGCATAAATCTGAATGATGTCCCGGTAAGTCAGGATATCCGGGCCGCCGATATCCAGTACTTTTCCGGCTGTTGCCGGACAGTCCAGGCATCCGGCAAGATAATTCAGCACATTGCTGATGGCGATTGGCTGGCAGGGGGTGGATACCCATTTCGGGGTGATCATGACCGGAAGACGTTCGGCCAGATATCGCAGAATTTCAAACGATGCACTTCCGGAACCCAGAATCATGGCAGCGCGCAACTCGGTGCAGGGAACCGCGCCGGACTGTAAAATTTGACCGACCTCATGGCGGGAGCGCAGATGAACACTCAGTGTGTTTGAATTGGTTTCCCCCAGTCCACCCAGATAAATGATGCGCGCCAGACCGGCATGCTCCGCTGCCGCAACCATATTTTTTGCGGAAATCCGGTCTGCCTCTGCAAAACGGTGTCCCCTCGCATTCATGGAATGTACCAGGTAAAACACGGCATGGCATCCGGCAGCAGCCTGTTTGAGAGAATCCATATCCATCACGTCGGCCTGAATCAGTTCCACGGAGGGATGGTGAGCCCAGGACCGGCATCCCAGTTTTTCCAGGGACCGGGCCATGGCCCGAACCCGATATCCGTTTTTTAAAAGAAGTGGGATCAGTCTGCCGCCCACATAGCCGGTCGATCCGGCGACCAATACTGGTTTTTCAGTCATGGATGACTCTCCGGGCTATGTCCATTGCATCATGTGTTTCCTGAAGCGAATCGATTGACGGATTGAGCTGTTGCACATGCTGCTCCACCGGGCCCTTCAGCAACTGCATGGATTCAATCCGGAATTCCAGAACCGCAACATCCGGATGATGCATGATTTCATTCAGATGGGGGTGCTGTTGGGCCATTTCAACCAGAAGCCGCGAAGCCGTATTCATATCCGTCACCGGTGCGCATTTTCCGGAAACGGTCAATGCCTGGATCGCCTGGCGATCTTTATGGGACATGCGGGTGTCCACCAGAAAACTGACGCATGGATTCTGACGGATTGTCCGGTATTTCCGTGTCTCTTTCAGTGTGACAAAAAACAGTCGATCCCCTTCATCATTCGTGATATAGGCCATCAATGAACAATGGGGGACGGTGTCTGAGCTGGTTGCCAAAACACCCATTGCATTTGCCTTCAGTATCGCCTTCATTTGGTTTATCATCATGCAACCTGTATTTCGGGTTAAGGGAAAGATGGTTTATGAACAGCAGATCGGTTCCCGGCATTCGCATTCGGTCAGCCAATGACGCACCAATTGCGCCAGACGGCCGATTTGTCCTGTACTGGATGACCGCATTCAGGCGACCGTATTTCAATTTCTCGCTTCAGCGGGCCGTTGAACTGTCTGTAAAGCTGCAAAAGCCCCTGGTTGTTCTCGAGGCCCTTCGCTGTGATTATCCCTGGGCCTGTGACCGCTTCCATACCTTCATTCTTCAGGGGATGAAATGCAATCATCAGGCATTTCAGAATACGCGGATTCATTACTATCCGTATGTCGAAACCCGGCTGCACAGCGGCAAGGGTCTGCTGAAAGCCCTCTCCCGCGAGGCCAGCATTGTGGTGACCGACGATTATCCCTGTTTTTTTCTGCCCAACATGATCCGGGCCGCTTCCCGCATCTGTCCGGTCAGGCTGGAGCTGATCGATTCCAACGGCATCATACCACTCCGGTCAATGGAGCAGATGTTTACTACCGCGTATTCATTTCGCAGATGGCTCCAAAAACACCTGCCGGATCATATCCATTGCATGCCGGATGCAGATGTGCTGCGTGTGGACAGGTTGCCGCATCGCGAAGCACTTCCAAATGACATCATGGCACAATGGCCCCCGTCAACTGTGCATCAATTGGATGAGAATGCATTACCGGATTTTTTAAATACGCTTCCCATCAATCACGCAATAAATCCGGTGAATCACATGGGAGGACAGCCCGCAGCATGTGAAAAACTGTCGTCTTTTCTGAATACCCTGGAAACCTGTCACCTGACAAGAAATCATCCGGATATGGATTCAACCAGTCAGTTATCTCCATATCTGCATTTTGGATTTATTTCAAGCCATGAAATACTCAACAGCGTGTTTCAGCGGGAATCCTGGTCACGCAATCGCCTGAGCAAAAAGGTAACCGGAAAGGCCTCCGGGTTTTGGGGGATGACGGATGGCGCCGAGGCTTTTTTGGAGGAGCTGATTGTCTGGCGGGAAATAGGCTTCAATCGATGCTTCATGCAGGAGAATTATGACCGGTATGACACCCTGCCAGGATGGGTCAGGGCAACATTATCAAAACATTCCACGGATCAACGGCCACATGACTATGAAATGGCGGTTTTTGAAAATGCAAAAACCCATGATTCATTGTGGAATGCCGCCCAGAATCAGCTTGTTCGGGAAGGACGGATTCACAATTATCTGAGGATGCTGTGGGGCAAGAAAATTCTTCACTGGTCAAAGTCCCCTGAGGCGGCGTTATCGATTATGATTGAGCTCAACAACCGGTATGCCCTGGATGGCAGGGATCCCAATTCTTATTCAGGCATATTTTGGGTTCTGGGTCGTTATGACCGGGCCTGGGGACCGGAACGACCGGTTTTTGGAACAGTCCGCTACATGAGTTCTCAGCGAACACTGAAAAAAGTACGCGTAAAAGAATATATCAAAAGATATGCTGAATAACTGCTTGGGATATGCCCGAACTTCCAACACGGGCGGGAGTGAAACAAAATCAATCTATCAGCAGGGTGTTGTCTTGGCGGTAAAACGAGGCTGACGGGCAGGCGGCAAAACCGGATGATCACGCCGGTGCGCCGCCTGTCGTCAGATATTTCTCCGGGTCAAACTTTTTCGAAAAACTGTTTTTCGGCACCGCATTTTGGGCAGACCCAGTCTTCCGGGAGGTCCGAAAAAGCGGTTCCCGCCGCAATGCCGTTTTCCGGATCACCGATTGCCGGATCATACACATAGCCACAGGGGCATTCGTATTTGTCCATTAAATCCTCCTTGTTGCAAAAATGATTTGATACGATATGAAAATTCGGATTCCATTCCCAAAACTGTTCTGTCAGACTGGGTTTATTTTAAATACGAATGCGTATTTGTCAATTTCAAATCGTGGAATTCATAAATCGGGCTTCCATTCAGATATATCGATACCGGACTTTTGGATCCAGTTTCAAACTGTATCATCTATGCGGAGATGATCTGGCAATTAATTTATTATTGAAAGACTGCCTGGAAAAGTTTAGAAGAATAACAGAGCTGTCTGCCCATGACCGATCTGAATTATCAATCTCTTAATTATAAGGAGGATTCAATGAAAACATCACGTATTGGTTTCATGATCATCGGATTCATTTTCTGTTTCATTGTTACAGCGGTCTATGCCCAGGCGCCGCTGGGCACCTATGTCGCTACCACCGGCCAGTCGAGTATAAAGGGAAAAGGCGCAGCAGCAGGTGGTGACGATGCGGCCCCAAAAGGCAGAATGAAGCAATCGGCAACAACCGGAGCCGGAGCCGGAAACACTATTACCATTCAATTGGCGAGTTATTCAGCGAAAGCAGAACTTGACCAGTTGATGGCAGTCCAGAATGATCCCCTGAAGTTTTTGGAAACACTCAAAACCTTTAATCATGGTTCGATTCAGATCAGTGGCAAAAGTATTCCCATCAATATGGCGTCCTCCCGTTCTGTCGGCGGGAAATACACCATTTCCATCCTGACAGCAAAGCCCCTGTATGGATCCGGCGCTGAAAATGTTTCCGGCAAGGGAGCGTCAATGGGCATGATTGAACTGACGGTTGATGCCAGTGGAAATGGAAAAGGATTGTTCTACAGTCAAACTATGGTGGGTCTCAGCGGGACCGGGGAAGCGACTGCAAAAGGTGGCGCCGGAACGTCCAAAGCGACCCAGTTGACAAGTGTTTCCAAACAATAAATCGGTTTACAGATGGCTGATGACAGGCGGTTTGGCAGAACATTCTGGCCCTGTTCATTTTTACAGCCATTTTGGCTTATTTTTACAAATACGCCAAGTGGTTCATGTCAATGTCCAGGGCCAATAAAATGAACTGCGGACTATTATCCACAAAGGTACAATATTTTCTGCGATCGGCCTGATAAGGAAGAAATACCACCAAACATGACCAATCCTGATATATCCATCCGGTTTGCAACACCATCTGATATTCCCCTGATACTTGCCCTGATTTGCGATTTGGCGAAATATGAAAAACTTCTGGATGAAGTGGTTGCCACTGAAAGCATTCTGGAAAATTCCCTGTTCGGAAACCGAAAAACAGCGGAAGTTCTGATCGGCAGCTACAAAGGCCAGGATATCGCATATGCCCTGTTTTTTCATAATTTTTCCACCTTTCTGGGAAAACCGGGCATCTATATCGAAGATCTATATGTCAAAAAGGCATTTCGTGGCAAAGGAATGGGAAAGGCCATGTTTTCCCGTCTTGCCGGCATTGTGAAAGAGCGGGACTGTGGGCGGCTGGAATGGGCGGTTCTGGACTGGAACCGGTCTGCCATTCAGTTCTATGAAAGTCTGGGGGCCTTTCCCATGAATGGGTGGACGGTTTATCGGCTGACCGGAAAAGAACTGGAAAACCCGGGATCTGAAAACGCGTTACAAGCATTGCGATTTGATTGAAAAAGGACATCATCATGCCGAATTATCGATTCATGCCTGACATTCATTCTGTTGACGAACTGAATGCCCATCAGCTCAAGGGCCTCCAATGGACGGTTGCCCATGCCTTTCAGCACTCGCCGGAATATCGGGCCAAGCTTGATGGGGCAGGTATTGTTCCCGGGAATATCCGGACCCTTTCAGATCTTCAAAAACTGCCGTTCACCTCGGCTGACGATCTTCGGGATGGATATCCGTTTCCGCTGAGATCGGTTCCATTTGAAAAAATTGTTCGAATTCATTCCAGCAGTGGCACAACAGGCAAACGGAAAAATCTCTGCTATACGCAAAAGGATGTGGATGACTGGCGCCACTTTTTTGCACGGGCCTATGAAATGGCGGGGGTCAATGAATCCGACCGGGTTCAGATTGCGGTGGGGTATGGCGTATGGACGGCCGGCATCGGCTTTCAACTGGGATGTGAAAAATTGGGCGCCATGGCCCTTCCAATCGGTCCCGGAAATGTGGACATGCAATGCCAGTTTCTGGTGGACCTTCAGCCTACGGTATTGTGCTGTACCGCGTCAATGGGGCTTCTGATGGCAGAAGAGGTGAACCGGCGGGGGCTGATCAATCAGATCAATCTGAAAAAGGTCATTTATGGTTCGGAGCGGGCCTCTGTGTCCATGCGCAAAAAAATATCCGAGCTTTTGGGCAATGCGGAATTGTTTGATATTCCCGGCATGACCGAGCTTTATGGACCCGGAACCGGAATCGAATGTCCGGATCATGACTGCATTCATTACTGGGGAGATTATTATATTCTGGAAATTATCGATCCGGATACGCTCAAACCGGTTCCGGAAGGGGAATGGGGTGAAATGGTGGTCACCACACTGTGCAAAGAGGCGGTTCCCCTGATTCGATACCGTACCCGGGATATCACCCGAATCATTCCCGGACCCTGCACCTGCGGGTCGATTCTGCCGAGGCATTCCAGAATCCGGGGCCGAACCGATGACATGTTCAAATTCCGGGCGGTGAATATCTACCCCTCCACAATTGACCAGATCATTTCGACCATTTCCGGCTTGGGATCCGAATATCAGATTCATCTGTACCGGGACGATTCCGAGCGCGGGGTGATGCGTATTGTCGTGGAACGGGCAAGGGAAACCGGAGAAGATCAAAATGAGATTCTTGCCCGGAATCTGATTTATCAGGTCAAACGCAAGGTCCTGGTAACCCCCCTGGTTGAAATCGCACCCTATGGATCGTTACCCCGATCCGAGCGGAAAAGCAAACGGGTGTTTGACAACCGGATTCAGGATGAAATTGTGTAACCATTGCCTGCAGGAAAGACAATTCCGGAAAGTTTATTCATAGATGGCGTATAACCCTTTTATATTTAAATTGAAATCCAAGTTTATTCAAATCGGGAACACGATATCGATATATTTTGACAATGCTTCATTAATTTGATAGCCCTCAAACCATATTTTTGCGAGCTGTTTTATCCGCCTGATCCGAATTTATCCTCATCATGTTGTGAATTGACCTTTCTGAAGAATTGCCGTTCTGTCGTGAACGGTGTTTTCAGGAAGATGTTGCCTGATATGGCTGTATTTTCAACCTTACCCACTAGAAAAGGAGGACTTGATGGCAAAGAAAATCACAATCGTTTTGACCCTGCTGTTGTTTGCACTGACGGCATCTGCACTGGCGGCAGAGCCCAAAAAAGGGGGAACTTTCATTTTTGGCCGTGGTGGTGACAGTGTGGGACTTGATCCGGCCTATGAAACCGATGGCAACTCGTTCATGGTATGCGACAATGTCCTGGAAGCCCTGGTCGAGTATGCGGACGAATCGACGCTCATCGAGCCAGGTCTTGCGGAGTCCTGGGATATTGCTGCCGATGGAAAGACCTACACCTTTCATCTGAAAAAAGGCGTCAAATTTCATGACGGCACACCCTTCAATGCCGATGCGGTTGTTTTTTCACTGGGCCGCCAGATGAAAGAACGGAAGCTGAAGTTTGTTGGAAAAGGCTGGGACATTCCGGCTCAGGAAAGAACGCCGGAATACTGGGTCACCATGGAGATGGATAACACGGTTGACAGCATCGAGGCAGTTGACGATCATACCGTGGTTTTTAAATTGAAACGGGTTGAAGCCCCATTTCTGGCCAACATGGGAATGGATTTTGCCGATATCATCAGCCCGACGGCATTCATGAAAAATCCCAAGGAATTTATTCGAAATCCGGTGGGAACCGGTCCGTTCAAATTTGTCAAATGGGTCAAGGATGATCAGATTGTTCTGGAACGAAATACCGAATACCACGGCAAAACAGGCGGTCCCTATCTGGACAAGGTTGTCTTCAGGGCCATTCCGGATAATTCCGTCCGATTCCTTGAACTCAAATCCGGCGGCATTCATATCTGTCAGTTTCCCAATGCGGCTGATATTCCCATGGCAGCCAAAGACCCCAGCCTGTATCTTCCCACCCAGCCCGGCATGAACATCGGTTATCTGTCTTTCAATCACACCAAACCACTCTGGCAGAATGTTCATATGAGAAAGGCCATTGCACTGGCCATCAACAAAAAAGCCATTGTTGACAATATCTATCAGGGAATGGGCCAGGTTGCCAAGAATCCGATTCCACCCACCATGTGGGGATACAACGATGCGATTCAGGATTATGCATTCGATCCCGAAGCCGCCAAAAAAGAACTGGCGCTGGCGGGTTTTCCCGAAGGAAACGGCCTGCCCGAAATTACGCTCTGGTCCATGCCCGTTGCCAGACCCTACAATCCGGAAGGGTTGAAGGTTGGCGTCGCCATGATTTCGGACCTGGCCAAAGTCGGCATCAAGGCCCGAATTGTCAGTTATGACTGGGGAACCTATCTGAAACGGCAGAAAGAACAGCCCGAAGACATGGATCTCTTCCAGCTCGGATGGACCGGCGACAACGGTGATCCGGACAATTTTCTGGCTGTCCTGTTTGATGGCCTGGCATCTCCCCAGGTTCGCACCCAGTGGAAAAATGAAGAATATCATAATCTCATGCTTCAGGGAAAGCAGACGATCGATCAGGCCAAACGGACCGAAATTTATCAAAAGGCCCTTCAGCTCATCCATGATGAATGTTCGGTTATTTCGATTGCCCATTCGACCGTGATCTGGCCGGCTCTGAAAAATGTCAAAAACTTCAAGCTTCACCCGACCTCATCAGTTCGAATGAAAGATGTCTGGCTGGAATAGACAGTATATTTTCATCCCGTCGCCCCGAAGTGTTGATACACTTCGGGGCTTCTCCGGCAATACCATAACAACACAACGGCGCAGTCATGGTTTCATTTATACTCAGACGAATTCTGATGATCTTCCCGACGCTTCTGGGGGTTTCGATCATCGTTTTCCTGATGCTCCATATCACCCCCGGTGATCCGGCGGAACTGCTTCTTGGGGAACGGGCCAACGAACAGGCACTGACCGAAATGCGGGAGTATCTCGGGCTCAACAAACCTCTGCACGAGCAATATGGCCTGTTCCTGAAACGGCTGATCACCCTTGATCTGGGGGAAACCATCCGGACCCGGGAGAAAGTCTGGACCGAAATCGCGCAACGGTTTCCAGCGACCATCGAACTGTCCCTGGCAGCCATGATCATCAGTTGTTTTCTGGGGATCATTTTGGGCGTGGTTTCGGCAACCCGGCAATATTCCATTTTTGATTATCTCAGCATGATTGGCGCCCTGATCGGCGTCAGCATGCCCATTTTTTGGCTGGGTCTGGTGCTGATGCTGATTTTTTCCCTGGTTCTGGGATGGCTTCCCATGTCGGGCAGACTGACCATCGGCGTCGATCTGGAAACCATCACCAATTTTTATGTCATCGATGCCATCCTGACACGGAACTGGACGGCATTCAAGGATGTGATCTGGCATCTGACCCTTCCGGCCATTACGCTCAGTACCATTCCCATGGCGATTGTGGCCCGGATGACCCGGTCCAGCATGCTGGATGTACTGCGTCAGGACTATATCAAAACGGCCAAGGCCAAGGGCCTTTCCCATACGACCGTTATTTTCAAACATGCATTCCGGAATGCCCTGATTCCGGTTGTGACCACCATTGGCCTTCAGTTCGGTATCCTGATGGGCGGCGCAATCCTGACCGAGACCATTTTTGCCTGGCCTGGTGTGGGTAAATGGATGTTTGATGCGGTCATGCAGCGGGATTACATGGTCATTCAGGGCGGGACGATTTTCATCGCCGGGGTTTTTGTCCTGATAAACCTGTCCGTGGATGTGCTTTACGCGGTTATCAACCCCCGTATCAGCGTGAAATAGACCATGACGACACCACCGAATAGTTCCGGATCCCCAAATGGCGAAGAGAGCCGCCATCCATTTTTTGATCAACTCGATCAGCTCTGGCGAAACAAAACCGCTATCGCAGGTCTGGTAATCGTATTGTCATTCATTCTGATTGCGATTCTGGCGCCGGTTATCAGTCCACACGATCCAGTGGATGCATCCCTGTATGACCAGCTCAAGCCGCCGGTATGGTACCCGGCCGGAACCTGGAAAAACATTCTGGGAACAGACGATCTGGGTCGGGATATGCTGTCACGGCTGATTCATGGTGCGCGTGTCTCTCTGGTGGTATCCGTTGTCAGTGTGGGGATTGCCTTTGCGGTGGGTGTGATTCTGGGAGCAATTGCCGGTTTCTATAAAGGCTTTCGGGATACCCTGATCATGCGGGCCATGGACATCCTACTGTCTTTTCCCCATATTTTACTGGCCATTGTGGTGGTGGCCTACCTGGGCCCCAGCCTGCAGAACGCCATGATTGCCATTGGTATCATCTATATTCCCCGTTATGCCAGAATTGTTCGCGCATCTGTTCTGGAAGAATGCGAAAAGGATTATGTTACGGCGGCCCGGGCGATTGGCGCCAGAAACCTGCGTATTATTTTTATTGCCATTCTCCCCAACTGTCTGGGTCCCCTAATTGTTCAGACCACGCTGGGCTTTGCATCCGCAATTCTGGATGCCGCGGCGCTCAGTTTTCTGGGGCTTGGGGCCCAACCGCCCACACCGGAATGGGGGGCCATGATCGCATCGGGTCGCTCCATGATTTTACGGGCGTGGTGGGTTATGACCATGCCGGGTATTGCCATTCTGATGGCTGTTCTGGGCTTTAATCTGTTTGGAGACGGGCTGCGCGATGCCCTTGACCCGAGATTGAGAGACTGATCCCCATGACCGCCGAAATCCCCCTGTTAACCGTGTCTCACCTGACAACCTGTTTTTATATCCGGGGCCGGGAAATCCGGGCCGTGGATGACATCAATCTGAACATCCTGCGTGGCCAAACCCTGGGTCTGGTCGGAGAATCCGGCTGCGGCAAGAGTGTAACCGCCCACTCCATCATCCGGCTGATTCCAACGCCGCCAGGCAAAATCACCGCGGGCCGGATTGAATTCGAAGGGACCAACCTTCTGGAATTGTCGGAACGCGAGATGCGGTCCATTCGGGGCAACCGCATTTCCATGATTTTTCAGGAGCCCATGACCTCGCTCAATCCGGTTTACACCGTGGGCAATCAGGTTGGTGAAACCATCCGGGTCCATCAGAAACTTTCCAAAGCAGAAACCCGGAACCGGGTTATTGACGTGTTCCGGCTGGTCAAAATTCCGGCTCCGGAAAAACGGATACACGATTTCCCCCATCAGATGAGCGGCGGCATGCGTCAACGGGTCATGATTGCCATGGCGCTGGCGTGCAATCCCCGCCTGATGATCGCCGATGAGCCCTCAACCGCGCTGGATGTGACCATTCAGGCCCAGATTCTGGATTTGATGAATCAGTTGAAACAGGAAATGGATGCGTCGATTCTTTTCATAACCCATGATCTGGGCGTGATTGCAGAGATGGCTCAGCATGTTGCCGTCATGTATGCCGGTCATGTGGTCGAATATACGGATGTTGAAACCATTTTTGCAAACCCGAAACATCCCTATACGGTTGGCCTGCTGAATTCTATTCCGGTCCTGGGTCAGAAAATGCTTAAAAAACGCCTTTCCGCAATTCCCGGCATGGTTCCATCACTTTTCAACCTGCCTTCCGGCTGCCGGTTCAGCGACCGGTGCCCGGATGTGTTTGATGACTGCCGGAAAATCGAGCCGGACATGATAACCATTGGTCCCGGCCATAATGCAAGGTGTCTGAAATATGCCTGATGACCGGTCCACACCCATAGTCCAGACAAAAAATCTGGTGAAGCATTACCCCATCCACGGGGGTATCTTCATGAAACAGATTGCCGCGGTGCAGGCGCTTGACGGCGTCAGTATCGATATTTTAAAGGGAGAAACCCTTGGGCTGGTCGGGGAATCCGGATGCGGCAAATCGACACTGGGGCGCGCCATCCTCCGTATCGAAGAACCCACATCGGGCCAGGTATTTTTTGAGGGGCAGAACATCCTGGAGTACCCGCCAGAAGCGATGCGACAATTGCGAAAACAGATGCAGATCATTTTTCAGGATCCGTTTTCATCCCTGAATCCCAGAAAAACCATTTCCCAGATCATTGGCGAACCCCTTTTGGTGCATGGTGTCAAATCCCGAACTGAACGGGATCATCGGGTCATGGAGCTTCTGAATGTCGTCGGACTTCGGCCGGAGCATATGCGGCGTTATCCCCATCAGTTTTCCGGAGGACAGCGCCAGCGAATTGGTGTGGCCCGTGCTTTGGCGTTAAATCCCAAACTGATCATCTGTGACGAAGCCGTATCTGCCCTGGACGTATCGATTCAGGCCCAGGTCATCAATCTGCTGAAGGACCTCCAGGAATCGTTTGGCCTCACCTACCTCTTCATTTCCCATGACCTGAGTGTGGTTGAATATATCAGCGACCGGGTGGCGGTCATGTATCTGGGAAAGCTGGTGGAAATTGCAGACAGCCGCCTGCTGTACCAAAACCCCTGCCATCCGTATACCCAGGCCCTTCTGTCCGCATCACCCGTGCCGGATCCGACTGTCAAACGGGATCGGGTCATCCTGAAAGGCGATGTTCCCAGCCCGATTGATCCCCCTTCCGGATGCCGGTTTCATACCCGCTGTCTCTACGCCAGGGATATCTGTTCCAGGCAGGAGCCCGAGATGAAACCCATTGCCGCAGGCCATGAAGCCGCCTGTTTTTTTGCCGGGGAGCTGTCATCCAGAGAAACAGATGCACAGAGCAGGGCCTAACCCCTCCCTGCTGCCTTCCCAAAATCATTATTTTGAAAGCTATGGATAATTTGGGTGAAGGCAGCACGATATTTTTTCTTGCTTTATCGATTTGAGTCATTTATAAAGAACAGGTTTGAAGGATGAAAGCCAACGGTCAGAAACGGACTATCCCATGGCAAGGGGATTTTCGTGGAATACATCTCCGACGAATTCTCACGCCTGAAGAAAAAATAAATAGTCATTGACAGAACATGTTTTCATCTGTTAAAAACTATTTTTTTCTGAAGGGGCCGTTAACTCAGTCGGTAGAGTATCTGCCTTTTAAGCAGAGAGTCGCTGGTTCGAGTCCAGCACGGCCCATTACATGCGTCCCCATCGTCTAGCCCGGCCCAGGACATCGGCCTTTCACGCCGACGACAGGGGTTCGAATCCCCTTGGGGACGCCAAACAAATCAGGGTGTTACGACTAACACCCTTTTACATAACCAGCCGGACACAAATCCGGACACAAAACCCTCTGAAATACCACTTCAGGGGGTTTTTTTTTACCTATTCGCCGCCATCGGAAACGGAATCACCTTTCAACTCCAATTCCTCCCTTTAATTGCATCCTCCCAAGTGTAATGGATAACTCTTTTCTGATTAAACCAGGTTTCGGACTTTACCAGATATCGTTTTAAGGGATTCAGGGTTGTGACTCAGGCAGACCGCTATTGAGTGTCTGAACGAAAACTCCTGTTCAGAAAAAATTCGAATATCGAAATCCGAAAATCGAAACAAATTCAAAATTCGAATGTCGGAATGACCAAAAGGATATATCAGTCAATACAATGGATTGAAATTTTTTGTTTGGGTTATTGTTTCGGATTTCGTGCTTCGAAATCCGAATTTTATGATACAGAAAAAAGGTTTCCGTTCAGACACTATTTAGGCCTCTGATGGCGCGAAAATGTGTTTCAGAATTTTGATTTCAATCCCTGATCGCGTGGCAGGAAGTCCGACTCAGGGTTTATATGTCCATCCGAAGTCATTGTGATACACCATCAGTTTTGTCATGCCGCCATCCACATTGATGTTCTGCCCCGTGATGAAACTGCTTCTCGGATCGCACAGGAACATGACTGCATGGACAATGTCCGACGGCATGCCTATCCGGCCCACCGGGTGCTGCGTCATATCGGGTCCTTCGAATTGTGCACCGGTGGTGTCAATCCAGCCCGGGGAAATGGAATTGACCCGTGCTTTTCCGGAAAGGGTGATGGCCATTGCGTGGGTCAGGGCCGTGATGCCTCCCTTGGCCGCGGTATAGCTTTCGGTATCGGCCTGGCTCATCAGGTGGCGGGTGGAGGAAATATTCACGATGCTCGCCGGTGTGTTGAAGTGATCCATGAATAGCTGTGTCAGCAGAAACGGCGCAGTGATCCCAACACGCAACACGTAATTGAAATCATCATAAGAACATGTGTTCAGACCTCCCCGGGAGAGACACGCGTTGTTGATCAGAAAATCTATAGCGCCGTGTTCGGCGATAACCTTGGATGCAAAGGCCCGGAGAACCTGTTCATCGGCAATGTCTCCTACAAAATAGTTGTTGTCAAGCAGGTCGATGGTGCAAACAGAAACCCCCTGTGTGACAAACGCGTCACTGATTGCCTTGCCAATCCCGCGTGCACCGCCCGTGACGACTGCGACTTTTGGCTTGTTCATGATTTCACATCCTTTCATCATTGGTGATCAGTAAACATGCCCGGATTCCAGGTGATATGTGTCTTCCTGGCACAAGGCGGGTTTATACCGGTTCAAAAAAAAAGCCCGCCTGACAATCGACTCGCCACGGTGCTTATGGGTATCACCTCCGAACCAACAAGGAAAGTGATACTATCATGGGCGTATCCATGTCCATGAATATCAAAAATCCGGCTCTTTCCGATTATCCACTAACTATTGATTCCTTTTCCGATAACATGGTGAAGAGCGGCGAAAGCATCGATTCGGAATTGTCATGGCATGAATGCCGAATTTCAAGAGCTTGCAAGGAAATTTTGGTCGAATAGTATGAGTGTTTAATCTCGTCCAATTTATCTTTTTGAGGTTTCCATATTTCATTGATTATTTCATCATATCGATATATGGGAAATTCTACATTGGAAATATAGGCCAGGAACATTCAAAGCGTTCAAAAGGGAACAAATACAATATCATTCCGATCAAACGGGGGATACTCTCCGACATCAGCGCCTATATTTATTTGTGTGGATGACAATCCGGAAGTGGAAGAAAAAATCCTGTATCCGTTCCTTTTTGTTTGCGCCATCGCTTGAAAAACACGACCAGCCACCTGATTCCGCATGGATATCCATGCCATAGAGGATATGTGAAACCGAACCTGGAAATCATCAAATCCGCCGTAACATCCATTCCGGAAATCGCATCCTGCCACATTTTCGGTTCCGCAGCCCGGCATGAATCCGTTGTCAACGATCTGGATATCCTGATTCTGACCTATCCAGGCCAAGATACCGAAAAAGCGATTTGGTCAGCGCTGGAAAAAATCAGCCATGCAACCGGACTGCCTCCGGACAGTCTGGATATTCTGGTTTTTGATCTCGATATGGCAGACCCGCGTGTCTTGTATCATGCCGTCAATGAAGGCATTCTGATCAAGAACGAATGCCCGGATTTTCTTGGGGATAAAATCGAAGAACTGTCACGGTATTTTCTGGAAAACGAGACCATCATTCAACGAGCCGGAAGGCTGAACCGGGAATTGATCGAGGAGATATGCTGCAATGGACAAGGAACGCCTTGAAACCTTTCTACAGGAAATTGCCACGGAAACAGCCGCCATTCTGGATGTTTTGAAAAATTCCGACGAAGCGTTGCTGTCATCCCCACACTGGATAAAAAGCTGCAAATATTCCTTGATCGTCATCTCGGAAGCCATTGCCAATACACTTCAGCACATTCTTGCCAAAAAATATCACACGGCGGTCAGCGGGTACACAGAGGTTTTTATCAAGGCAAAGCAATTCAAAATTCTTTCCGATGACAGGATCGAACGGCTGCAGCCATTCATCCGATTTCGCAACATGCTGGTGCATCAATATTGGCGAATTGATGATACTGTTTTTCTGAACAACCTCAGAAATGGAATATCCGACTTCAGGGAATTCATTCATGACATCAGAAAAATTATTGACGGATAATACCCCCCCCCGATCCGGCTGAAATCGAGGACGCTTTTTCATCCCATCATCTTCCCGGAAAAACCATGGATGAGCCCATGATCCGGGTGATGGCTCTTCACGCCATGGCCTATTGTGAATGGCTGTTTTATAATGAAACCTCCTGTTCAGGCAAAATTCGAATATTGAAATCCGAAATTCGAAACAAATTCAAAATCCAAATGTCGGAATGCGCAACAGGATGTATATGGACTGTCAAGTCAAAAAATGAATGAAAAGAATCTTTCCAAGAAGCCATACCCCATTGCCAGCGATATTTTTCTGGTAGACGGCCTTAACGCTTTTCTCATGCTGCCTGATGAGCGAAAAAAAGCCCATTCCGTGCCGTGGGTCTGGTATGCGCCCACCCTGCCCGGTTTGCCGGGTCCTGAAGAAGAATGGATGCTGCGCCAATTTCTGGCAGCCGGCATTGCCGTAGCCGGTATCGATGTGGGAGAATCCTATGGCAGCCCCGGGGGACGGTCGGGTTTTTCTGCTTTGTACCGTGAACTGGTTCACATCCGAAAATTCTCTGCAAAGCCGGCCCTGCTGGCCAGAAGCAGAGGCGGATTGATGCATTACAACTGGGCGGCGGATCATCCCACATCAGTCTCCTGCATTGCCGGAATTTATCCGGTCTGCAATCTTCTCAGTTTTCCCGGGCTCGCAATGGCCTGTGAAGCCTATGAGATGACCCCGGAGCAGTTTGGCGCCACCCTTTCCCATCACAATCCGATTGATCGTTTAAGCTGTCTGGCGGAAACGGGCATCCCCATCTTTCACATGGCCGGAGATCAGGACCTTGTGGTCCCGCTGGAGCCCAATTCCCAGGAGCTGGCTGTGCGCTACCGGCGATATGGCGGGGATATGACCCTTCGGGTGGTCAGGGGCCGGGGGCATGACATGTGGGCGGGATGGTTCCAGTGTCCGGAACTGGTCGATTTTGTGATTTCACATGTTCATTGATCCCAATCTGAAAAAATCGGTAGCACTCTTTTCCAGAATCCACGCCAGTTTTTCGTGTGACAGCCCCGAATTACTCAACCATTGAAGTTCCCGGTCCCAGGCATACGGAATGTTGGGAAAATCACTCCCGTACATGATCCGGTCCATTCTGAAGCTCTCCAGGTCGACAGGATATTCTATCGGAAAATAACCCGACAGAATCATGGTCGTATCCAGCCAGAGGGTGTCATATTTTTCAATCAGTTTCTGGTAAGCCGATATCTCGTCAAACCCGAAATGCGGCACACAGATTCTCAATTTTGGAAAGTCCCGCAAAACCCTCTCCAATTTTTCCGCGCTGCAGATTTGATAAGGATCACAGTGATACGCCGTGCTCTTGGGCTCCCTGCCGACATGCATTATAATGGGTTTGTCATTGGATTGGCACAATTCGTACAGCACATTCATGCAATCTGCGTTCATGTCAAAACACTGTACATGCGCATGAAGTTTCATACCCCCAAGGCCCAGATCAAATGCTTCCTGAAGAATGGCGGCAGCATTTGTTTCACCCGGAAAAACAGTGGCCATACCGGTAATTTGATCGGGATATTCCCGGCATTTATGTGCCATGTAATGATTCAATTTGCCGGCTATTCCCGGTTTATGGGCATACTGAAGCGCAATGATATGGTGAATCCCCCGGGATAACAGAAAATCAAACAGTTGTGATGTGTTGAGCCGGTATCGGATGCGCCAGGCATGTGCATCAAACCATTTCCAGATGGCGGAAAAAAGGCCGCGGGGAAAGATATGAACATGGGCATCGATGATTTTGGGAAGGCCTGCCGGAACAGTTTTGCCTTCCCTGTCGTCAAATGACGGGAGATTGGGTTTCAGCATCGAACATCACTTTCAGGATGACTGGAGAATTCAATTTTTCTCTCACAAATCCCGGCATACACTGGCGGGTATGGCTTTCAGTCCGGCAAACCGTGCAGATCGATCCTGTTCGAGCCAGGCAGGTCATCATCCGGCCAGACAGGGTTTTCGGGCTGCTTCCACCTCATTCAGACGTCTCATTTTGGGTGTTTGGGGGGCATCATGAAGCAGATCCGGATTCTCCTCCGCCTCTTTGGCAATGGCGATCAGGGCATCCACAAACTGATCGATCTCATCCTGTGACTCGGTTTCCGTGGGCTCGATCATCAATGCGCCGGGAACCACCAGGGGGAAATAGATCGTGGGGGGATGATACCCGTAATCCATCAGGCGTTTGGCGATATCCAGTGTTGAAATTTTATGGGCCTGCTGTTTTTTATCGGAAAACACGCATTCATGCATGCAGGGGCGATCATAGGCCAGATGATAAAAGCCCTTCAACCGCTCCCGGATATAATTGGCATTCAAAACCGCCAGTTGACTGGCCCGGGCAAGACCCTCCGGCCCCAGGGACCGGATATAGCTGAAGGCCCGGACCATGACACTGAAATGCCCGTAAAATGTGACCAGCCTGCCGATGGAAAGCGGAAAATTTTCTGAAAGCCCGTAGGTTTCATTCTGCATGACGATCCGGGGAACGGGCAAAAACGGTTCCAGATGTTTTTGCACACATACCGGACCGGATCCGGGACCACCGCCGCCATGCGGGGTGGAAAAGGTTTTGTGCAGGTTGAGATGCATGACATCCACTCCTGCGCATCCCATGTTGACAACCCCCATGACCGCATTGAAATTGGCCCCGTCCGCATACACCAGCCCACCCATAAAATGAACGATCTCGCTGATTTCCCGGATATTTTCCTCAAACAGGCCCAGGGTGTTGGGATTGGTGATCATGATTCCGGCTGTATCCCGGTCCATGACCGCCTTTACCGCATCGGGTGACAGAATGCCGTTCGGGCCGGATTTGACCGGAACCGGTCGATATCCGCACAATGCGGCGCTGGCCGGATTGGTGCCATGCGCCGTGTCCGGAATGATGATTTTGGATCGCCTCTCTCCGCGGTGTTCCAGGCATGCATGAATGATCAGCATGCCGGCCAGCTCGCCATGCGCACCGGCAGCAGGCTGTAACGAGACCGCATCCATGCCTGTGATTTCCGCCAGATCCGCTTCCAGATTTGCCATCAGTTTCAGTGCGCCCTGACACAACGGGGCCGGTAGCAGGGGATGGGCGTCTGACAGTCCGACCAGACCTGCCTGGCGTTCGTTGGTTTTGGGATTGTATTTCATGGTGCAGGAGCCCAATGGATACATGCCGGCATCCACACTGACATTCCAGGTGGAAAGACGGGTATAATGGCGCACCACATCCACCTCGCTCAGATCCGGCCAGTCCAGATCATTCCGGACCAGTTCTTCTGCAAGCGGACTGAAAGGAACATCCCGGGATGGCATGGAAAATCCGGTTCGACCCGGTTTTCCCCGTTCCCACACCAGGGGCTCATTCAGAATCAGGCCGGTTGTGCCCAGTCTGTCACTCATGCGCTCACCTCCCGGACCAATGCGTCCATCGATTTCCGATTCATGGTTTCGGTCACCGTCAAGAGATAATGGGATTTCAATTCCGGATAAAACGGCTCCAGGGCCAGGCCCGCGATGATCCGCTGATCGATCAGGCGATCATATACACGATCAAATCCATCCGGAAACCGGACGACAAATTCATTGAAAAAAGGCGCATCAAACGGCAGCGTCATTCCGGCCTGTTTCAGTGCCGCTTTCAGATAGGCGGCCTTGCTGTGGTTGATTTCCGCCAGTTTTCGAATGCCGGTTCCACCCAGTGCGGCCATGTAGATGGCTGCCGTCAGCGCGCAGTGGCTGTTGTTGGAGCAGATGTTGGATGTGGCCTTTTCCCGACGGATGTGCTGCTCCCGTGTGGCCAGGGTCAGGACAAATCCGGGTTTTCCATCCAGATCATGGGTTTTACCGACCAGCCTTCCTGGAAGATTTCGCATATATGCTTTTGAAGTTCCCAGCATGCCCAATCCGGGGCCGCCAAACGCACAGGGAAGCCCAAAGCTTTGCCCTTCCCCGAAAACGATATCCGCGCCTTGGCTGCCCGGGCTTTTTAACAGACCACAGGACAAGGCCTCGGTAAATCCGGAAATGCAGAGACCGCCAGCGTCATGAATGACATCTGAAAAAGCCGATACCGGTTCAATACAACCCAGAAAATTGGGAGATTGGACAATGACTGCGGCCAGACCGGAAACATCCGCCAGCACCGCCGGATCGGTCCGGCCGCTTGCATCCCGGGAAATTTCAATCAATTGACATCCGGTGGGTTTCAGATAGGTTCTTAAAACCTGAAGGTAAAACGGATGAATCAGGGCGGATGCCGCAATCCGGGTGCGTTGGGTAATCCGGACTGCCATCAGGGCCGCTTCGGCCATGGCGGTGGCCCCGTCATAATGGGATGCAGTCACGACATCCACCCCGACAAGACGGGCAACCAGTGTCTGATATTCATAAATGGCCTGAAGGGCGCCTTGGCTGATTTCCGGCTGATAGGGGGTATAGGAGGTCAGAAATTCGGTTCGGCCTTTCAGGGCTGTGACCACAGCAGGGATATGGTGGTGATACCGGCCGGCGCCCAGAAACGCGGTATAGGCCGGCGGGACGGCCATGATGTCGGAGGCCGCATCCATATGGTCATTCAGTTCCCATTCACTCCAGGCGGCGGTCAGGTTCATGGGCCGGGTTTTTTGACATGTTTTCGGAATACCGGCAAACAGGTCGTCCAGGCGGGTCAGCCCGATCACCTGAAGCATCTGGTCGATTTCTTCCGGTGTGTGGGGGAAATACCGCATGGCCTGTCATCCTTTCAGCATGGTGATATAGGCAGTCTGGTCCATTAACAAATTCATGTCGGAAATTTGGGCCGGGACGATGCGAATCATCCATCCGTCATGGTAGGGATCGGCATTGACCTGATCCGGTGAATCCATCAGTGCGGAATTGATGGCGATCACCTCTCCGCCAACAGGCATGAACAGCTCGGAAACGGCCTTGACCGATTCCACTGTTCCAAACACCTCGCCCGTCGCAAACATTTCACCAATTTTGGGCAGTTCCACATACACGATGTCACCCAGTTGATCCTGAGCATAATCCGTAATGCCAATGACAACCGAATCACCATCCGGCCGCGCCCATTCATGATCGGCGGCATAACGAACGGTTTCCGGAAACTGCAGTTCGCTGATATCTTTCATGGCGCTATTCCTTTATGCTTGATATTTCGGTAAACGATTGACACCATTCATCCTTCATCCTTCATCCTTCATCCTCCATCCTTCAGCCTTTCTCCTACACAATACCAACCGGAAATACAATTTTAACCTCAGTACCATTGTTACGGTTGATCGTCAGTTTGCCCTTGAGTTGCCTCAAAACGAGATTGCGGATCAGTTTGATTCCCAGACTGGTTGCCGTCATGGCAGAAATGTCATCCGGAAAGCCGATGCCATTATCACTGACTTCCAGATAAATGCTGTCCGAATTTTTTTTCATATGAATCGATATATTGCCGCCATCCATATTCTTAAACGCATGTTTCAGCGAATTGGATATCAGCTCATTGAGGACCAGCGCGCAGGGAATGGCCTGGGGAATCGGCAATTCCAGACCCCTGGCATCGATCTGAATGCTGACACACCGGTGCAGGCCATACATCTGGGAAAGGGACATACCCAGACTGTGAATATGAGATTCCATCTCGATCTTGTCAAAACGGTTGCTTTGATACAACTGTGTGTGAATCAGGGACATCGTATGAATTTTGGAGCGGGCCCCTGCCAATGCATCGGCCACCAGCGGAATTTGGGTGCGGGTCTGGCTCATGTCCAGCAGACTGGAAACAATCTGAAGATTGTTTTTTACGCGATGGTGAATTTCTTTCAGCAACATGTCTTTTTCGTTTAATGACGCCTGGACAAATGCTTCTGCCCGTTTTCTATCCTGTACTTCCTGTTGCAAAGAAATATTGGCTTCAGTCAAATCCCGGGTCCGTTCCAGAACGCGCAATTCCAGTTCATCATATGCCTGTTTCAGTTCCGTCTCGGATTTCAGCCTTTGTTTAATTTCGGTTTCCAGAGACTGATGGGTCAACTGAAGCTGAATGGACATATGATTGAAAGCGGATGTCAGATCACCAATTTCATCATTGGTTATGACTGTCAATGCATCTGATTTGTTTCCAGCAGCAATTTGAGCCGCCAGATGTTTCAGTTTCTGCAGCGGTTGAAATATTCGTTTGTCCATAAACCGGAACAGCAGCCAGACCATGCCGATACCGATCAACAGAACGCTGCTCAGCCCGGCCACAACCATATCCCAGGCTTCAATATGCCGGCGCACATCAGAATGAAGCGTCAAAACAGCCACAGCCTGATTCTGATAATCCAGGATGGGTAAAAAAGCAGCGATGAATCCGCCCCGGGCAAATTGGGACTGGTAATCCGGTTGATTCGTTTCGAGTACTCTCTTTAAGAATTCTGGATCCGGCGAAAAAACGGGCGTTGATCGATCCGGCGAAATGGAAGAGGATATCAAATAACTGCCAAGATACATGCTGGCATGGACTTCAAGTGATCTGGATATGTGCTGTATCAGATCGGAACGGGTTTCCCGGATAAACCGTCTGATGATGACCACGCCAATAATGTTATCCGATTCAGTCTCTTTGACCGGTGCGACACCGGTCAGGGAAATGATATGTTTATGTTTTGGATAAGCGGTGGCATCGAAATCTCCTTCAGGTGACAGTTGTTCGGGGCTTAATTTTTCAGTAAATCCATAAGCCTGGTTGGTCCGGGCCAAATCAAAATAAGCGCGATAGGTCAATGTATCGTTGACCAGATTGGGAAAATTGGATCTGGCGATGACTTGATTGCGGTCATTGATGACAATCACCTGATCCAGATGATCCATTTTGGCCAGTCTGTTCAGCTCCTGACCAATTTTGGGCCCCAGATTATATGGGATCAAAAATGATACTGTTTTTTGTCTGGCATAAGACAATGCCAGATTCATCATGATATTTTCATTTTCCTTATAAATCAGCAGGGCGGATTTCTCTTTTGACAGGATTTCATCGATGGCTTCCTTCTGCAGATTTTTATTGAATCGAAAACCAATCCAGCATGATCCGATGACAATGGGTAACAGGCATATCAACAAAAAAATATACGTCATCTGTTTTCTGAGGCTGACCGTTTTCAATCGGATTTCCTTTGATTCGAAAATGATATTATTTCAATATTTACAAACCGCCAAAGGATTTTTCATCGATGGTAACGGCTGCATCGCAACCCGCTTTTACCGACTGAATCTTGCCCATGGTCACCGGAAGAATTGTCTGAATGAACCATTCAGCCGTTTTAACCTGGCCATCATAAAAAGCGGCATTCCGGTCTGTCTGAACGGCTGATGAAATTTGATGCAGATCTGGCCCTCCTGCAATGCTCTCGAGTTTGGGCTGAGCCACGGATCCCCGCCAGAGAAGCATCCAGGCCATGATCACATCCCCCATGATTTCCATGAACGGATGCGAAAAGGCTAAAGCGACCAGCACATCTTTCAGCCCGAGTTTCTGGACCAGAATACCTGCAATTTCAACCAGTCCGTTCATGGCTGTTTCAAATTCCGCCGAAAGGGACTCCAATCCCTTTCGGGACCGTGCCAACTGGATGGTTGACCGCATTTCCTGAATCAGGTCATTAAAAACCGCCCCGTTTTTCAGGGTCAATTTTCTGCCCACCAGATCCAGGGCCTGAATACCGTTGGCGCCTTCATAAATGGATGTGATTTTGCAGTCGCGCAAAAGCTGTTCGACCGGATATTCCTGCGTGTATCCATACCCGCCAAAAACCTGCACCGCCTGGGTGCAGACATCAAACCCCCGTTCACTGCAATAGGCTTTTACGACCGGTGTCAGCAGTTCGGTCATGGCAGACCATCTGGCCTGTTCTTCCGGATTGCCGGATACGGCTTTTCGGTCAAAACACCGGGCCACATAATACACAAAGCTTCTCATGCCTTCGACATAGGCCTTCATCATGATCAGCATGCGACGAACATCGGGATGCCGAATGATGGGCGCCTGACCTTGAGCATCTTTTGCCCCGGTGATATCTTTTCCCTGAAGCCTCTGCCTGGCATAGTTCAGCGCATACAGATAGGCTGCGGATGCATAGGAAAAGCCCTGTGCCCCCACATCCAGACGGGCATCGTTCATCATGTGAAACATGATTTGCATGCCCTGGTTTTCATTTCCCAGCAAAAATCCCCTGCACTGGCCTTTCCCGCCCAGAGTCAGGCTGCATGTAGGGCTGCCATGAAGCCCCAATTTATGTTCCACACCCGTACAGACGACATCGTTATGGTCCCCCAACGAACCATCCTCATTGACCCATATTTTGGGAACGATAAACAGGGAAATGCCGCGGGTTCCGGCAGGCGCCCCTTCGATACGCGCCAGAACCGGATGAATGATGTTGTCGGTCAGATTCTGATCACCGTTTGTGATAAATATTTTTGAACCGGAAATCGAATAGGTTCCATCCGGATTTTTAACCGCGGTTGTTGTCAATGCACCCACATCCGAGCCTGCCTGGGGCTCTGTCAGAAGCATGCTGCCACCCCATTCTCCGGAATACACTTTTTTGAGATATCGTTTTTTCTGATCGGGGGTGCCATAGAGTTCGATCAATTTGCCCGCGCCATGCCCCAGTGTCCCGAACGTGATAAATGCATAATTGGATCCAACCAGATATTCATAAGCGGCCTGAGTGATCAAATGCGGAAGGCCCTGGCCGCCCACTTCCGGCTTTTCCCGTATGGCAATCCATTCGCCTTCCACAAAGAGCCGGTGAGGCCGTCTGAAACATTCCGAAACCATGACCTGCCCATTTTCATATCGAACGCCATCCCGATCACTTTGGGCAAAGGTGGGCAGAATTTCCTTGAGACCAAAATTTCTGGCCTCGGTAATGATCATGTCAAACATTCTGCGATTGAATTCGTGGTATTTGGGGAATTTGGGAAGTGATTCTGCGTCAAACTGCTCATAAAGGACAAAGTCGATGTCTCTGCGGTCTGCAATAAGCTGAGCCATATGGTTTCTCCTGACGGGTTGGGGTTGGCTGCTCGATTTTTTATTATTTTTCCGGGGAAAACCGTTTAAAAACATTATACGGCTTCCACAAGAGTGACCTTGGCTAATGTATGAAAATATTATCCATATTGTCAAGCGATTGCAAAGTCAAATCTGTGAAAAACCTTACCCTGTCCGGAATCGCATCTGTTTTTTTTCATCGTCTTCACAGTTGTCCCGGATGTTTTCAACCCTGGTTTATATCCCTGCCGTGCAACATTCGTGGAGAAATTATTTGTCCGGAGATACGTGATTATGAATTGACACCAATCGGTAATCATGTTATTTGAACGACCGGCAATCAAATAAATTAAAGCCAGTAAATGAATTTTGTTTATCAATTGGTGATCGGATAATTTATAACGACATGGAATCAGAACCGGAAATCATCTGTCTCCTGGCGCGACGTGATATCGAAGTTCGTATTGTAGCGCCCCTGATAGACGCCATGTCCCGGAAGTTTGGCAGCGATTCCGTCTTTGAGGTTCTGTCGGGAGTTGTCGAAAATATGGGGCTGGAGAGCGGTCGCGCATCCGCAATACAGACTGGCGGCAACAGCTTGGCGCATCTGGTCAGAGGAATCGAAATATGGTCCCGGGATGGCGCACTGGAGCTGGAGCATCTGTGTGCTGATGAACACAGACTTTTTTTTAATGTCAGACGGTGCCGATATGCCGAAATGTACCGTCAACTGGGGCTCACGGAACTGGGAATGATCCTGTCATGCGGGCGTGACTTTGCCTTTTCCAGGGGTTTCAATCCCCGACTGGAACTTCAGCGAACCCAAACGATCATGGCTGGTGATGACCACTGCGACTTCCGGTTTTATCTGGAGAGCGGGGAGAACGTCACCCCATGAGTCAGGAATATCTGCTTGAAACACGTAAACTGTGCAGAAACTTCAAGGGGTTTGCGGCAGTTTTCAACGTCAGCCTGAATGTGCGCAAAGGGACCATTCACGCACTCATCGGGCCTAACGG
>JBFXFK010000028.1:0-37855 GCA_050179135.1 Desulfatirhabdiaceae bacterium | reverse complement strand
ACAGCTTTTTGTGAAAGGCTTCCGGAACCAGATTTTTTCCGGTGGCAATCGCTTTCCTGTTGTTGAATGACGCTTCCAGGGTGTTGTTGCCAGGCTTCCATGTCAGGGAGGCGGTTGGCCAGTGTTCCTGCGTTTCCACTATTGCAGATGGCTGCGGATTTTCTTCCGGAACATTCGAGTCGGCAGAATCAACTGGTTCCGTTATGACGGGTGCCGGCATGGAGAGCGGTGTATTCCGGTACCTGTTAAAGTCATTTTCAGAAATTATGACAAGCTCTACCCAACCAAATGGCAGCAAGCCATCGGTTGTCTCTGGCCGTTTGGTATCTGATGCCAGCCAGAATGTGGTGGCATGATCCAGGGTTTTCTTCAGGTTCATGATCCAGATACTGCGGTGCCCCTCTATGGTCACACATTCGGCGCCGGAATGCCTCCCTACCCGAAGGGGTATGGCCCCGTCATCGCCACGATTGAATGCCGGACACCCGGCATTGAGCAGTTCACGATTTTCCCGTTTTTTCTCACCGCCATAAAAATTCCAGGCACTTTTGGTCAACTCTAACAGCTTGACAGGTTTCGTGATTCCTGACCCGGAAAGCGCCGCATCAACCTGAATCGATCCCCAAAAGAGTGCACCCGGCATGATGGCTTCAACAATCTGATAGGCGCCGGGCACCTGCCCGGGTTTCTTTTTGATATCCACGGCATACATTACTTTTCGGTTGGTTTCACCGATGGGCATAAAGTCCGAGACCTTGACCAGGCGAAAGGGGTCTTCATTCAAACTCCGGTATTTCAACAGTTTTTCTTCCAGTTTGATCGAGGTTCTGTCCCGGCTGTCCGGTGTGACCGGAGATTCTTTTTGGCGAAGGTTCAAAAAAGCCGTGCGAAGTGATCCCTTGACCGATGATCCGGGCAAAAAAGGCGCCTCATATCCGGGTAAAAATGAGGTTCGATTGATGCTGAATCGGTTCAGTTCCTGCTGAATCTGTCTGGGGTTGCCGGTTGACATGGACAGGGTTTGGCCATAATGCTTCATAAAACCTTCGGATAAAGCGACCCGGTTTCCAATTGCCTGTCTATTTTTGAAAAATTTGAATACCTCAAGAATGGATGCAATATTTCCCTTCTGACAGATTTGAATCAGACGGTCTTTTTCCGTATCCGGCAGACCCGCAATGAATTGAAATGGATCGAAGACCACCAGCTCTTTTTTCTGTTCATCCACCACAAATCCGGTGGGCTCATACACCTCGCCACATCCGATATGAACCGGTGAAAGCGTTCTAATCACACAATGGAATATTTCTTTCATGAATCGCCTCCAGTCGAAAGGGCAGGTAAGGGGCATACCCCTGGGTTACGGCATTGGGCTGAGCCTTCGAAACGCCTCTAACGGCTGTGCCGAAATACGGTCTGGAAAATCCATCCGGGTCAATCGGCTGAAAAATCGCGGCTTCGTCAGCCATGATGACCGGATTTTTAAAGGGTTTACCGGATGTCGCCAGTCGGTCACCGTGCCTGCCAAATCGGGTAAACGGACTGAACCAGGCATTGTTGAAGTTGAATGAATTGGGCTCGGGAACACAAGGCCCCAGCGTATAACAGGCATTGGCCCCGGTTGGATTGACCCATGCGATCTCTTTGGATGATACCAGCTCGAAGCGCCCCAATCCGATCGAGGCATCCCGGCCAAAACCAAATGCGCCCATTCGCGAAAGGCCCGTGCAGAGTCGCTCCAGGTCTGTGGCATCTTCATCTATCAGTACAAAAATGGCCATCGTGATTTCCGGATAATAATGCGTGCCGGTTTTGACATAGGGCGCAAACATGCCGCTGCCGGTTGTTCCGGTTATCCGGTTGATACTGTTATGTGGCTGGGGAAAAACGGTTTCAAATTCCTTTGATTCCAGATGGGACAGTTGATACTGCATGTCTGAAGTCATACCGGTCCTGTATTGCTTCAGCAGATGTTGATCCGTCCAGAGTTCGGCATTTTCCCAATCCAGTTTCAACGTATTTTTCACCGCAAGGTATTTGGCTTTTTTAATGCTTTTTCGGGCATCGATGATTGCGGCCCTGTCCTGTGACCGGTCCGGAAAGAACCAGGAAATCGGGCAATCCGGACGCCGGAGCGCATACCAGACATCTGCGCCGTTGACCAGCCTGGGAACAGCCGATGAAAACACGGCAAAGGGCTGGCTGGAATATGTCTCCAGCCATTTCTCAAGGCCGCCATTCAGCAGGCTGTTGTCATAGGCCGCCTGCCAGCAGAACTGACCGAACAGGGTATCGCCTTTGAGAGGCGTACCAAATCCGCTGACAGGTTTTATGATTATTTCATATCGCTTCACGGCTGCCTCCTGTTCTATGCAGAAAAGGGTTTGGTCGCATCGAATTTTGTCTGCATATCGGCGTCCTGAAAGGTGAACTGAATCCGTCCATATCCCCGGCTGCCACTGCCGCCCAAAGCGTCCAATTCCAGAAGCTTCATTCCCTCCATCAACAGATTCAGAAGAACGGATTCATCGGGACCGAGTTGCTTGACTGTGATGAAAAATTGAAATATGGCACCTGCCGGAACCCGTTCTGTAAATCTGGGATGCTCCGCAACACCTTTGATGCGGTTGATTCTGTTTTCGGACTTGACCTCGGTCAACGGCCAGTTGGCTTGCAAGGCGCCTTTTTTCCAGTCCGGATCAAGTGGACAGTCTGAAAAGGATGCCCGGCTGGGGCCGATATTGCTGTTGTCATCGACATCTGAACCGCTGATACCAAAAAGCTGAAGAATCTGTCTGCATTCCAGTTTCTTTTTGTCATTTGAAATGTGTTTCAGATGCTTTACGGACAGTGGTTCACCGCCGGTATCGGGCATCAATCCGCTGCGCAGTTCCAGAAGTGACCGAATCTTTCCCTTCAGTGATGATCCGGGAATGTAGGGTTCCTGGGTGTGGGGGTGTTTGATGATCGGGTTGTCAATTCCGCCAATATGCATCTCCATATCACCACCACCGATACGAAGTCCGCTTTTAAGAATGATCCGGCCTCTGATTTCCATTATTTTTTCAAGCTTCATTTTTCATGCCCTTTCTTTTCAATTGCTTGGCCCCAGTTGTCGATAAAAGCCCATGACCGCCTCAAAAAATGTGGCAAAAATCCGCAGATCCTTTGTGTCGCGGATTTGTGCGACAGAATCTTTGACAAATGCCAGAAAACTGTCAGATATCAATTCCCTGCCTTTTGCATAGGCAGCCTTGGCGGTCAGCATGTGAACCAGGGGTAAAATGGTCCGCCAATTTGTTTCGGCAGATCGGGCCGCCGTGTCCAGGCGAACCACTTCATCGTAAAATTTCCGAAGCTGGGTGCGCTTGTTCAGCTTCATCCGGCTTTGGCTGCATTCTTCAGCCAATTGCGTGGCCAGTTCTTCCGCAGTCTTTGAAAACAGGGTTGGATCTACTTCTTCTTTTTCCCGATTAATCCAAAACTCGATCTTCATTCCTTCCTCCTTATCTTCGGTTGTACAGCAGTTCCCACAGGGGTATTCTGAATGCCGAACCCAAATTCATCAGCCATTTTCCCATATCGGTATGAATGATTTTTGCCATTTCAGGTATATCTTCAAACTGTCTTTGCTCCTTTGGCAGACTTTGACCCACATTCCGGCCAACGGTATAGGCCAGCATGGCCCGCCATCGGGTGCAATCCATGTCTTTCAAATGGACAACCCGGTTTTGGACCACCTGCTTTTCCTTTCCGGCGGCATCCAGAAGCCCGTTCAGGCGGTACAGCATGGCGGAATTGATCCATCCATTCTGAAGCCAGGATTCCAGCTTTTGTCCAATGGCCAGAAGTTCATCCGTCTGGCTCCACAAAACCGTTTCTCCAAACAGGGTCAGACGGTTTCGTCCCCTGTCTTTGGCCTGATGCAGGCTATCTTCAGCCTTTGCCGCCATATGTGATACCGGTGTGTTGGGTTTATGAACGGTTATTCCGGCGGAAAAATGAATTTCTGAATTGTGGCAGACATATTGGGCAAAGCTTTCTTTCAATTCCCTGGCCAGATCGATGATGCGGTTCCAGGGGCCGATAAGAAACAGGTCATCCCCGCCGGCAAACACGGTATATACATTTTGATACTCCGGCCGGGATTTCAGCATATCCGGCAGATACACCGAGAAATAATTGTTCAACTGTCGGCTCAGGGTTGCCAGACGGGACACGGTAATCCGTTCCTGTTTCAACCCGCAGGCCATCAGTTTGCCCAGATTATCCACATCCGCTTTCAAAACACCCAGACCGGCAATCCCCTCAAATCCGTCTTTGTCGATCCTGGGGCGCAGCGCCGTGCAGGCAATATGTTCAAATGTCCGGGGTAACCCGGTCTGAATCTGATCGATCACCTCGTCGTAATGTCCGTCAGTTTTTTCACCATGTAGATACCGGTCATCATAGGCATCTTCCGGTGTGTAAACCGGAACATAGCCATTGATCAGCCGGGTGGTGATGTCGCTGGCAGGCTGGTCTTCTCCCCGAAGCGAGATATCGAAGTATCGATACAGCAGACCTTTTGCCGCCAGGTCATTCAGACCGCCATCCAGAAACGCAACCTGATAGGCATCATAAATTGGCTGAACCAGTTTTTTGATGCTGCTGTTGATCTGCGCCTCTTTGGAAAGAATCGCTATCCGGTTTTTTTGGGGATTGACCAGATTTTTCCCCAGAAAAATATGATCCCGACAGATCGCGCAAGCCGACTCACTGGCATCCAGCATGTCTCCGCCTTTTGACACGGATGGTCTTTTCCCGCAAAACGGACAGAGGGGATGGTTCAGGTTATTGTTGAAGGTATCCAGATAACCGGCTACGGCACCCCCAAACCGGTTCAAATCGATTTTGCGGCACTTTTTTTCTTCCATGATCCGGCCCAGTCGCTCCCGCAAATCCCCATACCGTCCGTGTGTAAAATCTCCGGAGGAGGCCGCAATCCATCCGATTCCCATGCTGGTTTCACCAAAGGAAATGTTCATCAGCCAGTTATTGATGGATGATTCAACCTGTTGAACCGAGGCTTTGACCGCTTCTGTATTGGGTGCGATGATCTCGAATTTTCCAGCCGCATTGAATACCACACAGATGGACGGAATGCCGATTTGTCTGCACAGCATGTCAGAAGCCAGTTCGGAAAACAGGGAAACGGCAAATGATCGACCCCGTAAAATTTTGGCGCGGTGGCTGCCGGCTTCACCGCTGTCGCTGAAAATAAAATTCTGGATGCCATAAAAATCACCGGCAATGATCAGCAGTTTTTCCATGTCATCGTTACGGATGGCCGGAATATCCAGTGTGCCGGTATCGCGGTGATAACCATACAGGGCGGCGGAAAGGGCCGCCGTGGTTTTCATGTGATCATACAACGAGATATCCGGCACCACCCGTCCCGCACGGGCAGCAGGCACGGATGAGAAAAACAGCATGATCAGGCTTTCCACATGCTCAAACCACAATTCGATATTTTCCGTCCGATGTTGCAGACGTTCAAGGGCCAGTCTGAATTCCTGAAACAGGGAATCATATGCCTGTTTCCCATTGATGTTTTTGGGCTGATCGGATTTTTTCACCGGAAATATGCTCGAAGGTCCCTGCATACGCAGCGGATAGCAATATGCGTGAGTTTCTTCACCGGTTTGATCATCCGACACATCTTTCATCAGACGTTCAAAGACCGGAATCAGCCGGGTTTTCTGATAATCTCGCGGCTGGACACCTGCATGATGGTTGTCATACTCGGCTCTGTCCCAGCCGCTGCTCACCCGATCTGCAACCGCAACGATCCATTGCATAGGGGTTTTGGGATCATGGTGTCCGGCAGCCAACTTGATCAGGGAATCGCCTTCACCCCAGCCGGACTGATTGAATTCCTTTGGTAGAACATCCTGAAATTTTTCTATGAATGCAGATGTGTAAACCGCATGGACGTGCGTATATCGTCCGTTCCAGGTCGGTAGAAAAACATTGCTGTGGCGATCGATATAGTCCTGATCAATTTCCATGACATTCGGGTCCGCCACCTTTCCAATGTCATGGAAAAAACCGCTTGTAGCCAATTTCAGCATGGTTGGATCCATTTACTGACTCCTTTCGATTGTTATTGACAGTCTATCCAAAACAAAGACCTTCATTGGGCGATAGTTGTTTTTTCAAACGTCATGTCAAATCGGCCAAGCCCGAATGTTGTTTGCTTGCCGATATGGGTCAGCCTGCCAAACTTCAGCAGGGGTAAAAATCGGGTCAGACTGCCTTCGTAAACCATATTGCCCACGAGCCCGCCCAGATGTATTTCCTGTTTTTGTCGAAAAGAATATCCCTTCCAGTTTATGCGGCAAAGATTGGATTTCAGGATGGATATGTTCTGTGAATCGGACACGATTCCAGAATAATCCAGATCGGGTTCGCCCGGGCCGAATGCTGCAAAAAGCGTCGAAATCCGGCGCAGGCAAGCCCTGATCAACACATGAAACGGCAATTGGGATGCGAGCCTGTTATCATGTTTCAGCCGAAGCGGGGTCAGAAATTGCACCTGCAACACGCCGGATGAAAAATCCGTGTCGGTATTCATGTTACAAATCAAATCCGTTACCGGCGGCTGGTGCAACATCTGGTCGGTGTCAGAATAGATGACCGTTTCACCGCATCGAACCGAATGGATCACAAAATGGCCTCCCGCCCGTCTGCCAAATCCCTTTTCGCCCATGAGTGTCGCCGCGAGAACAAAATAGGGCAGTTTTAAAGTGGTATCCCCGAAAAGCAACAAATGAAAAGAGAACGCATCATTTGGTGAAAACCGTAACGTGCGGGTTTCCGGTGGTTCGATAACAAACGGATGGGGCGATTCGGTGTAAGGGGAATCCGCCCCCTGATTGCTCTCAAAGACCGTTGCATACAGACATTCCGAACGCAGGAGACAGTCATCGCAGGTTCGGCTTTTCAGTACACATACGGCCTGCTTTAATGCGTAACCAAAATAATCCCGAAAAATGGCGGCTTTATATTCGGGCAAGGAAGCATGTGTCAAAAACGAACATTCAAACGTATATCGGCCAAAATTCATGGATACCTCTTGATTGGGATTATTGAAACAAATCCGTACCCCACCATAACACAACAATACCGAAAGAAAAAAAAGAACCGCAACATTGCGACGACGATCCAATGATCAGAATCCAGGTACGCTGTCCGGCAGAATTCCCCTCATCCCCCCGCAAGCCGCAGCGCCAGATGCGACCAGTGCTCCAGCTTCAGCCCGGTCAGTTCCAAATCGCTTTTCCAGCAGAACCGGTACAATTCCTCACCCGGAACAATCTGTTCCGGGCCTTCCACCTCCAGACAGAACACCAGACCCAGATGAACCGAACCGACAGAGGTCACCTCCTCATTGATCAGGCCCAGAAACTGAAGTGACCCGGATGGAATGCCAATCAACTCTTCGGACATTTCCCGATAAAGTCCCCGGGATACAATGGTTTTCAAGCTGTCAGACCGGGATATCCGGTCATGGGTGCTGACATGGCCGCCAATGCCGATGGACCACAAATCATGAAGCCGGGCCTCTGTCCCCTTTCGCTGATAACATCCGAACCGGTTGGCGGCCCTGTCATGAATCAGAAGATACGGGATGACCTGCTTGAAACAGGGATCGGTTTCCACAGATTTCCGGTTCAGAAAACGGAAGGCATTATCCGGAATCTGTTCATAAAAGGCGGCTTCGGACAGGGCCACAGCCGTCATGCTTTCCACCCATGAAGGCGGCAGCGCCGCGCGTTCGATACACAGAATCGTCTCGTGAATGCTCATGGAAAAAATCCTTCCTGGATCAGTTGAACAATGTCGGTTTCCGCTTTGCGCAAAAGGCTGTTCCGGTGAATACGGTCCACAAACGAAGCCTTGAACCCATTGCGGATGATTTTTAATATTTCCCAGAGGCTCAGGCCACCCGGTGTCAGTCTCGCGGCCCGGTGCAGTTCATGGGTCAGACCGGTTCGGGAAATGCCGGGGTTGTCTGTATTTACCGTCACCCGGATGCCTTCGTCCAGATAGGTTTTGAGGGGATAAATGTCCCGGCCAGCGGTTTCCGGCAGATAATTGTCCCGGTATCCGACAATCTGAAAATTGCTGGACGGACACATTTCAATGGCGATGTTCCGGTCGATCACCCGTTTCATCAATTCCGGATTGTTTCTCAGGGTCAGACCATGCCCGATACGTTCGGCATTCAGATCATATACCGCCTGCCAGATGCTGGATACATCCACATCCTCACCGGCATGAATGGTGATTTGCAGACATCTTTCCATCAGGGGCAGCAGGTTCTTCCGGACATCCTTTGCCGGACAGGCGGCTTCGTTTCCGGCCAGGTCAAAGCCTCTCAGTCGGGGAAATCCATTGGGCCGGTTCAAAAGCAGCGTGGCCAGATCGGTCAAATGGGTGATGTCCGCTCTGTCGCCATGCCGGCTGGCTGTCAGGATGATGGAAAAACTGATACCGGATTGCGTGATTTCTTCGGCAATCCGGTCCATCACCCCGCTGGCCGGAAGGTGGCTGTTGGCATATTTGACCGGGGAACACCGGATTTCCAGATGCCGGATATTTTCCGACAGGGCCTTTTGGGCCAGAATGCGGCAGGTTTCTGATATGCTTTCCGTGCTCTGCAACAGTCTGGAACCCTGGATATCCCCGAGCATTTCATAGTCACTGAAGCCTTTTCCACAAAATGCCGCATCCTGACGGCATTGGCCAAAAATGAGATCATCCAGACGTTCCGGGTGTTCCTGAAACAGGAGAATGAACGCACAGACAACTAGGGGGGCTGGAACATCGTTTACGGCAACCGGCATGGTTTTGAAGTGAACCTGATCCCGGTATTCCGAAACATCCATATGGTCGATGCGGTACTTCCAGTTCTGCAGCCAGGGGGCAAGTTCCGTTTGATACCGGTCCAGTTGGGGAAGATTGGCCCGGGCCACCCGAATCATGTCTTCGGCATCCAGGACACCACCCAGATGACAATGCAGTTCGGCCTTGGGAAGCCGGCCCAGCCACATCAGCTCCCGGGCCGCCTGTTCCGGATGGACACCGATGACCGTGGACTTCAACTGGTCGATGGTTTTTGGCGACAGGTGGTACAGGGCCAGGAAATTGGAGCCCCTGTCGTCGTTCATCAGGAAACTGGTGTAATTGTGGGTCAGGAATGCGGCATTTTGCTGACGGGTCATAACATCAAGGGTCAGGAAAAAATTCGGAATTTCCAGGGATGCAACCGGTCCACAATCCTGCCAGGCAATGGGATAATCCCGGCATCGAATGGATGGATGATCGGTTGTATGGATGTCCATCAGGGAATTGCGGTCAAATTTTCCGATAACCAGGGGCATGACCGCGGCAGCATGGGCCTGCGGAAGGGGAACGGTAAAATCCGCCGGGGTGTATTGTCGAAGATGCCCTGAAAATTCGGCATGGTCGATGACATGAATCAGCGCATGACATCCAAACAGGGATGCTGCCGTCTGCATGTCCGAGCTCATGGTTTTTCGGCCGCCGGCCAGGGAGAGGATCAGCCGGCCGCCCCGGGATTGCTCCGAGGCGTGAAGCACCACGCGGAAAATGGCCTCTTTCATTTTGACGCAGTCCGCTTCCGTGACCATGTCGTCCAGCCCGCTGACCTGCCAGATGCGCAAAGACGGCGTGCTTGCCAGTTTTGGCAGCCGGGCGTGCCAGTCAAGGACTTTTGTGAGCTGACCGGACACTTTTCCCGTTGTGGTGACAATCCACAATTCATCCACATGCAGACTGTCATACTGTTTTCGGGTCTGCTGAATCCCGGCGTAACCGGGATGAAAGCGGTAGAGATCCACCATATCCGGATTGGTGAATCCAATCAGCTCCGGTGGAATCTGCCAGGTGGTTCCCATTGTGGTTACCAGAATGTTTTTCATGAAAGAACTCCTGCAGTAAATGTGCATGAATCATGCATGGCTTCTGCCAAAGGCCTTCTGTAGAGACAAGGCATGCCTTGTCTCTACACCGCCGATGGCTTTTCAGCATTGCGGCAGAGCATCCATCGGCGGATCAGCGGCCTCTGGCTACTCACTACTCCCCACCACAACCTTTCCCAGTCCCATCGATGCCCCTTTCCCCACATGAATTAGTTCCGCAGCCTGAAGCCACGGAACCAGCCATGCATGGGCCTGACCGATCCGGGCGGTTCCAACCAGTCCGCCCATCGGAATTTTTTTGTGCTGGCGGTTGGAATAGCGGTTGTAATCCAGCCAGGACAGGTCCTGGCGGATGGCCGAAACTTCGGAAAATTGCTGAATCAGCTTCTGATAGCGTTCTTTTCCGATGGAGGCGCCGTCAAAAAACAGGCAATTCAGGGCTTCCAGACGCCGCACAAGTGTGGCGAAATAATGGGACCAATCCATTTGCCCCAGATATCTCCCCTGCTTTTTCAGTCGAAACGGGGTAAGAAACGACACATCCATATTTCCGGTGATCACTGGCGATGCGGCCAGCCAATCTGACAGGGAGGCGGCTGCACCCATGCCGATGCCGTCTCCATCTGCAACGGACAGGCGGGTCAGCGTTCCATCCGGAGAAACCCCTGACATGCCGGCAATCTGATAGGGGATTCGGGATGGCCCGAGCCCGGTCGATTTTCCGGCATGGAGAGCCTGGGCAACAGCGGGAAAACTGCGGATGCAGTCTCCGATCAAGGTGATCTCCAGATCGTGGGTACAGGACTGACCGCTGTCGGTGGGGGACAGAATATACCCCCGGGGCATTTCCAGAATTCCGGAAACCGGGGATTGATCCTCGAACAGCCGAAAATAGGGACAATGTTTCCGGACAATACAGGGTTTGCATTCCGGTTTTCGGGCAAACGGACAGATGAGCCGCTGAAGCGACCATCCGATCAGTCCACGCCAGGCAGAACCCATATGGCCGGGAACGGGTTTTGACAGGTGGATTGCCATCCGGTATCGGGCAATGGGCAGACTGCCGAAAAGTGACGTGGGGGAGAGATCATTCGGGTCTGTGGAAGTCATTTGGGGATTCATCAGAATATCACCTCGATCCGGTCCCGCGGCATCAGAATGCCAAAGCGGGTATTGGGCCGCTTTCCCACACTGGCAATTTCCAGTTCTTTTATGGCATTGGGGCCGAGATATTTTTCAAGCTCAGCCCGAATCCGGGTTTTGTAACTGTTGAAATTTTCCTTGTTCAGACTGTTGATGCCGCTGTTACTCATTTCCCCGACCGGACGGGACCCGGCTATCCGGCAATACACATCCGAAATCTGGTCCTGATCGATGTCCTGGCGCTCCTGAAAACAGTCACTGCAATCCGGCTGACAGGGTTTTTCACAGGCAAATCCTTTTTTGAGCATTACAAAAAACACATACAGGGCCATCCAGGTGGGCTGAAGATCGATTTCAATCCGTTTATAGATCAGTTTCCGTTCCTTGACATTCACGGTCAGGCGCGGCAGTTCATCCTGAACCAGGGACAGCATCAGGGTGCCGGGGTCCAGGGGCTTGTTCAGCATATGGGGCGCCAGGCGGTCCCGGATGGAGACAAACGGCAGCGGAACCAGAGTGACTTCGGCATCCCGGGTGTTCATGTAGTGGGTTCTGCCCTGAGTGTCCAACAGCGCGATGCGCCGGGATTTGCGGGGTGGATAAAAAAAATCCGGAGATCGTTCGAATTCCGGAGAAACCAGCACATGATACAACCGGTCCTGGGGTCTGCCATAAAGCTGGGCTGCACAGGTCAGACAGGCGCTCATGGTTTTTCTGCCCCCGGCAATGGAAAAATAGACGGATGTGTTTGAATCGGATGTAAACCGGTGGGTCAATCGCAGACAATCGGCCAGGAGTGTTTCGTTGTCAAACTGGGATGTGATATCCGCTGTCTCGTTGCCGAAAGGGTCTGTGATGACATGAATGGTATGGGGGCCGAATTCAATGGCATTTTCACCCATTTCATAATCCCTGAGATACTGGTAAAAATGTCCGGTCTGACCGGCCAGAAGCGTGGCATATATGCGTTCTTTGCCCTGCCGGGTGGTGATGGCGTGTATGGCGTCCACACGCCGCCCGTTCTGATGAAGGGCATACAGTGTTTCGGTAATGACCTGTGGAGACAGTCCGCAGACGGCGAGCAGTATGGTTTTCATACCCAAAGCTTTCAGATTGAGTTGCATGCCTGGCATGTGGTTCCGGACAGACCGGTACGGGTTTTGAAATACGGGAACTGAGACAGCCATGGAATACGCAGAAATTGACCGATCTGAAAATTGACATCAAATTTTAAGTATTGTGTGCTATGGCATAACGAGACTGCTTTTTCAATGCTTTTTCCGGAATATTGGAAACACGAAACATTCGAAACATATGAAAATTGGATCTAAGGGTGATTGGTTCGACAAACACAAAATGATATCAGACCACCCGATACCGTTCGAGATGGGGTGTTTCACCAATGCCGGAATATTCCATCCGATAGATGCTGTCCCGGGACAGGTAATAAAACCGGACAGAATCCTCAGTAGCGTCAATGAGATCCTCTATGCGATGTTTCAATTTCAGAAACTGCTTTTCCGTCAGATTGGGGCATTCAAACACGGACTTTTGTACCCGTGCGCCATATTTCTTGAGAACCTTGACGGTTCGGTAGCGGATTTTGTCATCCACGATGTCAAAACAGATCAGATAGAACATGGGGTCTCCGGGGGAGAGTGGTTAGAGGTCAGTGGACAGTGGTTAGTGGTCAGTAGTCAGTTGATAGTGAGTAGTGTTGGACTGCTGATGGCTGCCCCCTATCCCCTGCCCCCTATCCCCTGCCCCCCTGGACCCTGTCCCCTGATATCAGCTTTCCCAGATGAAGGGCTGATAGGGTGAATTCTCATCCTCCAGGGACTGGCCAAACCGTTTGACCTGCTGATATATCAGCCAGCGGTAGGTGATTGTCTGTTCCATCGGCGGATAGAATATCCTGCGGTTCATCATTTCCTCATAGGCGGCAATGAAAGTCCGGTTGACCGTGGGCTTCATCTCTACCGGCCGGTTCTGTTTCATGTCATCTTCATCTGCAAATTCCGTTTTGGACGGCGTTCGAAAAATGAAGTCATCCGGCTTGATCAGTCGTCTGTTGATCAGGCCCAGAACCAGCCTGTCTCCCAGAAAACTGCGATATTCCTCCACCAGATCACAGGCCAAAGACGGCCTGCCGTAATCGATTTCATGCAAGGCGCCCAGATATGGGTCCAGGCCACAGGTCTTGATGGCAGAGAGCACCTCATTGGTCAGCAGGGTGTACACAAAGGACAGCAGGGCATTGACGGGGTCACGCGGAGGCCGTCTGTTCCTGCCGTTGAATGAAAAATCCGGATTTTGAATCAGGTCTGAAAAAACGCCAAAATAGATGTTGGCTGTTGTCCCTTCGAGGCCGCGGATCTGTTCCAGGCTGCTGTGTTCCGCAATGCAGGTGATCAGGGATTTGAGTTTGACCGCGGCAATATTCAGGGGTCTGGACTGATAGTTTCTGGCCCGAAGCATCAGAAACCGGTACATGTTTTCAATTTTTTTCCGGACAAGATTGCCGGCGATTCCGGCAGCAACGGTTTTGTCCCCAAGCTGCCGATACTGGTTCATCCGCAGGGTCACGTGCCTGTGCTCATCGATGGCCAGCCGGGCCCGAAACCGGCCGGTCGGCGTCATGAAAACCGTTTCGATCCGGTTTTTGATCAGATAGTCCAGCACATGGCCGGTCATGGATACATATCCGACCAGTATCAGTTTTTTCAGACCGGCGGTTCCAATCCGGGCGGTCACGATATTGCCATTGACCACCTTGAGTGTTTCGCCGTCCCGGCGCAGATAGCTGCCGGGGTCCATGATGTATAATGATTCGGGCATGGGGAATACGCTTTATAGGGTTAAGGCTGAAGACTGAAGGCTGAAGGTTGCGGCATTCAGGCAGTCCGGCGACCTTTTAATACGCAATACTCATATCTCAATACTGAATGTATCTTCTATTCCCCTCAAGCTCCATCGGAGCGGCCTGTAACCGGAATACACAGGTAGCCCCTACGGGGCTTGATGGAAATTTTTATGCCTCAATCTACAAACAGGACGCTCCTACGGAGCTCGATGGTATATGTGGCCTTGATCATCGTTTCGGCCACGTCCATAACAACCCCCCACTGTAGAGACGCAATGCATTGCGTCTCTACCCCGCCGCCAACGGCCTGACCGCATTCCGGCAGAGCAGCCGTGGGACGGTCAGGCGACTTCTCACTACCCACTACCAACTACTCACTGATCTAAAGAAAACGCTGCAAAATCAGAATGGACAGCTTCAGGTTCTCCAAGGCGCCCTGCAGATTTTCGATCTTTTCGGATTTGGGCTGTGCCTGAAACTGATCATTTTCCAGATGCAGCAGGGGATGAGCATAGTCCCTGACATTTTCAAAACGGCACATGTCGCCCGTAAACCCCAGCAAGGAATGAATCCGGGCGCATCCCAGCGGTGTGCCCCTGACCCGGCTCAGTTTATAGTCCACCTGATGGGGGTTGTAGTCGGACTGATCGGCCAAGAGCACATGAAGCAGTGTTTTTTTGCGCGTCATAAACCCGATGGTTTGAAACAACACCTGTTGTTCGCGGACAGACAGGGTGTTTCGGCTTCTGCACGAGGCCATGATCTGGGCCAGGGGTGGACAACACTGCTCCAGACGGTACAGCTCCGGCCAGGTGTCTGCCCATTCCCGGAAACGCGGATGCAGAACAACCGGGGCAGACGATGGTTCTGTCTGCGGCGACTGAATGGCATCCGGCGCAATGGGGTTGATTCCGCCCAGAAACGCCAGTTGTGATTCAATGGTCCGGTCATGGCATTCCAGAAACCAGGAATGTTTTTTGGACACCCGATGGATGCCCAGTGGCAGCTTGACCAGATTGCCATAGCCTTTTCCGGCCAGTTGATCCTGTTTGGGAAACACCTCCAGATTGAAGGCCGTGACATCTCCCGATACCGCACGCCGGATCTGCTCCAGGGCCTGGCGCGCCATTGCCGCCGAAACCGGTGAGGCAAAACAGTACCAGAAATGAAACCCCTTGCCCCCGCTGAATTCCGGTATGGCGCGCATGCCGGCGTCTATTGAAATTTCATGAATCCGCCGGATCAGAAAATCCCGTTCCCGCCGCACCAGTGCGACATCCGCGGCAGGCAGTTTGGGAACCCGGTATTTCTGAACCAGGTCCACATCCAGCACGCCGGTCATGACCGTGGAATCCGCACGCAGCAGGTAAATGCCATAGGTTGCCCGGCCCATGATGTGATCCTCGGCGTCCTTGTATTCCATCGGGCGTTTTACCGGAACATAGCCCTGTTTCTGTTCGGAAGGATCGGCCCACTGACGGGCAAAGCAGTCTTCCCGGCCGGAAAACAGGGTCATGAACCGTTCGATGGTCTGCTGACGGGTCCGCATGATTTCAAAGGGCGCCGCTGCCGCGCCGATTTCGGTTTCCGGATTGTGTGGTTTTCCATCACCAAACAGCTTCAGACAGGCATTCTTCTCTTCCGGAGACAAATGGATTTGAGCAGCGGCCACCACCTGTGCGGCCTCAACCCGTTTATCCAGAATGGACAACAGCTCGATGTGTTCCATCCAGGCCCGGATCATATCCGGCCGAATCCGATGAATATGGGCATATACCGCCAGGGCTGTATCGATGGCCCCGGCCATTTGCGCCAGAGAGGCCCATTTCAAAAGCAGGTCCGGGGAGAGACCCATCCAGACATTTTGGCGTGTCAGAAGTGCTGTACAACGTTCTGGATTTCTGCCGGTCACAATTTCATCTTCCAGTCTGCTGATGAGCAGGGTGTAGTCAACGGAAGGGTCCGGTTTTTGGATATCGATATTGGATTTCAATTGCAGTGGTGTGTTCATGGGATTGCCCCCCGATTATCATTCTGGTCTGCTGGGCTGTAGAGACGCAATGCATTGCGTCTCTACGTGTTCGCCTATATCCAGGGCGAACACGCAGGTTCGCCCCTACGATTGTTGGCCGGATCATTTGACATTCAACCATTTCGTGTGTATGATGGGAACACTTTAAATGGAGGATCATCATGCCAAAAACACGGATCAACATCAGCATGGATCAGGATATTGCCGATTTTGCCAGAATATTTGCCGCCGAAAACCGAACCACCGTTGCCGATTTGATGACACAGTATCTTCTCAATCTGAAACGAAAGGTTGAAGGCAAAAATGTCGAATACATTTTTTCCGATCCGGCTTTTCAAGAAACCATGCAGGAAGCACTTACCCGTCTTCAGGATGGCTCGGCAGTGTGGCATACATACAACGATGTGTTTTCAGACTGATGGAAGCACGTTTTGAAACCGCTTTTCTCACAGCTATCAGGAAACATGCTTCGATCAAAAATATCGTAAAAACCAAAGTCGATATGATTCTTGATAACCCCATTGCCATGGGTGAGCCGTTGAAGGGAAACTGGCAGGGATTCTATTCCTGTCCGGTAAAGCGTAATTTCATCATTATTTATCTCTTTTGCGAAGCCTGCCGCAAAAAAGGTGATGATACTGTCGTACGCTGTTCAGACTGCGGTCTAACGCCTGACCAGACCGTCAAATTCGTATTACTTGGGCCGCATGATCGGCCGTATCGGGCAGGTTGATATCGAAACACCCTTTCCATAGTTACCATCTTATGTTCTCACCGCTTCCATCAGCCGGTCCAGTTTGGGATACCGCGGGTTGAGCGATTTCAGCTCCTCGGCCAGAACCAGGGCCGCCTTTGGGTGTCCCAGGCGCAGTTGACAGGCTGCCTGCCAGAACAGTCCCTCATCAAAGGGCTTGTTCCAGTTATCCAGATAAAATTTGACCGACGCCAGGGCATAATCGGACGCCTTCTGATAATTGCCGTGAATGTACTCGATCCGGACCAGCCGGATCAGTGACTTGTGCCGGGACCGGTTATCCCGCTCCAGTGCCTGTAACAGGACCGATCTGGCCCGGTTGAATTCCTTCATGGCGCACAGGATATCCTCGGTCCACCGGTAATAGGGTCTGCGGACTTTCAACGGAACCTTGTCGATGATGTCCCATGCCCGGCCCGGGTTGTCCATGCCCAGATAGGTTCTGGCCAACAGTTCATACACGAAATCGCCGTTCATCTCGTTGGTGCATTTGACCGCAAACAGCAGGGCGTCCCGGGCGTCTGCCAGTTGGTTCAGATGAAAATGCACCTTGCCCAGGGCAAAATATTTGAACACCAGAGATAGATGATTGCTTTTTTCATCTTCGGTCAGACAGGTTTTGATCAGCCTGAGCGATTCCCGGACATTGCCCATTTCCACCAGAATACCCGCCAGTTGATACAGGGACTTGATATAGTTTTTGTGTTCCTGATGTCGTTGCTGTTTCCGGGCGTCATCCAGAACCTCCCAGTTTTTTACCGCGGATTTGAACAGGGGCAGGGCCTGGTCCGGTTTTCCTTCCAGTTGTTTGAAGAGCATGCCTTCCCGGTAATAATTGGTGATATTATCCGGCCGCAGGATCCGGGCTTTTCTGAAATGCCGGTGCGCCAGATCGATCCGCTGACTTTTCTGGTTTCCGGCCAGCACGATTTCCCGGTTTTTGGCCGAATACAGGGAATTGTATGCGGTGTAGGCCAGGGACGCATGATGGCTGAAATTTTCCGGATCACGTGTGGCACAAATGGTCAGCTCGGCCAGGGCGTCATCAAAACGCCTGAGATGGCCCAATGCAAAACCCAGTTTGGAACGGATTTCGACATCCATTCCTTTGGCCGCCAGATCCGGAAGTTTGGTGTCAACCGGGTAAAACAGGGCCAGAATATCCTCCCACCGGTTTTCCCGGACATATTCTTCAATTTCAAACAGAACCTGCCGGGACTGATTGTGAAAGACTTCTGTCGTGACTGTATTCAGATCGGCCAGTCCAATGAATTCATCTTCCACCAGATCACAGACAGGTGGTGTATCGGCATGTGGCTCTCTGATTTTGACTGCTGCTGCGCTTGCGCTCATGGGAAACCTCCCCCCTGAAAAAGGATGAAGTTTGAAGGATGAAGGATGAAAACAGCCGGATTCATCCTCAATTTTGGGGGGAGTTTAGACGGAATGGATGGGGGCGCACAAGATTGGCAACGTTGCGATAATGAAAAGAAGTTTCAAACTGTAACTACTCAGGTATCTCAGAAGTCAGAATTCAGAAAAGCCCGCATGTAAGCTTCCAGCTTATTTACTGACTTCTTCAATCAACCGGGTTGGCTGGTCGTTTGTCATCATAAATGTCTTGTGTCAACATGGTGTTTTGACACGCCAAACCGAAACCTTGGGCAAAGTTGGCGTCAAGCCCAACAGTTTATATCAGGCAAACAGGCGGCGCGATGGAACGGCCCAGATTTGGGGAGCTTCGATGGGGTAGAGACGATTGCCCGGATAAACAATCAACCCGCCGCGCCACCGGCTTCCAAGCGATTTGGCGATCTCTTTCAATCCGGTTGTATCTTTTGCTGCCAGATTTTGACGGGACTTGATTTCCACTCCGATAACACCGAAAGGGGTGTCGATTATCACATCAACTTCCAGCCCTGAACGGGTTCGGTAAAAATAGATTTCACCATCCTTGTCACCCGTTTTCATCCACTTGATCAGTTCACCGACGATCATTGTTTCGTAGATTTCACCCGTCACGGTTTTCTGTATGCCCATCAACTGCCGGACAATGCCGATATCCAGCCAATAGATCTTGGGTGTTTTAACAACCATGCTGGTCAGGTTGACATGATAGGGCTGAAGTAAAACCGCCTGGTAGGAAATGCGAAGATATTCCAGATATCGACGCGCTGTATCCACACTGACACCGGTATCCCGGGCAAGCTCTGAATAATTGAGCAGACAGCCGGATCGAAGCGCCGTCAGCCTCTGGAATTTTCGAAATGGCATCAGATCGTCCAGTCTGGCCAAATCCGCAACATCCCTTTCCAGATAGGTATATCCATAATCTTTGAGCCACTGATGACGATCCGCATCTGACAGGGGCAGCAATGCAGGCATTCCACCCCATTGCAACAGATAATCCTCTGCCCTGCGCCGGCAATCGTCTTCTTCTGCCAATAGAATTTGGGGCTGATTCTCAAAAATGGCATCACAACCGGTATCCGTGAACAAACGATCAACAATCGGCAGTGATGTTGTAACAGCCGTATGGCCGAAAATTTCGCTCATCATCAGGGGCCACATCTCGTATATGGAAATCCGGCCGGCCAGGGTTTCCCGGATTCGTTTCAGCGTCAACACCTGACTGGAGCCGAGCAGAACGGTGAATGACAATCCACCATCGTCATAGGCGTATTTCACCTTTTCAAAAACGACAGGCTCTTTCTGGGCCTCATCCAGAATAGCCGGTCCGATATCCCGGGACCAGGCTGCCGACATTATGACCCGAACCGCCTCCCGGTTTTCAGGGGCATCCAGATTGACATATCGCAGGTCGGGATATATGGCCTTTGCAAGCGTTGTTTTGCCTGTCTGGCGGGCGCCGGTGAGAAGCACCAGCCGCCTTTGCCCGGAATTGGGCAGTCGTGAAGCCAGCCGTCTGATTATCTGTATATTTTCGTTCATTATCGTAATATATACAGCATAAATAACGTTGCCTCAAGTTTTTTCATCAAGATGCTTCCATTATACTCTGTCTTCTGTCAACCGCAGCGCCAGATGCGACCAGTGCTCCAGCTTCAGGACAGCCAGTTCCGAAGCGGTCTTCCAGCAGAACCGGGACAATTCCGTACCTGGCACAATCTGCTTTGGCTCCGCCACAGTCAGGTAGGCCAAACTACCGGCCAACCTGACCTACCGGCTACCAGCAATTTCAGCGGGATGCGGGTAGGTCAGGGTGCCGCGGCTTTTTGCGGCTCTCTGACACCATGCTGCTGTTTTTCTATTTTCACGGAACTGACAATGAAGCAACCGGCCCGGAACGCTGCCTGGAAAAATGTGTGATCCCGAAATCATTACCCGGACTTATTGAGAAGTTACCGGCTATTCAGCCGTTGGCCGGTCCACAGACTCTCGCTTCTCACTACCACAATCTTTCCCAATCCCATCGATGCCCCTTTTCCCACATGAACCAGCTCTGCAGCCTGAAGCCACGGCGCCAGCCACATGTCTGACTGGCTGAACGACACGGTTCCAGCCAGCCCACCCATCGGCATTTTTGTATTCTGACGGTTGGAATACCGGCTGTAGTCGATCCAGGACAGGTCGTGCCGTACCGGTGTGATACCGGAAAAACGCGCCATCAAATCCTGATAGCCTGCCTTTCCGATCGGTTCGCCATCGGCAAACAGACAGTTGAGGGATTCCAGACGCCGCACCAGGGTGGCGAAATAAGCAGTCTCCGATCAGGGTGATATTCAGGTGGTGTGTGCAGGACCGGTTGCTGTCTGTTGGCGCAAAAATATAGCCCCGGGGCATTTCCTGAATGCCGGACACGGGTGACTGGTCTTCAAAAAGACGGAAATAGGAGCAGTGATTCCGAATGATGAAGGGTTTGCACACCCGTTTTTCGACAAACGGGCAGATGAGGCGTTTGAGCTCCCATCCGATCAGCCCGCGCCAGGCCGATCCCATATGGCCGGGAAGAGGGGTTGCGAGGCGGACGATTATCCGGTACCGGGCAATCGGGAGACTGCCGAAAAGAGATATGGGCGTCAGGTCAAGCTGGGTCATGGCTGGTCTTTCTTAAAAGCTACAGCTATTCAAATTTCTCAGAATCATATATCATATCTTCAACCGAAAAAAGAACCACAACATTGCCGGATGTCACAGGCCAGACTGTATAGCATTCCAGATAAAGATTTCGGGTGTTATCGGTCGCGGACGGCAGTCAGGCCCGCCTGGAACGTGAGGGCAAAATGAGCCGGATTGTTTGGCCGGTTGATATTCTGGATGGCATAGAAATGTTTTGACAGGATTTACCGGATGAACCGGATGGATCAAACCGGGTCAGACCGTTTGACCGGAAATGTAATCCCCCATTTTCAAACAGGGGGAGGCATGCACGCCGTCGGATGGCATTTCACATTCAGGCACGTTATATCGACGACCTCGGATTCAATCGTCAAGATTGAACCAGGCAACTGCTCTGCCATATGCTGTCGAATCGGTCTGAGACGTTTCTCGATTTCGGAGATGCTGGTTTCCGGAAGAAACCCCAGCGTCATGCGAATGAACAGATCCCTGCCGGAGCGGCGTGTCCGATATCCATGAAATCCGTCATAGTCGTCAAAATGTTCTGTCAAAATTCGCAGAGTTTGGTACTGGGCCGGGTCGGGCACAGACCGGTCAAGTATTTCCGGCAGACTCTCCCGGATCCGAACCGGATGGCCCGCATGAATGAGCGCAATAGTGGAATCATCCATAGCCACATCGACCATCAGTCTGCTTCGATCGAAGTATGATAAAATCCGGTCGCCCTTGTTCACTTCCATGCCTGTTTTGACAGCCACATCCCAGATAACGGCGCTGTCCGGGAGTGTTACCACGGCTATCGATATGCGTTCCATATCCTCACGGGCGGATCGAAGAGATGCGGTATCGACTGTAAGATCGGCTTCAGAAATCCGAATACGCCGACCGGATTTTTGAATCACATGTAATCGTATTTATGCGATGCAGCCTTGACGATTCTGGCCATAACCTCGAGATTGGCGTCCTTTAACTGAACCGGGATCATATTGATTTGCATATTGCCTCCTATGGTTTGAAAGAATATTGTCTGGTGCTTCAGGACCATTTGTTTTATATTTGAATATGCACGATACATGCCTGAATTCACGCCATCCCAAAATGGATGAATCAATTATCGGCATTCGATGCCATGAAATTGAAATATCAACAGGAAAACGCGGAATATGACTGCTGAAACAAATCATAACCATGAGATATTTATGGAATATGCGCTGAAAGAGGCGCGGAAATCGCTTCTGGCAGGTGAGTTTCCGGTGGGGTGCGTGATTGTCTGCAAAGATGAGGTGATTGCCGCCGGGTCCCGAATCCATTCATTCGGAAGAACTGTTCGGGAGACCGATCATGCCGAAATTTTGGCCCTTCGTCAACTGGAGGAGTCAGAAAATATGGTCGATCGTCAATCTCTTCGGATATATTCGACGCTGGAGCCCTGTCTGATGTGCATGGGCGCCATTCTGATCAGCGGGATTCATCAAATCATTTACGCCTATGAAGACGTAATGGGGGGCGCAACATCATGTAATCTGTCAAACCTGCCTCCGTTATACCGCAACAAACCGGTATCCATCATTCCCCATGTCCTGCGGGAAAAAAGTCTGTCCCTTTTTCACAATTATTTTTCTGATCCATCGCATGATTACTGGAAAGACAGCATCCTTTCCAAATACACGCTTGATCTGGCACATCTGAAAATTGAATGTGTTAATGCCAAAGTTCATCCTGACGGGTTGCTTCCGATTCCCCGAATAAATTGAAAACCGGTTTTGGACTCCAGATATATTTTTATGGTTTCCAGCAATTCACTGATTTTGAATGGTTTGGTCAGAATCCTGTAATCATGCTGATCAGACTCACTCCTGACCATGGATCCAATCCCATTCATATCGATATACCCCGATGTAAAAACAACTTTGATATTGGGCTTGATCAGACGAATCCGACGAACCATCTCGACGCCATTCATGGACGGCATTACGACATCACTGAGGATGAGATCGGCAGAAAAGCGCTTGAAAAGTTTCAGACCTTCTTCACCATCCGCAGCAGTCTGAACCGAATAGCCCTCGACTTCCAGCACCCGCTGAAACAGATCCAGTAGAATGGCGTCATCCTCGACCAAGAGGATTTTCAGGCGGTCATCCAGGGGTTTGACAGCCCTTTCTTTGAGAAACTCGATGATTTCATTGTCCGTCATTTTCTTGATGATTTGGCTGATATTATTCAACCGTTTCATTTCCTGGGTCGCACGACCGGGGTTTTCAGGATTGAAATCAGGATGATAAACTCTGCTGAGAAGATGATAGCTTGCCTTGATATAGGATGCAGCCGCATGACTGCCCAGATTGCAGAATATTTCGTTCGCCTTGTCCATCAGGCCAAAATGAATCAACTCCTGCTCCAGATATGTGTTCATATCCACAGCCATACCTCCTGGTAAAAATGGCAGTTCGGGTGAGATGTTGTATTTGCGTCAACCGCAGAACAGAAAATGACATTTCATTTTGTCCCTCTCGTCCAGGGAAAAACAGTGCGGCAAAGCTTATGACAACATAAACTTTGAATGTTCATAAAGAACATTTTTCTTTTGTTTTTCGGTAATTTACCGATAACATCTGCCGTTGGAGCTGTCAAGGACATTTACTTTCGGTTTATCGTTTTTACCAAACCGCTGAAATCCAGTACTGAGCAAAAACCAATTCAATGACAGGATAATCTTGTCTGCGGTATGTTTCTCGTCTTGCGACAGTTACAAAGCTGGTGTATTAACACATATCCGAATAGACTTTCAGAAAAAGAATTTCGCAGCGTTATCGGTCGGGAATGGCTGAATAAAGCTTATTCCCTCCCTGCTGTCTTGCGAAATTGTTTTTCTGAAAGCCTATAATTTTTCAACCTGTGCGATTCGCCACGGGTTTGTTATTGTGTTTCAGACCAGCAGGTTGCGAACCCACAGTTAACACATTTATAGATTGGCCGAAACCATGATCAGAACCTTTTTTTCTGGTCTCTGACGTCCGATCTCTGTATTTTCTATTAAAAGGAACCACATGGAACAGCATACTCACAATTTTATCGAAACATACCAAGGTCTTGTCGGATATGGCCTTGACCGGGAAACCGATGAGAATACCGTGATTTATTATCTTCAAAAATTTTCGGATGATACACTGATGCGTCATCTTGCCTCCCGGATGACGCCGGAAGAGCTGGAAGAGATTTTCATGATGATTAACCGAATATTGAAACACCACCTTTCCGAAGATGAATATCACCGGCTGTTTTTAAAAGATGATCACCATCATGGTTGATTGCTTTCTTGTTATCATTGATGAAACGCAGAAAAAGACTCAAAAAATCTGTATGAAAGGACAAGGTCATGTTGACGGATGAGCAACTGCATCGTTATGCCGATGTTCTGATCTGGGGTCTGAAAACCGCCAGATCCAGACCGTTTCGAAAACAGGATATCATTTTGATCCGGTATGAATATCCCGGCATCAGGCTGGTTGAAATTCTGTATGAAAAACTGCTTCTGTTGGGGTATAACCCGATTACACGGTTGGGCATGAGTGTCCCGATGGAGAAAAGTTTTTATCACCATTCCAATGCCGCGCAACTGACCTTTATTGCGCCGGGTGAAAAAGAACTATATGAACGGTTAAATGGCAGTATCTATGTCAATGCGCCGGAATCCATTACCCATCTTCAAACCGTCGATCCAAAACGAATCGGCAAAACGGTTGTCGCCCGGAAATTTTTGCGGGATATCATGACCGGTCGGGAAGAACAGGGTGAACTGGGCTGGACACTCTGTGTCTATCCAACCGGGGAACTGGCACAGCATGCCCGGATGAGTCTTGAGGAATACGAGATGCAGATCATTCGTTCCTGCTATCTGGATCATCCGGATCCGATTGCGCAATGGCAGGGGGTTTATAAAAAAGCCAACACCATCAAGAAATGGCTGAACAGTCTGGATATTCAGACCTTTCATATCGAATCCGAGCGAACCGACCTGATCATCACGCCGGGCAAAAAACGAAAATGGATTGGCGTGACCGGACACAATATTCCCAGTTTTGAACTGTTCATTTCGCCGGACTGGCGGGGAACACAGGGCATCTATTTTGCGGATCAACCCTCCTATCGCAGTGGGAATTATGTCAACAACATCCGGCTGGAATTCAATCAGGGCAAAGTGGTCAACGTGGCAGCAGAAAACGGTCAGGAGTTTATCCTCAAACAACTTGCCATGGATCATGGCGCCAACCGGGTCGGTGAGTTTTCCCTGACCGATAAGCGCTTTTCCCGGATTGATCGGTTTATGGCCAGCACCCTGTTTGATGAAAATTTTGGGGGTCAAAACGGCAATTGCCATATTGCTGTCGGCGCATCCTATTCCGACACGTATGATGGCAATCCGGCGGAATTGACCCCGAAAACCAAACAGCACCTGGGTTTCAATGATTCCGCACTTCACTGGGATCTGGTCAATACAGAATCCAAACAGGTTTCGGCTCATCTGACAAATGGCAGCCGAATCATGATTTATCAGGACGGCGAATTTTGTCATGCCTGAAAAATATTATTACGTTTAACCATTCAAGGAATATGGTATGAAAATTTTGATCACCGGCGGGGCCGGTTTTATTGGATCACATCTGGCCGAAGCATGTCTCAATCGGGGTGACGAGGTATATATCATCGATGACCTGTCAACCGGTTCCATGGACAATATCCACCCGTTTACGGCAGATGACCGCTTTTCCAACCGGCTGTTTGTCACCATTGACACCATTTTGAATCATGAACCGATGCTGGAACTGATCGGGACCTGCGACGTGGTCTATCATCTGGCTGCGGCTGTAGGGGTTCGGCTGATTCTTGAAAAACCCCTGGAATCCATCCGGACCAACATTCAGGGTACCGAAAAAGTCCTGGAGCTGTGCAACAAATTCAAGAAGAAAGTCCTGGTGGCATCCACATCCGAGGTTTATGGCAAGCATCTTCATGCGCCGCTGGTGGAAACCGACAACATCATATATGGTCCTTCCAGCAAATTCCGATGGAGCTATGCCGCATCCAAACTGATGGATGAATTCACGGCCCTGGCCTATTACCGGACCCATGGGCTGAAAGTGATGATAACCCGCCTGTTCAACACGGTCGGCCCGCGTCAGACCGGCGCCTATGGCATGGTAATCCCCCGGTTTGTGTCACAGGCATTAAAACATGAATCCATTACGGTTTACGGCGATGGCACGCAAACCCGAACCTTCACATATGTAAAAGATGTGGTGAATGCGCTGATCGGACTGATGGACCAGGATGGCGCTGTCGGCGGGGTTTTCAATGTGGGTGGCATTCAGGAAATTTCCATTGGCGATCTGGCAAAAAAAATCATTGAAATGACCGGGTCCAGATCAAAGATTGAGTTTATTCCCTACGAGAAGGCATTTGGACGGGATTTTGAAGACATGCAGCGGCGGGTTCCCAGCATCGAAAAAATAAAAAAACTGACCGGCTATGAACCCAGAACCGGCCTGGATGAAATACTGGAACAGGTGATCGAGCATATCAGGCTTTCAGAGGGTAAAAAGGCTGAAGACTGAAGGCTGAAGGTGCTGCATTCAGCCTTCAGGCAGTGCCGCCGTCGGACAGTCAGGCGGCTTGGCTGTTTCTCAATGCGCACGACTCATATCTCAATATTTCATCATTTTTACACAACAGGAGTCCAACATGGTCATCGATCATCCGGGATGGGTTACAGACGATATTTTGCTTCTGGGGAAAACCGAATCCTGCGTATATCTTCTCAAGGGAGCAGACGAATACGTGATGCTGGGTGGCGGATGCACCTATATCATTCCGGATATGCTGGAACAGTTGAAACGCTTTGAAATTCCAGAAGAAAAGATCCGGAAACTGATCATTCTGCATTCCCACTTCGATCACTGCGGCATCATACCGTTTTTTAAAGCACGCTGGCCCTGGGCACGTGTCCTTGCTTCGGAACGGGCGCAAGCGCTTCTGTCATCGCCCAAGGTGGTTAAAAGCATCGCATTCCTCAATGAGATGCTGGCGGAAAACTATGGCCTGACCCGGCATTTGCTCAGCCTGAAAGTGGATTTTCCCGGTATTGCGGTCGAAGAAACCGTCAGGGAGAACGACATGATATCCTGCGGTCCCCGTCAGTTGCGGGTGCTGGATGTCCCTGGTCATTCATCCTGCTCGATTGCGCTGTATGAACCCGGCCTCAAAGCACTTTTTGCCAGTGATGCAGCCGGAATTCCATTTGGGGATCAGGTCTTTACCGCAGCGAATTCCAATTATGACAAATACATGACCAGTCTGGATAAAATGGCTGGTCTGGAGATCGACATTCATCTGGCCGAGCATTTCGGGGCACGAACCGGGGAAGATGGGCGAATATTTTTGAAAAAAGCCATGGAATCCGCTTTGAAAACCCGAAATCTGCTGGAAGAATCTTATCGTGCAACCCGAAATGTGGAAAAAAGCACAAAAGAAATTGTCCAGGTCATCATGGCAAACCGGCCTGAACAATTTTTTCCGGAGTCTGTCATTGAACTGGTGGTTGGCCAGATGATGGCCTATGTCGCGGGCATTATGGATGCATCGGAGACGGATCGATCCGTCTTGCCACAGCCATCATGACTTTGTTTTGGCAGAATGCCTGAATGGCTCCCCTCGTATTCCCCTTTTTCAAAGGAAGACAAGAGGTTAGGATTGCATTCAGGCATATCCCCTTTTATGTCAGGGTTTTGTCGGACCTGGCACCGAACCCGGACCCGGACCTTTGCCACCCGGCTTCATCATCATGGGGGGCTTTGGCGGGTCAACCTTGGTATATCCCTCCGGAACGGAAAACAGGGATTTATCCAGGGTTTTCTGTTCGATTTTTTTCAGGGTGGTAACGGATTTCCCTTTCATGAGATTCATGACTATCTGAATGGGAAATCCATCCAACTGACTCAACATCCCGGCCGCGTTCATCTGTTTCATCATGGGATTCTGATCAAAAATGACTTTCAGCTTTTCGATGATCTGTTGCATTTCATCGTAACCCGTCACTTCTTTTGAAAGCCAGTACTCACTGTTCATCATCATCCCGGAAACCAGGTATTTTTTGCAGGAATACTCCCCGATCTGACGGGTTTCCTCTGTCGGCGTCACCTTGATATTTCCCAGCATCTGTTTCATCATTTTTTCCTTTGCCTCTGCTTTTTCATCCTTTATCAGCATGGGAGGCTTTGGCGCTTCACCCAGATGGGTCTGATGATATGTTTTTTGGGATGGATTCATCTGAATCATGGTTTTTTCTTCAAAATTCATAATGACAATGCGATTCACGTTATCGGATCGGGATGCATAGGATGTCATATAATTTTTTGTCTCGTGGGAGGAATCCGGCTTTCCGGGCATTCCTGTTACTTCCACAATACTTTCCCAATACAGATCGGCACGGGATGACGTGGCGGAAAAAACAACCCCCATCACACACAATGCCAATACCGTCATTGGCAAACTGATTTTTTTCATACATACCTCCATTTGTTGACAGGTTATCGTAAAGACACTTTCTTTGCGCATTTATCGGTCTCGGGGTCGGGATCGATAAACTTGAGGCAAAGGAATAGCATATTTTGAATGAGAAATCTACCCGCCAGCAAGGATGGCGTTGGCGCTTTTTGAAATAAAAAATGAGGGGTGAATATGGGGGGGTGGAAGGGACGACAGATACAGCCTGAGAATGGGCGCTATGGGAGAACCGCATTCCCATGTGTCAGCATGGGAATGCAGTTACCTGTTTGGGAAGAATCAAAGCGCAATCCGTGCATCAACAGCAACAACCCGATCGGTAAACGCCATGACCGGGTTCAGATCCATTTCCTGAATCTGCGGAAAATCGGATACCAGTTGAGACAGTCGCAAAATGATATCGATCACACCGGCCCGATCAATGCCGGCTTCTCCCCGTACGCCGGTCAGCAGCGCAGCGGTTTTGAGTGATGACAGCATTTCAGAAGCCTCGACAGGGGTCACCGGTGTAATTTTGAATGTGACATCCTTCAGAACTTCAACATAAATGCCGCCCAGCCCGAACATGATCAGATGTCCCAGCCCCTTTTCGGCCTTGGCGCCCATGATCAGCTCCTTGCCACCCGGCAAAAACCGCTGAACAAAAAACTTCAGGTCCGGTGCATTGATTTTGGACACCATGTTTGCTGCCGCTTCCTGCACCGCTTCCCGGCTTTTCAGATTCACCGCAACACCGCCCACATCACTTTTGTGAATGACCGATGGTGCGTCCGCCTTGATGACAACCGGATAGCCGATGGCGTCCGCGGCCGACACAGCCCCTTCCACCGTATCCGTTATTTTCCAGGCCGCACAGGGAATCCGGTAGGCATCCAGAATCTGATAGACATCTGACGCAGGCAACATGGCGCATCCCGCAGCCGTGGCAGCGTTCAGGATTTTTGCGACACGGGCGGAATCCACATCCGCAAATGATTGGGCTTTCCCGATGTTCCGGGTTTGCAGCGCGCCCTGCCGGGTCAATGCGGCCAGGGCCCGTGCGGCGGTTCCGGGAAAGCTGTAGCAGGGAACCCCGCCTGTTTTCAGAATATCGACGGTTTGGGCCCACTGCACCGGATCGGTCATCAGGTTGCAGACAATGGGTTTTTTATGCTGCTGATTCACTTCGGCAATCTGGCGGGCAACCGATTCCGTATCCACAAAAAACGGGGTCACGAAATTGATATACAGACTGTCGATCTGTTCTTCTGCCAGCATCACGTCCATGGCTGCCCGAAAATGGCCGCCATCCGCAGTCGCCAGAACATCCACCGGGTTGCTGAACGCGGATTCCGGATAGAGTTTTCCCTTGAGGGTATCAATAGCGCTTTCGGAGAGTGTGGGAATTTGAAGTCCCGCATCCACCAGGACATCCGTTGCGATGACAGCAGGTCCGCCCGTGTTGGTGATAATGCCCACCCGGTTTCCCTTTGGAACCGGCTGACTGGCAAATGCCGCAGCCGCCTGACAGAGTTCACCCTCATCCCGGAATGTCAGAATACCCAGCTTTTCAAAAATCAGTTCGATGGCAATATCGGTCTTGGCAAGCCCGCCCGTGTGGGAGGAAGATGCCTTGGCGCCCTCTGCGGTTCTGCCGGCTTTCATGGCCAATATTGTTTTTTTGGCCGCCACCTGTTTGATGACATTCATGAAGGCCTTGGGGTCGGACAGGCTTTCCAGGTACAGGGCAATGACCCGGGTTCCCTCATCTTCACCCAGATATTCCAGAATATCGGTAATGGACACATCACTGGCATTTCCGTTTGAGGCATAAATACGGGTTCCGATGCCCATCTGGGAAAACCCCTGGTGAATCAGCTCGCCAACTCCGCCACTCTGGGCCACAATCGAGATGAACCCGGGATCGGGTTTGGTAAAGGTGAAATTGCAGTAGGCCCGAAGGGTCGGATCCGTGTTGATAATGCCCTGACAGTTTGGTCCCAGAATCCGGATGCCGTATTTTTTGGCCCGTTCCAGAAAATCCTTCTGCAGCGCCGCACCCTCGGGGCCGACTTCGGTAAATCCGGCGGAGTTGATGATGATGGTCTTGATCCCCTTTTTTCCGCAATCCTCCACCGCAGCCGGTACAAATTTGCCGGCGATGACCATATGGGCCAGATCGATCTCTCCCGGAACATCAAAAATGGAAGGATATGCCTTGATGCCCCTGATTTCAGCCGCTTTGGGGTTGATGGGATAAACCGCGCCGGTATATCCAAAATCAATCAGGTTCTTGATGATCCGGTTGCCAATCGACAGTTCCTTGGCGGACGCGCCGATAACGGCCACAGACTTGGGTCTGAATAGTGCTTCCAGCATATTATCGTTTCTCCTCGAGCTGTTCCAGAAATGCTTCGACATTGGTTTTGGTCTGTTCATCCGATATCAGCCGCAGGTCATTCAAATCGCCGTTGATGGTCAGGCTGGGCACACCGGTTTCCTTTTCCAGACGCTGGGGCATGCCATACCGGCAGTTGGAGTTGTTGGGGCAGGTCTTGGCGTCATGATAGATGATACCGTCAACCTTGAAAAACCGGATCATGTTTTTGATGTATTCTTCCTTGGCTTCATCCGATCGGACGATAAAGAGCTTGGTGTAGGCGCGGGCCATGCTGACAAACGGATCATCCGGGTCAAAATCCGAAAAAATCCAGGAATTGCAGTAGGTGGATGCCAGAACATTGGTTTTTCGTTTCGAAAACAATTCTGCATGATCCCGGAGCCGTCCCCATACCGGCATGCCTTCCCAGTACAGTCGGAACCGTTCGCCCTCAACCGCTGCCACTTTGTTTTTGATACGCTCTTCCAACTCGGCCAGAAGGGTTTTGTAGTAATCCACAGCGACCTGGGTGCCCCGCAACACAACCGCCGGCCCCATGTGAATGGTCCCGTCAAAAAAGGTCAGGGGCGACGGCACGGTTGCCGCCGTATCCAGAACCTTTTTCCACAGATCCGAGCATTCCCGGGACAGTGACAATACCCGTTTGAGCTCGGCCATATCAAATTTTTTTCCGGATATTTCTTCCAGCGGCGGTATCAGGGCCTCCATCTGTCTGGCAATGGATAGATAATGCGCATCGGTCACATCCGTAACACCCCGATGGGTTTGAATTCCCAGAAGCGGCACCTTGAATTCATCGGCATACCAGGCAAACCAGTCCTGGACATCCCGGCACTGGTTGGTGTTGTACACCAGCACATCCGGCTTTGGAACCGAATCGATGCCCGGATAGGCTTTTGCCAGCGGGGTGACGCCTTTTAAATATGCCCCCACATCTGCGGTCAGATATGAGCAGATATCCGGTGAATAGCCCCTGGCGTTGGCTTCCGGAATCATGTCGGTTGCCATGCGCGTGGCCCCGAGCATGGCGCCGTGGTTTTCCGGAAAATGAACCAGAAATCCCATGGCGCGAAGGATTTCAGCAGGCCCCACACTCGTGCACCACGCGATTTTCCGGTTGTGTGTCTTTGCCGCATCATTCAGTTCATAAAAGTAATCGGCCATATATTTTTTCATTTGTCCGGCTGCCTGAATTTTCAGAACCGGTTTTTTCTCTTCTGCCATATCTGCTCCTCTGTTAAACATGCTGTTGTCATATTGTAGTGGACATAGTGGACGTAATGGACCAATTAGGATGCCGATATGAGGCTCAGGCTATCCGTTTCGGTTTTCGTGCTTCCCGCGACTCATTTCTCATCCATGGCATACAGCGCCGCACCCAGTGCACCGGTCAACTGGGGAAATTCGGGGACCAGAATGGACCGTCCAATCAGGTCCTGAGCCATCTCCACCAGATAGGGATTGTGGGCAACCACACCGCCGGTCATGACCACATTTTCTGTCAGAGAATCCATTTCAACTACCCGCTTGATGACAGACAGGAACAGTCCCTTGACGATGTCCGGCACCTTTTTTCCCTGACGGATTTTCTCCAGCACCTCGGTTGCCGAAAACACGGTGCAAAAACTTCCCAGTTCCACCATGTTTTCCGAATTTCTGGCCAAGTCGTTCATCGCTTCCAGGGGGATATCCAGCCTTGGGGCCATCTCTTCCAAAAAGGCGCCGGTACCTGCGGCGCATTTCCGGTTCATTTTAAAACTGATCCGCCTGCCGTCCTTGTCCACCTTGATGATTTTGTTGTCCTGGCCCCCGATATCGATAATTGTGATGGGCATCGGAAAATAGAAATAGCATCCCTTTGCATGACATCCGATTTCGGTTTTGTTTTCCCGGGCAATCGGGACATTTTTGCGGCCGTATCCGGTGGATACCGCCATGCCGATATCCTCTTCCGTTGCAAATGCCATGTCGAGCGCCATATTCAGACAGTTCCGGGATGACAGCATGAAATCGGTTCCGGATTTGACAACAGCCCTGCCGATAATTTCCCGTTCCGGGTTGATAATGACCACTTTGGTGCGGGATGCCCCCACATCGATCCCTGCAAACAACTCGTTTGATGATATCATTCACGCTCTTTGGTACTGAGTATTGAGTAGTGATAACCGGGAATCCGCCTCCGACTTCCGATCTCCGAGCTCCAATCCAGAATCACTTCGGTTCAATCGCCTTGACCAGTGCCCGGATCATGATGTTGTAAGGCGTGTCGATTCCGGCTTTCTGACCATATTCGATAAATTTTCCGTTCATGAACTCGATTTCGGTTCGCCGTTTGTTTTCGATATCCATCAGCATGGATGGTTTGTGATCCCCGGCCTTGCTCATGTATTCGATGGCGTGGGGATAAAAATCCCATCCCAGACTGATTTCATTGGCTCTGGCAACCTTGATGCACTCCTTGACAAGGGCATCCACAATCTGAAAAACAATGGGATCTCCCATGGCCTGGGCCATGGTCAAACCCGTCACGGCGCAGACCGGATTCATGCAGGCATTCAGAATTCCCTTGCGCCAGACCATGGAAATAATCTGATCCGTGGCCTCGGTGATCAGTCCGGTGCTGCTGAGGGCTTTTGCAACCGCTACCGCCGCCGGTTTTGATTTGGGATCGAGTTCCTGAATATAATGGGGGGGATGATGAAAGGGCATGCGAACATGGCCGGGCTTGACCAGACCACATCCATAATTGACCACCGCCCGCATAACCGGTGTTTTGCCCAACGCCTTTGCCAGCTCCAGTTCGGTATCGATGCCGTTCTGCCAACTGATAACCACCGTGCCTTCCCGATGAAACCCCTCGATGGCCGAGGCAATCAGCGGCAGGGCATTGGCCTTGACCGTGATGATGATGACATCGGGTTGAATTTTTTCCAGCTCATCGATCGCCAGACAGGTTCTCGTCACAGGTTGCTGAAGATTCTCAGCCCCCTCGATCAGGATTCCCGGCTGAATTGCCGGTTCAAGCAGGGCCGGAATGACATCGCACAGGGTGACATCAAATCCGCCTTTTGCCAGAAATGCTGCAACAATACACCCGACCGGACCCGCGCCAATGACGGCAAAAGTACGGGGAGTGAATTCAACTGAATCACTCATGACATATTCCTCTCTTCTGCGGTGAAAAATGAAATCATCCCTCGGTTTCCAGAATGCCGAACGACTCGGCATCGAGCAGTCTGATGCCGTTTTCCTTAAGCAGCTCAATGGCCCGGTCATTGTCACTGAACCGGAAAATCATGACCGCATTGTTGGCCGACATTCCAATAAATGCATACATATACAACACATTGATGCGGGCCAGGGTCAGGTGTTTCAGGACTTCGGAAAGTCGCCCCGGCTTATCTTCGATCTCGACCGCCACAACATCATCCACCCGCGCCGGCATGCTTTTTTCCATCAGAATCCGGCGGGTTTTGGCAATATCGGAAACCAGCAGTCGGAGTGTACCGAAATCACCGCTGTCAACCAGATTGAGGGCGCGAAGATTGATGCCGGCCTGTCCCAGCAGATGGGTCACCTCATAAAGCCTGCCCGGCGAATTTTCGATGGACACGGAAATCTGTTTGAGTTTCATAAGCTCGACTCCTGTTTCAAAACGGGTTGTAACTATTCAGGAATCAAGGGGAAAGATAACGTATCGCCGTCCAATGCCTCACTGTCCGGCAGTATTGCTGTCCAACGCGACATCACCCACTTGAACCCGAGTAGTCAATTACAATGTGATTATAAAGTAACTATTAAAAATCCGATAGAAATATGTCAAGAAAAAAAACCAGATTCAGTGCTTTTAATGATTCAGCCGTTTTTTTGAAGTGACGGCCCGCTTTGCCCGGCTGGTCGGAACAGCCCGAACCGGATCATCCGGCCAGTCATGTTTGGGATACCGGCCCTTCAGTTCTTTTTTGACATCGGGATAGCTTCCGGTCCAAAATCCGGCAATATCCTGGGTCACCTGAACCGGTCTGCCGGCGGGTGACAGCAGATGAATCCGGATTTTCTGACGGCCGGAAGCAATGGCTGGTGTTTCCCGGCACCCAAACATTTCCTGAACCCGGACAGCCAGAACCGGAATGTCTTCGCTGTAATCGATGCGGACCCGTGATCCGGACGGCACTGTCCAGTGGGTTGGCGCCAGATCATTCAGCATGTGAATCTGCTGCCGGGAAAGAGTCCCTTCCAGCGCCTGTTTCAGATTCAGGTTTTTCAATGAACTGATTCGGGTAATGCCGGCCAGAAACGGCGATAGCCAGTCTTCCAGTGAATGAAGGAGTGCCGCATCCGATACATCCGGCCAGCCCGAGTCATGGCCAAAAATCCGCCGAAGAAACCGGATGCGCTGCTGAAGGGACCGCAGGGTGCCGGTCCAGGGCAGACAGAGGATTCCTTCCTGGCGGATGCCCTCCATCATTGCGGCCCGGATTGAATCCGGGTCACCTGTCGTGGCGGGCCCGGTTTTCAGAATCAAGGCCCCAAGCATCGTGTGGCGCGCGGCTTTTACCGCCTTTTCCCGGGCATCCCATGAAACCGTTTCCCGGGTTTGAATGCGATCTGAAAATTGGTCCAGAAGGGTTTCCAGACGATATCCGGCAGATAAAAAAATCCGGGCATTCTGCCGGATTCCGTCAAGAGATGCCGCGACGATATAATCGCATGCGGATAATGGTTCGATACCGGAGAAAACCGCGCCACAGCCATTGGTGAGGCGGTAGTGACCGCCGCCATCGGGTCTTCGCTGCCCGATCCGGTCCGGATAGGCCCATGCCAGCAATTGTCCAATTTCGGAAGTGACCGATTCGGCCGGATCGATGCCCATCGCCCGCATCAGTTTTCCGGAGGCCTTCAGACATCGGCGAATGACGGATCGGTCAACGGTCAACCGCCCCGAATCCGACCATCTGTTCTTCTCTATGGCCAGCAGAATCTCGAGTCGAAGCCCCAGATCACTATCGGTTTCTCCGGGCAAAAATTTTACCATATCCCGTTCGCTGAGCAATGCCGCCAGATGACACGCTGTTTTTCCCATTTGATGGTCTTTGGCCAGAAGGGCCATGTGGGCCAGACGGGGGTGCAGGGGCAGTTCGGCCATCAGCCGTCCGTGGCGGGTGATCTGATTCCGGTTATCCAGAGCGCCAAGCAGTTTCAACAGATGTTGTGCGTCCTGAAATGCGGCGGTGGGCGGAGTATCCAGCCATCGCAGAAGAGCCGGATTGTCAATTCCCCAGATGGCCAATTCCAGAGCCAGAGCGGCCAGATCGCTTTGCAAAATTTCCGGAGTACTGCCTTCCGGCAGCAAATTCTGTTCGGACTCCGGCCACATGCGGATACACACCCCGGGGGATGTCCGGCCGGCCCGCCCCCGGCGCTGGTCCGCCGCAGATTTGGATACGGATATGGTTTTCAGCCGGGTCATACCGCTTTTGACGTCAAAACAGGGCGCCCGGGTCAATCCGCTGTCAATGACGACCCGAATCCCTTCGATAGTGAGGCTGGTTTCCGCAATGGTGGTGGCCAGAACGATTTTCCGATGGCCTGAAACCGGCGGAAGAATGGCCAATGCCTGATCATCCAGGGTCATATTGCCAAAAAGCGGCGCCACGATCCATTCCGGCCCCAGACCCGATGACCCCAGAAGATTTTTCACCCGCCGGATTTCCGCCGCACCGGGCAGAAAAACCAGAATGCTTCCGGGTTCGCTTTTTGCGGTCTTTTTGATGGTATCCGCAATACATGCCTCAGAAACCGGGCGCCGGTCCGGTATTACATGGCGGGTCATGACATCAAACAATTGACCATTGCAGGTGATGACCGGGGCATGGCCCAACAGGCCGGCCGCCTGTTCCGCCTGGAGGGTTGCGGACATCAGCAGGATTCGGAGGTCGGGATTCAGAACACCCTGAAGGTCCAGGCAAAGCGCCAGCCCCAGGTCAGATGCCAGATGGCGTTCATGAAATTCGTCAAAAATGACCAGGCCGATACCGGAAAGCGCGGGATCGGCCTGAATCATCCGTGTCAAAACCCCTTCGGTCACCACCTCGATCCGGGTTTTTTCCCCAATTCGGGTATCCAGGCGGACGCGGTAGCCCACTGTCCGACCAACACCCTGACCCAGATTTTGGGCCATGTGGGATGCGGCTGCCCGGGCAGCGAGGCGACGCGGTTCCAGCATGATGATCCGTTTACCCCCAAGCCAGGGTTCTTCCAGAAGGGCGATCGGCACACGGGTTGTCTTGCCGGAGCCGGGCGGCGCCTGAATTACGGCACATTTGAAGTGGCGAAGGGCCTCTTTTACATCATCCAATACCGCATCAATCGGAAGGTTCATGGATTACCGCAAACCGTCTGTCACCCGCCGGGCTGCTTTTTCCAGAACACCAACGGCCTGAATCAGTGCTCCGAACCGGGGATCTTTTGTCTGCCCATGAAAAAACCGGTAATAAATCTGCTGCGCGATGACAGCCAGGCGGAACAGACCAAAACCATAATAAAAATCGAAATGATCCATGGGCCTGCCCGATAGCCTGGCATACAGTTCGGCCACCTGTTTCCGGGTCAATGCGCCTTCCAGATGGGTTGGCAACGTTCGCATGACCTGCATTTCCGGTGGATCATCCTTTTCCACCCAGTACCCCAGTGAACAGCCCAGGTCCATGAGCGGGTCACCGATGGTGGCCATTTCCCAGTCCAGGATGCCGATAATTTTCATCGGATTACGGCTGTCCAGTACAATGTTGTCAAACTTGAAGTCATTATGAATGACACAGGGATGGGGAGAATCATCGGGCTGATGATCCGACAGCCAGGTCATGACCGATTCAAAATCCGGCGCGTCCGGGGTTCGGGCCGCACGATACCGGTCGCTCCAGCCCCTTACCTGCCGTCTGACATAGCCGTCGGGTTTGCCAAAATTCTCCAGTCCAATCTGTTGATAATCCAGACAATGAAGCCCATGATGGGTTTCGACAACGGTTTCAAACAGCCGCCGGATTTGGGAAGG
>JBFXFK010000027.1:9000-37901 GCA_050179135.1 Desulfatirhabdiaceae bacterium | reverse complement strand
GCTATCTGGAATGTTTTTTTGCCATCCCCATGATGGGCGCGGTCATGCATACCATCAATATCCGGTTGGCCCCGGATCAGTTGATCTACACCATCAACCATGCCGAGGATGACATCATTCTGGTCAATTCCGATTTTCTGCCCATGCTGGAACCCATCCGGGATCAGATCAGCCGCGTCAAGCAATTTGTGGTCCTGACCGACCTGGAACAGGCGCCTGCCACAACCCTGCCCGTTGCCGGTGAGTATGAGGCGCTTCTGAAAAACAGCAGCAGCGACTATGATTTTCCGGATTTTGATGAAAATACCATGGCCACCACCTTCTATACAACCGGCACCACGGGTATGCCCAAGGGGGTGTATTTCAGCCATCGCCAACTGGTTCTTCACACCTATGGCCTCATGTCCGGGCTGTGCGCCTATCGGTCCCAGATTCACATGGATTCCGGTGATGTGTATATGCCGTTGACGCCCATGTTTCATGTACACGCATGGGGGATTCCGTATCTGTGCACCATGCTGGGAACCAAACAGGTGTATCCCGGCAAATATGAGCCGCCCATGCTGCTCAAGCTGATTATCAGTGAGAAAGTAACCTTCTCCCACTGCGTGCCGACCATTATCCATATGCTGGTCAGCAGCCCGGCGGTCAAAAATTTCGATCTCAGCAACTGGAAAGTCATTATCGGCGGCTCTGCCCTTCCCAAAGGCCTCTGCAAGGCAGCAATGGATTTGGGAATCAATCTGACATCGGCGTATGGCATGTCGGAAACCTGTCCGCTTCTGACGGCTGCCAATCTCAAACCCCACATGTTTGATCTCGATATGGAGCAGCAGGTTATCATGCGATGCAAAACCGGCTTGCCGGTGCCCATGGTCAATCTGAAAATTGTCGATGCCGAAGGCAAACCCGTGCCGCATGATGGCAAGGCCACCGGAGAAGTGGTGGTCAGAGCCCCCTGGCTGACACAGGGATATCTGAAGGAGCCGGAAAAAAGTGAAATTCTGTGGGAAAACGGCTGGCTGCATACCGGAGACATCGGTGTTATCGATACCGAAGGCTATCTGCAGATCACGGATCGGGTCAAGGACGTTATCAAGACCGGCGGGGAATGGATTTCCTCCCTTCAACTGGAAGACATCATCAGCCAGCATCCGGCAGTCAGCGAGGCGGCAGTCATCGGCATACCGGATGAAAAATGGGGCGAACGGCCCATGGCCCTGGTCGTGCTTCGGGAGGAATACAAAGGCAAGGTGACCGAAGATGAACTGAAGAATTTCTATCAGAAATCCGTTGATCAGGGGTTGATTCCCAAATACGGCATTCCGGGAAAAATCGTGATGGTGGATGCCATTTCCAAAACCAGTGTTGGAAAGATCAACAAGAAGCAGCTTCGGGTTGATTTCAAATAGACGGTCATGAAACATTATCGAACAGGGAACCGCTTGAAACCGTCAAGCCTCCCTGTTCGATAGACCTGTTATGTCAATCCTGCCCTCTGCCCTCCGATGTCAGACCGCCGTCTTCCGCAACCGCTTGATCCGCTGCCATCCATCATACAGATGGACGGCGACAATGGCGATGAGCATGCGGGGGATCCACAGCCAGAATGCCGGAAGGCCCAATGCCACAAACAGGGTGGGGTCCTCGACCATCGAGTGGTTGATGCCGATCGAGATATGCAGCCGTTCCAGTTCACGGGGTTCCAGATTACCCTCTTTCGCTTCTTCAACAATCACCGCAGCGCCGTAAGACAGTCCAAAAACCACCGCTGTCAGCCAGAGAATCCCCACCCGTTCATCCAGTCCCATCAGTCTGAGCATGGGGCTTAAAAGTTTCACCAGAACCGGAATCCAGTCAAAGGATTTCAGAATTCCCATCACGACCATCAGCACCATGACGATGACAAAAATCTTGATGCTGAGAAGGGCCATGGATGCGGCCCATCGGCTGATAACAGTCAAAAGCGGGGGGCTGGATTCGACCGGATTCGGGATTGCAGACTGGCCGGCAGAACCGGTATCCAGAAACCAGGCGACAATGACCACGACAATCAGCGACGCCATCAGGCGAACCATAACCGCCTTGACCGGAGACAGACCCGACTGGCCCTGAACCATGGATTCCTGAATCAGGTTATGGGAAATCAGGACAAAAATGGCAATCAGGGTCATCTGATCCACCGAAAACGGCAGCATGACCATGGATGCGATGCAGCCGTATATTCCGGTCAGCATGCCCACCACAATCGGCAGGGCCGCAGAAGGCGGCAGATGAACCAGGTGCATGGCCGGAGCCAGCAGACCATCCAGCTTCAGGAGCCATCCGCTGGTTTCCAGAAGTGCCGTCAAAAGCGATATGGGAATCAGTATCTTCAGCAGCCAGACGTATCCACTCCAGCCTTTGGCCGCTCCTGCCCTGGCGCCCTGCTTCAGCTTGTCATACACCGTCATGAAACGATCCGGTTGGTTGCTGTCCATCACCGGGTCTGAACCATGCCGCCGGATTCGACAACTGTATCCCCCATCGATTCAGCCTCGGCCTGATCTTCCATGACGCGGGTGATGCGGATTTTCCCGGTTTTTTTTCCCTGCAACAGATAGGATTGGCCGGCAGTGCCGGAAATGGCTTCTCCCGGCGCATAGGCCATCAGCTCCTGGCCGGCTTTCAGCCCTGCGCCGGCTCCGGAAGACAGGGTGATGACATTGTCGGTCACTTGCGTGATAAATCCTTTCCAGGGCGTTGTTTTCAGGGTTTTGCAGATTTCCTTGCTGACAATGACCAGGGATCGGTCAATGGCATCGGTCAATCCGGACACCTCGTCCAGCCTTGACTGTCGGATGGCTTCAATATCGTTTGAATCTGTATTGAAATCATATGGATAACTTTGGTTCAAGAGCTTGGCGCTGGTTTCACTGTCATAAATGGCCACACTCCACAGGAGTCGTCCGGTCTGATGTGTTTTCTTGAACCACAAGATGCCCTTGTCATATTGATGCACATCAATATTGAGAAGAGAAAGCTGAAAAATCGCCTGATACCCATTTTTCCGGGCAGCCCTGGCAAGCGCCACATTGTCGAAATTACCACTTGCGGACAATGCGGGGCTTCGGATGAACGCCGGATAATCGGGTTCATCAGGCCCGATCCAGATGACATCCGGGCATACCGCTTTCAGTTTGGCATGAATATCGGTCTGGATCTGTCCTGCCAGCGGCCCTGTGACATTTGCAGCCTGATTGTTCAGAAGTGTGATTCCAATTTTTTTTCGAAGAGATCCGTCGCTCCCGGTTATGCTTTCCCCAATTTTTTCCGTGGTTCTGGCCAGACCCCTGTACAGTCCGCAACCGCTCAGAAAAATGGCTACAAGAATAACCAGCCCAACCAGTTTGGATCGACGCATGGATGTGAGATGTGTCATACCGTCCTTTCGTGCTGTACCGTTACAGTGGATGTGATACCGCCCCGGGGTGTGAATTCACCGGTCACTTCCATCCATTTGGGCTGCAAGACCGCCACCAGGTCATCCAGAATGCGGTTGACCACATGTTCGTAAAAAATGCCGACATTCCGGTACTGCAACAGATAGTATTTCAGGGACTTGAGCTCGATGATGGTTTCATCCGGCCGGTATGCGATGATGATGCATCCGACATCCGGCAGGCCGGTCATGGGGCAGACCGATGTGTATTCGGGCTGACGGATGGTGATCAGAATATCCCGTTCAGACCGGTACCCGTACGGAATGGCCGCCAGCATGTCGCGGGTGATGCTTTCCGGCGGGTCTGCCGTGTATTTGGGTTTGAGATCCTTGAAGTTGTTCATTATTTTCTCCACTATCTATTAAAAACATTTGAAATTCCGCTATCCGACATCCACTGCCAAAACCCATTTTTATCCTGTACTTCTACATGTCTGGCGCCTAAAAATCAAGCGGTCTTCAGGTTTGTTTGATGGCAACATGTTCGCCTTGATCATTGTTTCAGGTAATTGATGATAAACATGAATTGTATCAGCACGTGAACTTGGAGTCTGTTTGAAGATTCTGGATCAGGTCCGACAAGGCGGAAAGTGCATCAAAAACGGAGCATACACGGAGTATGTGAGCATTTTGATGTGCTTTTCAAAAGAGTTAGCGGGCCTCAGACGGGACCTTCAAACCGGCTCTTACACCGGCCGATCAGGTTCGAATTGTTTTTTTGTGTAGGACAAATTTGGGTGATAACCAAAGGTGGATATCATGGGTAATATATAGCTTTTAAGGCAATGATTTGGGGAAGGCGGCAGGGAGGGGATAGGCCTTTTTTGCTAATCATGATTATTTTAATTTTTTATAAGATGCCGTTTAATATGGGTAATTTCAGGCAGTATCAACTGATTGCACGCCAGTTTGCAGGCGGCCATGCTTCCGGGCATACAAAAAACAACGGTGTTGCCGATAATGCCGGCCGTTGCCCGCGACAGAATTGCGGCAGAATCGATTTCTTCATGACTGAGCATCGCAAACAGAACGCCAAACGCGGTCAGTTCCTTGGAAAACAGGGGGCGGACCGCCTCGATGGTGACATCCTGGTGGCTGATACCGGTACCGCCGGTTATCAGAACGGCATCGACCCCCAGTTCACCGATGACCCGGTTCAGTTGGTCGGCAATGGCTCCGGTGTCATCCGGAACCACCTCATGTGACACCACCTTGTGCCCTTCGCGGGCCAACTGCCTGCTGATCCATATCCCGCTTTTATCTTCGGCCAGGGTGCGTGTGCTGGAAACCGAGATCACCGCAGCGGTCAGTGTTTTGGGCGCATCCGCCCGGTGTTCTTTCAGCCCCATTTATTCCTCCGACTGCAGTGTCACCTGATCGATGTTGTCTTTTTCCCGAAACATGACATTCACGGTTTCGGACCGGCGGGTTGCCACAATTTTTCCGATATAGTTGGCCTGAATGGGCAGTTCGCGATGCCCCCTGTCAACCATGACCGCCAGTTCAATCCGGTCGGGACGGCCAAAATCGATCAGGGCGTCCATGGCAGCCCGGATGGTGCGTCCGGTAAACAGCACATCATCCACCAGAATCACCTGTCTGCCATCAATCGAAAAGCCAATATCCGTGGCCTGAAGAACCGGATGACTTCCGATTCGGGTCCAGTCATCCCGATACAGGGTGATATCCAGCACACCAACGGGAATATCCGCATGTTCAACCGCCATGATTCTCTGCTGAATCCGTTTGGCCATAAATACCCCGCGGGTATGAATGCCGACCAGTGCCAGTTTGGCGGAGCCTTTGTGGATTTCCAGAATTTCATGGGTCATCCGGGTCAGGATTCGATCGATATCGGATTCATCCAGAAGGACTCGGGTATATTCCTGCATGATGGGTTCCCCCCTAAAAATCATCGTATGAAACTGAGGTTGTTTTTGGTCAGGATTGACATGATTTACAGGCTACAGACCCCGCATCGCACGCAGTCAACAATGGGGCAGGGTGGGCTCTGCCTGGCCTTCAGTGCTTTCTGATATTCCTGCTTCAGGAATGCACTGCTGACGCCGTGACAAATGAATTCCCACGGCAGCGTCTCGGTCAGATCCCGCTGGCGGAATGCAAAAAATTTGTGGGAAATCTCGGCTTCCTTGAAGGTTCGGGCCCAGTTCCACCGATGTTTTTCCGCCAGTACCAGAATATCGGAAACCCGCCTGTCGCCTCTGGCAATCGTGGCCTGAACCACTGCATCCCGGATGTTCGCGACGGTCACCCGAACATTGGATATGGATTTGAGGTTTTTCACAATCCGTCCGGCTTTCTCTTTCAGCGTCTGGACATCCTCCATGCCGACCCACTGGAACGGGGTAAAGGCTTTTGGGATAAAGGGATTGATACTGATGGATATCTCGCCAATTTTTCGTCTGATCCGGCTGGACTTCAGAAATACTGCCTTGGTTTTCAAAACCATATCGACAATGGCATCCACATCGTCCGGGGTTTCTGTCGGCAGGCCGATCATGAAATACAGCTTGAGATTGGGAATGCCGTTATACACCAGAGACTCGGTTGCCTGAAGGACGTGGTCTTCGGTAATTCCCTTGTTGATGACCTTTCGCATCCGTTCCGATCCGGCATCCGGCGCCAGGGTGGCGGTCTTTACCCCGCTTTTGACCATGAACTGAATCAGTTCGGTTGTGATACAGTCCGCCCGCAGGGAACTGAATGACAGATCGATTCCAATTTCATAGGCGGTCTGACACAACCGGCCCAGATCCGGCAGGTCGGAAATGGCCGCTCCCACCAGTCCAACCCGGTCCGTCAGTTTTGATGCCTGCCTCAGACCGTTTTCCAGAACCTCAATGCTGCGAAACCGGGGAGGCCGATAGATGTACCCGGCAGTACAGAACCGGCATCCGTGAACACAGCCCCGTCCGGTCTCAATCAGATATCTGTCTGCAAATGTCGTATCCGGGGTCAGAATCTGACTTTCGGTCGGAAAATCATCCACATGGGACACATATCGTCGCCGGACCTGGCCCGGAATACCAAATCGGGCCTCCATTGACTGAATCGCGCCATCTTTTCCATAGCTCAGATGATAATAGCGCGGAACATATGCTCCATCCACCTCGTGGGCCAGACGAAGCAGCATATCCTGCCTGGACAGGGCATGGTCCCTTGCGATGGCGACAAATTCGGGCAGAAGTTCTTCGGCTTCCCCCAGGAGAAACAGATCAATCAGAGGGGCAATCGGTTCCGGATTCAAAAAACAGGCCACACCGCCGGCAATGACCAGAGGATGGGCCGGGTTTCTCTGTATGGAATAAAACGGAATTCCGGCTGCCCTGAAAATGCTCAGAACATGAATGAAATCCCCTTCAAACGAAATGGAAAACGCCAGAATATCAAAATCCCTGAGCGGCCGGCCGGATTCCAGAGACCGCACCGGATCATCGCCTTCCGGAAGAAAAAACCGTTCACAGATGACTTCATCCATTTCGTTCAACAGGCGATATACGGTTTGAAAGCCCAGATTGGATATGCCGATTGAATAGGTATTGGGATAGATCAGGGCAACAGCAAGCTGACCTCTCCAGGATTTTTGAATCCGGCCGATTTCATGGTTCCGGTAAATGCTGCTGGATACGGGAAGCTTTCCGGACACCCGCCCTAATCCGCCCGTCTTCTTAAAAATGTGGGCATTTCGAGATCGTTATCATCATATGTGCCGGGTTGAATGATTGGAATGCTGTCCTGTGATGTTTCCGGGGCATTTTTCACCTTGCGGATAAATGTCGGTTCATCCAGATTATTGTTGAAGTCTGAAAATTCCTCGGGCTTCAGATCCCGAACCTTGCCGCTCGGTCGATATTCCCCGAATCGGGATGGTTTGACCAACTGGGGTTTTGCGATTGCCTGGCCAATACCGGTGGCAATGACTGTCACCCGCATCTCGTCCCCGAGATCATTGTCAAAAATCTGTCCCCATATGATTTCGGTTGTGGGGTTGTTGCCGATTTCCCGATAAATCCGCTCAGAGGCTTCTGTCATTTCTTCCATGGTAATGTCCATGGAACTGGTGATATTCATCAGGACCCCACTGGCCCCGGAAATGGACATATCTTCCAGAAGGGGGTGGGATATGGCTTTTTCCGCAGCCTCGATTGCCCGATTTTCCCCTTTGGCGACACCGATGCCCATCAGTGCCATTCCGGATTTGGACATGATTTTCCGGATATCCTGAAAATCCAGATTGACATATCCCGGCACATAGATGAGATCCGTGATCCCCTTGACCGAATTCAGCAGAATTTCATCTGCTTTTTTATACATGTCAATCATTTTGGTGTTTTTGGAAGCCAGCCCCCTCAGCCGGTCATTGGGAATGACAATCACGGTATCCGCAACCTCCCGCAAAACCTCGATACCCTCTTCCGCAATTTTCAGCCGGGGCTTGCCTTCAAATGAAAACGGCTTGGAAACAACGGCGACCGTCAGGATATTCTGATCCTTGCATATCTGCGCAATCACCGGTGCGGCGCCGGTGCCGGTTCCACCGCCAAAGCCTGCGGCAATAAACACCATGTTGCTGCCTTCCAGCATGCTGCGGATGGCATCCTCGCTTTCAAGAGCCGCTTCCTTTCCCCGTTGTGCATCTGCTCCTGCGCCCAGTCCGTTCAGAAGCTGCTCACCCAATTGAAGTTTGACCATGGCATTGGAAATTCCCAGGGCCTGCCTGTCCGTATTGGCAGCGATGAATGTCACGCCCTGAAGATTGGCCTCGATCATGTTGTTGATGGCATTGCCACCCGCACCTCCAACACCGATCACTTTAATCACTGCATTTTTTTCATTTTCCATATAGGTAATCCCCATAATCCCCCCTGTGTGCATGCCTAAAACCGGTATCCCGCCAACCTGCGTTATCTGTCGCTATTTCGTTTTCTGATTTTGTTGAAAAAGGACTCAAAGGACATAAAAGACATATAGGACCTGCCTTTGATCATCCTTCAGCCTTTCTCAAACCGCATCCCGGAACCATTTTTCCATTCTGCGAAAAATCCGGGAAAAGATGTTTTTGTCCTTTACATGAAACTTCCGGTTGTGCTGATGTTTTGCCCCATACAACACCAGTCCGACACCTGTGGCGTGCATCGGGTTGTTTACGACATCAACCAGTCCGCTGATGCCCTGGGGATGCCCCACCCGGACCGGCAGACTGAATACGGCTTCGGCAGCCTCAACCGCGCCATCAATCATGGCTGATCCCCCCGTGATAACGATACCGGACCCGGCTGATACCACGTCATCCATTCCGGCGCGGGATATTTCTTTTCTAAGGAGCCGAAAAATCTCGTTCATCCGCATTTCCAGAATTTCCGCCAGAATCTGGCGGGGAAGCGTTCTGGGTTTTCGGCCACTGGACCCCTGAATCGTGATCATTTCTTCCGGGGTGATGCCTTCGGAAATACAGGTTCCATATGTTTTTTTGATCATTTCCGCTTCTGCCAGCGGCGCCCGGATTCCAATGGCAATATCATTGGTCAGATTGTTGCCGCCCAATGGCAGCACATAGGTATGCCGGATATTTTTGCCGGAAAAAATGGCCATATCCGATGTTCCGCCGCCAATATCGATCAGGACCACCCCCTGATCCTTTTCCGCCTCGCTCAGGACCGCTTCTCCGGATGCCATGGATTCCAGTACAATATCGAATACATCCAGACCGGATCGGTTGGCGCATTTGATAATGTTGTGAACCGAAGAAACCGCGCCGGTAACGATATGAATTTTTGCCTCCAGCCGGACACCGGACATCCCCACCGGATTGGTAATACCGCTCTGATCATCGACCAGATATTCCTGGGGCAGGACATGAATGACCTCCCGGTCCAACGGGATGGCAACGGCGCGGGCGGCCTCCTTAACCCGTTCGACATCGCCGGGATTGACCTCCCGACCTTTTATGGCGACGATTCCCCGACTGTTCAAGCCCATGATGTGGCTGCCGGCAATACCGGCATAAACCGCGGATATTTCACATCCGGCCATCATTTCGGCCTCTTCAACCGCCTTTTTGATGGATTCCACCGTGGATTCGATATTCACCACAACGCCCTTGCGCAACCCCACAGAGGGACTTGTACCAAAGCCGACCACATGGATTTCGCCACCTGTCAGCTCGCCAACAACCGCGGAAATTTTGGTTGTACCAATATCCAGCCCAACAACGATATTGTCCTTTTTGGGCATTCTAAACATCCTCCTTGTGATTGTCAGCCAAAACTGTGTCGGGAACGGCCGGGCGAACGACGATTCGGCGGGTATCTGTCAGATCAATATGCGCTACGGCTTCGGTCATATGGGTCTTTTTCAAATATCCGATCATCAAGTCCAGGGATTTGTATTTTTGATCAAAATCGGTTAATCCCAGACTGATGCGATCGATCTTCATGGACCGGATTCCCTCCCGTACAACCAGTGTCACACCAACGTCCCGATCCACACAAATTTGATGAATGTTCCGGTTCGGGATGAGGGCGTTTTCTTCCTTTCCCATTTTCAGAACGGTTAAAACAGCAGAAAAGGCTGTTGCTTCAGATGGATCGTGTCTGTTCAGATCGGTCAGATCCAAACCGGAAACCAGTGGCAGCCCCGCACATTCGGTTTCATCAGCCTCCTTGAAAATCTGGCCGGCGCCATCCATCAGATATCGTGTTTCGATTTCAAGAACAGCCACCGGTTGATGTTCCTGGATATGAATGGTCAGACGATTGGGCAACTCCCGGATGACCTCGGCGGTGACGATCCACGGCTGGTCACACAGCCTTTTTTGGGCGATCAGCCGGTTAACCGCCAGAATATTGGGAGTCTTGCCGATCTGTGAAATTTCAAGGATATCCGCGTCGGAAAGTCTTGAATTTCCACGGATATCCACATGAGTTGCCTGAAAATAATCCCATTGCACAATCAAGTCATGGCAAAAGACAAGAAAAAAACTCAGGACAAACGATCCCAGGACCCCGCCCAACATTTTTCGGATCCCGAACCGGAGGCGTTCCTGCCGGAGTTTTTGAAGTTTTGAATCGCGACGGTATCGCCGGTATCGATTGATCAATACACTCATGGGATCGGGAGCTCATCCATCACAATCAATTCTGTTTCCAGGTTGATTCCAAAACACGTCAGGACCTGATGTTGAATCCGTTCGATCAGACATAAAATGTCTTTTGCCGTTGCGTTTCCGGTGTTGATGATGAAGTTGGCGTGTTTTTCGGAAATTTTTGCACCCCCGACGGTAAGCCCTTTCAGTCCGGCTTTATCAATCAGCAGCCCTGCCGGGTGTTTTGGGTCCGGATTTCTGAAGACGCATCCGGCATTGGGAAAATACACCGGCTGGCTGTTTCTGCGCACCTGTTTCAATCGGGCGGATTCTTCAGCCAATATACCATGCTTTCCGGGTTTCAGGCTGAAAATCCCGGATAAAATGACCGGAGATCCGTTTTCGGCCAGGCCGTTCAAATCAAAACTGATCCGGCGATAGGATGCCTGCCATTGCCCCTTTTTTATGGAAACCGTTTTTCCGGATCGGGTCATCAGGACAACCGCATCCAGCACATCGGAAATCCAGCCGGACGCGGTGCCGACATTTCCGCGAATCGCCCCCCCAACCGTACCTGGAATGCCCACGGCAAAGTTGAATCCATTATATCCATTTTGAATACAGAAGCGGCACAGTACATGCAGCATGGCGCCGGCTCCTGCCTCAATTTGTATGGATTCCGGCGTTTCGGCCAGAACAGTAATTTGCTTCAGGCACCGGTTCAACCGAATCACCGGGTTTGAAAGGCCTTCATCCCGCACCAGAACATTGCTGCCGCCCCCCAGAATATGAAACGGGATGTTCCGGTTGTAAAGCCCGTTTATCAGTACGGCAAGGGCCTGGGGTGTTTCCGGTTCCAGAAAAACAGCAGCCATGCCCCCCACGCGATAGGTGGTGTGACGCGACATGGGCTCGTTGAATTTCACCCGGCATGCCGCAAGCTGCCTCAACCAGTCTGCTGTTTCATGGGATATCGGCATGGTGGTTGGAGAGCTGACAACGGATCTCATCCAGTCGTTTCAAGAGCGCTTCACCGGTTTTCCACACATCTCCGGCGCCCAGGGTCAATACCACATCGCCCCTTCTGGCAATCGCGGCCAGACGGGATACCGCAGCATCCATACTTTCCAGATATATGACATCCTTGTGCCCATGCATGCGAATGCTGTCGCTCAATTGTTTCGCATCCACGCCCGCGATGGCGGCTTCGCCCGCCGCATAAATCGGCAGAACCATCAGAACATCGGACTGATAGAACGCCCGTGTAAATTCGTCAAACAGGGCCCGGGTGCGGGTAAACCGGTGCGGTTGAAATACCACCACCTTCCGGGACTCGGGCAGACACGCTTTGAGTGCATCCAGTGTGCTGCGAATTTCGGTCGGATGATGGCCATAATCATCCATCACCAGGATTTGATCGGTTTCGCCCTTGATTTCGAGTCGGCGCTGAACACCCTGAACCGTTTCGAGGGCCTGCCGGATGTCTGAAAACGGAATGCCCAGTTCGCGCCCGACTGCAATGCTTGCCGTGGCATTATACACATTGTGAATGCCCGGCAGATTCAGCAGGATGTCACCCAGGGTCTCTCCCCGGTAATCCACCTGAAACCGGGTTTTCATGCCGTGAAATTCCACGCGGCGGGCCACATAATCCGCCTGGGCGCTCATGCCGTATGTGGTAAACCGCTTTTTGATGTTGGGCAGAATATCCTGAATCGGCTCATTGTCCAGACACAGGACCGCCAGGCCATAAAAGGGAATGCGATCAATAAAATTCAAAAAACTTTCCTTGATGTGATCCATATCCCGATAATAGTCCAGATGCTCCCGGTCGATATTGGTGACCACCGCAATGGTGGGTGAATATTTCAGAAACGATCCATCACTTTCATCGGCTTCCGCAACAATAAAATCTCCCTTGCCCAGCACCGCATTTTTCCCCACACTTTTCAGCCGGCCGCCGATGACAACCGTCGGGTCAAACCCGCCCTCGGCCAGAACCGCCGAAATGATGGATGTGGTGGATGTTTTGCCATGTGCGCCGGCAACCGCCACACTGTATTTCAGGCGCATGAGTTCAGCCAGCATTTCGGCGCGCATGATGACCGGAATGGATTCCTGACGGGCCGCGACCAGTTCCGGATTGTCAGCGGCAATGGCCGAAGAGGCGACCACGACATCGGCGTCCTGTATCTGGTTGCCGTCATGCCCCTGATAAATGATGCCACCAAGGCGTTTCAGGTTTTCCGTAATATCGGAAGATGCGGCATCCGATCCCGAAACCCGGTATCCCAGATTCAACAGCAGTTCGGCAATGCCGCTCATGCCGATACCGCCAATGCCTACAAAATGGATATGGTATTTTTTTTGATACACGGATGTGTCTTTCCGTAAATTTTTTTGGTGTTTAAAATATGCACTTTCCTGGTCAGACGCTTTTCGACGCTAAAGTGGACTTCATGGACTACGTGGACGTAGTGGACCCTGGTAACCTGATTTGAATTTTGAATCCATTTTGTTGCTCATCCGCTTTCCAGCAGCCGGTAACAGTCATTCACGATGGCATTGGCGGCATCGGGTTTGCCCAGTTTTTTCGCCTGACCGGCCATCTTCCGGATAACATCCGGATGTCCGGCCAGAAATGCAATTTTGTCTGCAAGCCGTTTGCCGTCCAGTTCAGTTTCCGGAATGATTTCCGCAGCCCCCTGTTCCACAAGGGTCATGGCATTGAAAAACTGATGGTTATCCGCAGCATACGGAAACGGGATAAAGATGGCCGCTTTCCCGATCGCGGTAATTTCGGCTATGGTGGTGGCCCCGGCGCGGCAAATCATGACATGGGCACGCTGATACGGACCAGCCATATCATAAAAAAAAGCCCGGACTTCGGCATCAACGCCCCGGGCCAGGTAGGCATTTCTGACCGGCGTTTCATCCGCAGCGCCGGTCTGATGAATAAAGGACAGTGCAATCCCTTTGGGCAAATGAACCAGTGAATCCATCACGGCCCGGTTAATGGCGGAAGCTCCCTGGCTGCCGCCGCATACCAGAATGGTAAACGGCGCATCCGGATCCGGTCGGTCACTGTGGACATCGACATTCTTCTGAAAAAATGCGTTTCGAATCGGATTGCCGGTATGCAGAAACCGTCCGGAGGCACGGGCCGCCTGATCCGGTTCAAAGGACAGATAACACTTTCTGGCCAAAGGCGTCAACATCCGGTTGGAGATGCCCATTTTCTGATTCTGTTCATGCAGCACCAGCGGAATTCCCATCATCCACGCCGCCAGACATACCGGACCCGATGCATAACCGCCGACGCCGACCACCAAATCCGGTTTGAACCGCTTCAACTGCGTCACCGCCACCCGTATACATCGCGGAAGTCTGAACAGTCCGGCCAGTTTTTTCATCAGACTGTATCCTTTCAACCCCTGGGACGGGACAATGTCAAGGGGATATCCGGCGCGGCAAAGCGCATCCACTTCAAAGGGTTTCCCCACACTCAAAAACCGGATATCATTTCGAAAATCCCGGTCCCTGAACGCATCGGCAATGGCAATACCCGGAAACAGATGACCCCCGGTTCCCCCGCCGGCAATGACAATGCGGAATGCCCTGCGCACTGTTGCCTTCTGTTCGGGTTTCATGACTTAACGCCGGGTGGTTGCAATATTGATCAACATCCCGATCGCCGCCATGCTGAACAACAGGGATGTGCCTCCGTAGCTCATGAACGGCAGCGGGAGACCTTTTGTTGGAAAAAGACACAGCGCAACCCCCATGTTGATGAAAACCTGAATGCCGATGGCCGCGGTCAGCCCTCCGGCCAACAACGCTCCCCGCCGGTCCGGCGCATTCAGTGATATGGAAATGCCATTCCAGATAATGATGGCATACAGGGCCAGGATGAACAGAACACCAATCAGACCCAGTTCTTCACCCGCAACCGACAAAATAAAATCCGTATGGGGCTCCGGAAGATAATACAGTTTCTGAAAGCTGTTGCCAATGCCGGTTCCGGCCAGCCCCCCGGTTCCAAATGCCATCTGGGAGTGGGTGGGTTGATATCCATAACTGGATGCATATGCCCATGGATCCAGAAACGCCTTGATGCGATCCATTCGATAGGATGCCGATATCATGTACCGGATCGCACCGGGAACCAGGATGATCAGCGGCAGAAGCAGGTGAGACAGGCGGACGCCGCCCAAATACATGATGGTCCAGGTCAGCATGCACAGGATGGCGGCAGAACCAAAGTCGGGTTGCAACAGAATAAGACCGGCAAAAATTCCCAGCATGATGACATGCGGCATAAACCCAATCCAGAATGTATGCGCCTGATCGGCTTTCCGGCTGAGCGAAGAGGCCAAAAAAATTACCATGACAAAACGGGCGAGTTCAGACGGCTGAAATTTGAGCCATCCCAGTTTGATCCACCGGGTGGCGCCTCCGGCACTGACGCCAAGCGGCGTGAATTTGACGGCAAACAGCAGCAGAATGGTTGCCAGAATCAGTAAGTACACCCAAAACCGATTGAGATCATAGGGTATTTTTCTGATAATCATCATGCATATCAGGCCGATACCGGCCCAGATGGACTGCTTGATCAGAAAATAGGCCTCGTTGTCATACCGTTTTAAAGCAATCGTGGATGTTGCGCTGTAAATCATCATCAGCCCAAGTCCAATCAGAATCAGCATCGGCAGAATCAGCCTGAAATCATAACTGACATTCTGATAAGACCGCCAACGGGCTCTGGGTGTCTGTTTCATATTAAAGCGCCTCAACTGCCTCGCGAAAAACATTCCCGCGATGGCCATAGGACGTGAACATGTCAAAACTGGCGCAGGCCGGGGACAGCAGAACCACATCTCCCGGGCAGGCCAGGCGGCTTGCCGTCTGTACGGCATCCGCCATCGAATCGACCAGTGTTACGGGCATGTCCGGTTTCAGGACGTTTTGAATGGCATAACGGGCTTCACCCAACAAAATGACATGTCGGGCATGTTGGCTGACCGGTGTCCGGAGAGATGGAAACGGACTGTCCTTGTCCCGTCCCCCCATGATGAGAATAACAGGCTTATCAAAGCATTCCAGTGCCCGGATCACAGCGTCCACATTGGTGGCTTTTGAATCATTGATATAGCTGACCCCGTTGACTGTCCGGATATGGGTCATCCGGTGCGGCAGACCCGCAAACCGGTTGACCGCTGCCTGAATACCGGACAAAGTCCCCCCCGCAGCCAATGCGGCCATAAACGCGGCGCAGATATTTTCCATATTGTGCCGGCCACGAATCTTTGCGTGCGTCAGATCAAGCTGGAATTCGCTTTTCCGGACGCTCATCCCCTCAGGTTCGGGAAGAAATAAAGCCCGGTGACAGGCATCGATCCGCCAGCGAATATGGGTATCATGAATTTGCGCATTTCCCGGGCCATCGGTATTAAACCGGAATTTTTGGGACACAACGCGGTTCATCCGGGATTCGGCCCAGGTATCGCATGCATTGGTTATGGCGATATCGGTTTGCTTCTGATTTAAAAATATGCGACATTTTGATGCGGCATAAGCAGCCATGTCCGGATACCGGTCCAGATGATCTTCGGTCGTATTCAGAAGCACCGCCACATGGGGCCGAAACGTGTCAATCGTATCCAGTTGAAAACTGCTGATCTCCAGAACAATCCGATCCACTTTTTCATTCCGGTCCACATACCCGATCAGGGGGCTGCCGATATTCCCTCCCACAAAAACACGAAATCCGGATTCGGACAGCATGTCACCCAGAAGCGTTGTCGCGGTGGTTTTGCCATTGGTTCCGGTCACGGCAATGATGGGCGCATTGACAAACCGGAATGCCAGCTCGATTTCACCCATGACCGGGATGCCCCTGACCCTGGCGGATTCAAGTTCGGGCAGGGTGTGCGGGACCCCGGGGCTGATGACGATCATGTCTGTCCCGATAAAGCTGTCCGGGCGATGTCCCCCCAGTTCAAACACCACGCCGGCTGCCTGCAATTCGCGGATCACATCGGCTTTCGCAGGCGCCAAAGCCATATCCGTGGCAGTGACGCGGGCGCCCTGATGGCGCAAAAATCGGGTCAGCGCCACACCGGTCAAACCCAGTCCAACAACCAGGATGTTTTTGTTTAAAAAATTCATGCCATCTGTTCTGTTCAATCCGTCATCTCAGTTTCAGTGTGCTGATTGCAACCAGGGCCAGGGCCACGGCAATGATCCAGAAACGGACAATCACCTTGGGTTCCGGCCATCCTTTCAACTCAAAATGATGGTGAAGCGGCGCCATGCGGAATATCCGGCGACCACGCGTCATTTTATAATAACTCACCTGGAAAATAACCGACAGGGCTTCAATGACAAACAGCCCCCCCACCAGGGCCAGAAGAACTTCCTGCTTGGTGATGACCGCCACCGAACCCAGTGCGCCGCCCAAAGACAGTGATCCCACATCCCCCATGAACACCTGGGCCGGATAGGCGTTAAACCACAGAAATCCGAGCCCGGCCCCCACCAGCGCACCACAGAATACCGTCAATTCACCGCTGCCGGCCACATAATTCAGTTGCAGATAGTCGGCTATTTTGACATGACCGGCCACATAGGCAAACACCATATAGGTCACGGATGCGATAATCATGGGGCCAATGGCCAGCCCGTCAAGACCATCGGTCAAATTGACCGCGTTGGAGGTCCCCACAATGACAAATGCCGCAAAAAAAATATATCCGATACCCAGGTCCGGAGACAAATTCTTGAAAAATGGAATGGTCACCCGGGTGGAGAAATCCGGATGCAGGTACAATAAATACCCGACGGCCAGTGCCAGAAGCGTCTGCAACAGAAATTTCCGTTTGGCAGTCAGCCCCATGTTTTTTTTTCGGCTCAGCATCAGATAATCATCCACAAATCCGATCAGTCCAAATCCGACCGTGACCAAAAGCACGGTCCAGACATAAAAGTTGGTGATGTTGCCCCACAGGAGCGTGGAAATCACCAGAGACACCAAAATCAGCACCCCACCCATGGTCGGTGTTCCGGCTTTTGCCTGATGGGATTTTGGGCCTTCATCCCGGATATACTGCCGAACCTGCAGGGCGGAAAGCTGCCGGATCACCCATGGTCCCAGAATGAAGCAGATTAAAAATGCGGTCAGACTGGCATATATCGTTCGAAATGTAATGTATCGGAATACATTCAATATCGAAAACGAGGTATGAAGCGGGTATAGAAAAAGATAGAGCATAGTTGGGTCTTGGGTTTCAGGATTAAAGGTTTGGGAGATGAGCATTCCAGGTTTCTGATTCTGTTTTCCCGCTCAGGGATTGGACCACGGTTTCCATTGCCATCCCCCGGGAGCCCTTGACCAGAACATGGTCTTCCGGACCCAAAACCCGGTTCAGCTCCCGGGCGATTTCGGGTTTGCTGCCAACCATGATGTCTTCACGGGCCATGCCCGCCTCACAGGCGGCGCCGGCCACAACATCCGCAAAATCACCGGTAATATACAGTCGGTATAGACCGGATTCTCCGGCAAGCCGGCCGATCTGTTGATGGTAAAATGCCGCCTGATCACCCAGTTCCAGCATGTCTCCCAAAACCAGAAAGCGGCGATAACCGGCCCCGATGGCATTCAGGGTCCGTATCGCCGCCTCGGTCGAGCCCGGATTGGCATTATAGGTATCGTCGATAATGGTCACACCCTGTCGGGTTTGAAACAGGTTCATCCTTCCGGAAACCGCCCGTGCCCCTTCGAGCCCTTTCTGAATCAGAATCGGAGGAATGCCTGCGGCATAACCGGCTGCGGCCGCGGCCAGTGCATTCTGAATCATGACCCGGCCCGGAATATGGAGATGCACTGAAATCTGGGAATCGGGAAAATGCAATTGAAACCGGGTCCCCGAATTCTGGAGGACCACATCCGTTGCACGGATTCGGGCGGCGGAATCAAATCCGAAGCCGATAACCGGACAGGGCGCCTCTCTCGACAGCCGGGACACACGGGGGTCGTCCATATTCATGACCGCAACGCCGTCGGCAGGCAGGTGCTTCAGAAGCTCGCCTTTTGCGGCCATAATCCCATCCAGTGAATGAAGGCCTTCTATATGCGCCGGGGCGATATTGGTAATAATACCGATTTGAGGCTGACAGACCCGGGCCAGCCAGTCGATTTCACCCGCATGATTCATGCCCAGTTCCAGCACAGCCCATTCATGATCCGGGGTCAGCTTGAAAAGGGTCAGCGGAAGGCCGATATGGTTGTTGAAATTGCCGCTTGTGGCCAGCACCCGAAACTGTTGGCGCATCACGTCATGGGTCAGATTTCGTGTGGATGTCTTACCATTGGATCCGGTAATGGCGATCACGGATGCCGGCATCCGTTTTCTGTGAAATGCAGCCAGCCTGCCCAATGCACAAACCGAATCCGTGACCGCAATGCAGACAATACCCTTTGCGATCCACTGTTCAACCGGAATCTCCGGGATTTTTCGATGTTCCAGAACAACGCCTTTGACACCGGCATCAATAGCCCGGTCAATAAACCGGTGGCCATCATGGCGGCTGCCCGTGATTGCCACAAACACGTCAGTCGGCTGTATGGTTCTGGAATCGATTGAAATGCCGGAAAAAGAAACATTCGAAAGGGGGGCAAGAAGCCCGCCTTCGGTGGCATCCAGAATATGGTCGATGGTCCAGTTCATCCCCAAGGCTGGTTTCTTTCGTAATAAGGGGTCTATAGCTTTTAAGATTATGACTTCAACGAATCACCCTCTGATTTTGTCCGGGCCGACTTTTTTTTCCACACATGAACACTGGGGGGAGCGATTTCACTGGTCAGTGCAAACGCAGCGATTTCCCGGTCATCAAACGGCAGTTTCTGTTTTTTGACAATCTGGTATGTTTCGTGCCCCTTGCCCGCGATCAGAATTACATCATCGTTCCGGGATAGCCGAATGGCCAGGTGAATGGCCTTTTTCCGGTCCGGCTCAATCACGTAACCCTTTCCGGACAATTCCTTCGGCATATCAGTTGTCTGGAAGCGGGAAACATTTTCGGCATCGATCCCGACCGCGATCTGCGAAATGATATCTCCGGGATCTTCGGATCGGGGGTTATCCGATGTCACCACCAGAAAATCCGCCCGCCTGGCCGCAATCTGTCCCATCAATGGCCGTTTGTCCCTGTCCCGGTCGCCGCCACAGCCAAACACGCATATGATTCGCCCGGTTGCAATCTCGTTAATCGTATTCAGAACATTCATCAATGCATCCGGCGTGTGGGCATAGTCCACAAAAACATGTCTGAGCCGGTCATTGAACACGCGCTGAAGCCTTCCCGGAACAAAGGATACGGATTCGATGCCTTCCCGGATGAGTTTCAGAGGGATATTCAGGGAAACACAGGCGCCGGTCGCACACAGAATATTTTCAACATTATGGCGTCCAAACAGGCTGGTTTTAAACTGAAACATGCCCAGAGGCGTGGAAATGACACCCTCGGCGCCGTCCATGTGGGTCTTCATCATGGCAGTCTGGATGGTGTTCTCTTCGGAAAAACCAACACAAAAACGCGAAATCCGGAGGGCATTGAACAGTTCTTCGCCTCTTGGATCATTGCAGTTGATGACGGCAGACGCCCGGTTTTTTTTGGGACTTTCGGAAAGATGACGGGTGAACATGGATTTTTTCACATTCCAGTAGGCATCCATGTTTTCATGAAAATCCAGATGATCCTGGGTCAGATTGGTGAAAATGCCCACATCCATCCAGCAGCAGTCAATCCGGCCCTGGGCGATGGCATGAGACGACGCCTCCATGACCACATGGGTGATTCCGGCCTGAAGCATCTCCGCCAGAATTCGCTGCAAATCCGGGGATTCCGGTGTTGTCATGGGATTTTCAAAAACCAGATCCCGATACCGGTAATTCAATGTTCCGATCACCCCGACTGCAAAACCCGCCCGGTTCAGAATTCGTTCGATCAGAAACGCCGTGGTGGTTTTACCGTTTGTGCCGGTAATCCCGACAATAATCAGGTGCTCCGATGGTCTGCCATAAAATTCATGGGATAGCGCCGCCAGTGAATGACGGGCATCCGCGACAACAATTACCGGGGCACCGACCGGTTCCGACGGGTCCCGGGTCGTCACGATGGCTGCTGCGCCATTGGCCATTGCGGTTTGAATAAAATCGTGTCCATCGGATTTCTGCCCCGGAATCGCCACAAAAAGTCCACCCGGTTTCACGTCTTGGGCGCGATAGTGTATGGACAGAATATCGGTGTCCAGGGATTGGATGTCCGTCAGTATTTCTGATGTGCCGGAACCCGTTTCAAATTGATGCCCGGGTCCATAAACCCGTTGGGGCACAATGGCTTTCAGTATGACGCTCAGCTTCACCCTTCAACCTCACTTCCCAGAGAAACCGTAAACCGGTTGTTCATGTTTTCCGGGGGTATGTTCAGATATCCCATCATTTCAAGGGCAATCTTCTTGAAGGCCGGCGCCGCGACGGTTCCACCGTAATGCCGTTTGGCGGGTTCATCAATAATCACCATGATGACGGCCTCGGCCCGATCCGCCGGTAAAAACCCGATAAACGACGAAACATATTTACCTCTGGCATAGGCCCCGTTGACAATTTTCTGGGCGGTTCCGGTCTTGCCACAAACCGTATACCCTTCCATTGCGGCATTGGTGCCGGTTCCGCCGGTCGTGATGACTTCTTTCATCATCTGCCGGACAGTGGCAGCGGTATTCGGAGAACAGGCCTGTCTGATCCGGACCGGTTTGAATTCCTGAACAATTTTTCCATCCGGATCCACGATGGCCTTGATCAGTTGGGGTTTCATGAGGGCGCCGCCATTCGCCAGCGCCCCGGTTGCCGCAATCATCTGAACTGCGGAAACCGAAACACCCTGGCCGAATGCAATTGTTCCGGCATCAATTTTTCGCCATTTTTTGAAGTGGGCCAGGGTCCCGGATGATTCTCCGGATAATGCCAGACCGGTTTTTTCTCCAAATCCGAATTTTCTCAGGGTATTATAAAGTGTCTCTTCCCCAATGAACTGCCCAATCTTGATCGCACCGATGTTGCTGGAGTATTTGACAATTTCCTGCAGGGTCAATGTGCCATAGGCATGGGTGTCATGAACCGTATTGGAACCCACACGATAGGTCCCGTTTTCACAGTAAAATGCGGTTTGGGGTTTGCACAAACCCGAGTCAATGGCAGCTGCCGCGCTGAAAATTTTCATGGTGGACCCGGGTTCAAACGGATCGGTTACCGAGCGTGCCCGCCACAAATTTTTGTCATAATCCGAATGCGAATTTAAATTATATGCCGGATAGTGTGCCATTGCAAGAATATCACCGGTCCGGGGAGATGCTACCAGTACCATGCCCGATTTGGCCCCGAATTCTGTCACTGCGGATTCCAGCGCCTTTTCAGCACTGTATTGAATCATGGCATCGATGGTCAGAACCAGTGTATTTCCGTTATAATCCGGAACAATGGTTCCTTCCGATTCAAAACTGTGTCCCAGGGCATCCCGTCGAACTTTGATGCTGTCCTGATACCCCTTCAACACCTCATCATAGGTCAACTCGATTCCGGCTAGCCCCCGGTTGTCGATATCAACAAACCCCAGAACCTGGGAAGCCAGAAATTTGTTGGGGTAATACCGTTTATGTTCGGATTTGAAGACCACACCCGGCAGATTGAAGGCCTTGACCAGGCTGACCTCCTTGGGCGTCACTTTGCGCTTGACCCAAATAAACGGCCGTTTGTCTGATGAAAACCGGGCGATCAACTCTTTCTGTGAAAGATTCAGTGCATCGGACAGAATTTTTGCGGTTATCGCAGGATTTTTGATCTGTTTGGGATGGACACCAATGGATTCGGCATCGATGCTGACAGCAAGATGTCTGCCGGATGCATCCAGGATCGCCCCCCGCTTTCCCGAATAGACAAACTCTTTTTCATATTGCCTCAGTGCCTTGTCGGAAAGCCATTGGCTGATGACAACCTGATAATAAAATGCTTTTCCCCCGATGATCATAAAAATGAGAAAAAACCCCCAGCCAAGAAAACGAATTCGTTTTTTTATTAATTTTTCGGTATCATTTCTCATGGGAGCACATACATCCGTTCAGGGTCAGGTAGTTCAAGGTCAAGTTGCGTCCGGGCTATTTCTGCAATCCGCTCCGGCGACCGGAGGCGGGAAAGCTCCACCCGCAGATTATTCTCCATCGCAACCAGGCTGCGATAGGTTTCACTCTCCTGGGCCATTTCATACCCGATCTGAACACACTGGGTTTGGCACCAGATAAAAAACAGCCCTTCCAGAATCAGAATGCTCAACAGCATTACCAGAACAATCATCCGGCGATTTACAGCAGGTTTGGTATCCCGGTCTGTCATGGCGATATCGGGTCTCAGCCAGGTTTTAAATTAAAATCGGTAAATATCATTTTAGTCCCCCTTCAGCCTACAGTCTTCGGCCTTCAGCCTGATCTACAACTTTTCGGCTGCCCGGAGACGGGTGCTTCTCGCCAGGGGATTTCTGTCGATTTCTGCGGCGGAAGGCCTGACCGGTTTTCGGGTGATGACCCGCATCACAGGGGTTCGATGACACCGGCATACCGGAAAGTCCGGGGGACACACACAGGCCCCCTCAAAATCCCGAATCCGCTGTTTCACGATGCGATCCTCCAGAGAATGAAAGGACAAAACACACAGTCTTCCCGCGCTGTTCAGCAGGTCAGGCACCCGGTCCAGAAATTCCACCAAACGTTCCAATTCCTGATTGACGGCAATTCGCAGCGCCATGAATACCCGTGTCGCCGGGTGGATATGCTGACTCCGGCCTTTGGCCGGAATTGCTTCACAGACAATGTCGGCCAGTTGTTTGCTGGTTTCAATCGGCTGCTGTCTGCGTTTTTCCACAATATGACGCGCTATGGACCGCGAGTACCGTTCCTCTCCCAGTTTGAAAAAAAGATCGGCCATCTCGGACGCGTCCAGTGTATCAATGATGGATCGCGCCGTCGTTCCGGACCGGATGTCCATCCGCATGTCCAGGGTTTCATGGTTTCTGAAACTGAACCCGCGTCCGCTTCCTGACAGTTGATGAAGTGAAATGCCCAGATCCATCAGGATACCGTCCACACCGGAAATATCCAAATTGGCCAGCACAACACTCAAGTCCGTATAATTGCAATGAAACAGATCGATGTTTTTCTCAAACGGCTTCAACGTTTCTTTGGCATGCATAATGGCGTCCCGGTCCTGGTCCAGACCAATCAGCCTGCCTTTTTGCCCCATTTTCTGACAGATCGCAGCGGCATGCCCGGAACCGCCAAGCGTACAATCCACATAAATTTTCCCGGGCCGGATATTCAAATAATAAAGGGTTTCATCCAGCAGTGCCGATGGATGGGAAACATACATACGTTATAATCCGAGGCCTGCGATTTTGTTGCGAACCTCCTCTTTCTGATAATCCATTTCCATTTGTTCATTTTCCCGATTCCAGTTACTCTGGGACCAGATTTCAAAATGATCCAGATTACCAACCAGCACGATTTCCCGATTCAGTTCTGCATATTCCCGCAGACTGGGGGGAATCAGAATGCGTCCCTGACGATCACAGGGGCATTCAAATGCGCCACCGATAAAAATTCGTCTGAAGCGTCTCATGCTGTCATCTTTTTCAACCATTGAAAGAATGCGGTTTTCAATTACGGCCCATTCCGGCAGGGTATAGGCCACCAGAAACTTCTCCAGCCTGGAAATCATGGCGGCATCACTGCCGCTGGCCCGGATCAGTTCTTTAAACCGGGATGGAATGATCATCCGGCCTTTTTCATCAATGGTATGAAAACTGGATCCTCGAAACACTTTACTCCCCTTTACACCACATTACTCCACGTTGAGATGATACAAAACCATTTTTAACCCTATGTCAAGAAAATTTATTATGTTGGCAAGTAAATAGCTGGTTTGAAAAACAGGGGATGACAGATTTGATATGGGAAGATCGAAGATTCTGTGATAAATGGGGATGATCGTGGAGAGATCCGGGTGTATGTGCTGGCGATAGGCACTTCAATCGCTATAGATGTTGCGCCATCCCTGCGGCCCTGTCAATTCAAATATAAGGAATCGCCTGTCCCATGCATCTGATTGCTGACAATATTCAGCCCCTTGACCGGATCATATTCGAGGCCATGGAAAACCGGAATGCCTTTCCCATTCAAAAATGGGTTCGGTTTTGCGAGGATGCCGGTGCAAATCTTATCGACATCAATGCGGGTCCGTTAAACCGGAATCCGGAGCAGATCATGGATTTTCTGGTCCGTACAGTTCAGGATACAACCGATTTGCCTGTTCTGATTGATACAACCAATCCCAAAGCCATTGAAGCCGGACTATTGGCCAATACAAAAACCGCGATAATCAACGGCATTTCACTGGAACCCAAAAAACTGGAATACATCCTGCCCCTCGCGGTCCGGTTTCAGGTGGATGTGATCGGGTTTCTGCTGAATCCGGATGGCCATGTTCCAGCAGATGGGGACGGAAAAATTGAGGCAGCCATTGAATTGTACGGGGCATGCCGGAGGGCCGGGCTCCCGAAGGAACATCTGATCATTGACCCCGTGCTGGTCCCGGTTTCCTGGCAAAACGGGCTTGCTCAGAATCGGTCAATTCTGTCTGTTATTCAACAGTTACCGGATGTTCTGGATTTTCCGGTCCGCACCCTGGCGGGTCTGTCCAATCTGACGGCCGGAGAAAAGGATGTAAACCGGAAAGCGGTGATGGAAGGCGCATGGATCCCCATGCTGGCATTATCCGGACTGTCCATGCTGATGATGAACATGACCCGCAGCCAATCCGTTCACATGGCAAAGACCTGTCGGACGATTTTGACCCGTGATATATTTGCCTGGGAGGAAATTGAGCCTTAAGCGGGTTTTCCCGGAACCAGATTCTGTGCCTGGCTCAATTTTTCATTGATCTGTTGCGTCATTTCAGCAATCTGTTCAATTTTCTCAGCCAGATCGGACAGGCCATTCTCCCGCGATTTAGCAGCCCATTCCTGATAGGTAACCGCATGATCGGAATTGTGTTTTATCCAGTGCTGGAGGAGCTTGGCCATCTTTTCGGAAAACAGCATCTCTGCGGACGGTTGGTGATGTTCGTGATCATGGTGGTGATGGTGAGGGTCTGTATGATGATGATCGCTGTGGTCGTGATGAGACATGATGGTTCTCCGGGTTCTCGATGTGGTGGATACATTTGTCGGTTGACAACCTTACGCATTTGAAAAATTTTCGTCAAGTCCGAAAAAACCTGTCGGCTCCGCACCGCCAACGGCATTGTCACGACGGGTTGTATTCAATCTGCTTTTGCATCATGTTGAGCTGCAGATCCTTTTCTTCCCATAACCGGTTAAGATGGTTCTGGAATTCGACCCGAAAATTGTCATCATTGAAATAGTCGCCAATCAGTTCGGCACTGATCGGTTTTGATTCAACCGTTATTTTGATTTCCCTGACCTTGCCGCATAAAAAGTCCCAAAAACTTTTGGCGCCATGTGGATAGGCAATCGTAACATTGAGGATGCGGTTCATTTGGTCTCCCATGGCCGCCATGACAAATGCAATGCCGCCGGCTTTGGGTTTGAGCAGATACCGGTACGGCGACTGCTGACGGTGATGTTTTTCCGGTGTAAACCGGGTTCCTTCTGCAAAATTCATGACAGAAACCGGAATATGTTTGAACTTTTCACAGGCCTTTCGGGTTATTTCAAGATCTTTTCCTTTTAAATGCGGGTTTTTCTTTAAAAAATCACTTGAATACCGTTTCATGAACGGAAAATCGAGTGCCCACCATGCCAGGCCCAAAAATGGAACCCAAATCAGCTCTTTCTTTAAAAAAAATTTTAAAAATGGTATCTTCCGGTGAAATATCTTTTGAAGAACCAGAATGTCAACCCAGGACTGATGATTGGCAACCACCATATACCACTGGTTTTTCTCAAGCGAATCCAACCCGGCTACATCCCACCGAATGGAATTGGTAACCTGGATATTCCAGTTGTTGATGCTGATCCAGAGACCGGCGATGCCGTTCAGCATCCGGTCACATATTTTTCGCCAGAATATCAATGGAATCAAGAACTTGGTCAGGGATAGAAGAATCAGGGGCGGGGTCAGAACCAGGGTGTTGAGTAAATACAGCAGCAGGGACACGCTGCCCCGAAAAAACCCGAAAGCCGAGGAAACCATATCCAAATTCCTTTCGTTATGTCAGAACTGCAATTGTTTGTGATTATGGAATATAAATCATCCCGGTAACAAAAACAGCCTGCTTTTCATCCATGACATTTTTTTTACATTAAACAGTCAGGAGCGCCATGATTCGATCCCGTTGGATGTTACATCCTCTTTTTGTATTCATCTTTTCCACAACAGCCCTGATCGCATCGCTGTTTTTATACATATATTGGTATATGGAGGTTAACACCGACCTGGAGTCCATTCTGCTGCGATTTGATCTGGATCGCAGTCAGTTTTTGAAATCCCAGGCATGGGTGGTGATCATGGTGCTGTCCATTCTGGTGGGCATCATTCTGACCGGAATATTCATCATCTTTCTGTATAATCAAAAGATCAGCCGGCTGTATCGCCTTCAGCAGAATTTTATCAATACGTTCACCCACGAGCTGAAAACTCCGGTCACCTCCCTCAAGCTCTACCTCGATACCGCCCTGAAGTACGAACTTTATACCCCGGATCAGTTGAAATACATCCGGTACATGATTCAGGATATCGCCCGACTTTCATATACGATCAACCGGATATTGAGCATTGCCAAAATAGAAAGCGGCGGATACCAGGGAGAACTGATGATGTCGGATCTGTCGGAAGTGATTCATCGGTTTTTGAAAAATCACATGGATTTGTTCCGGAAATCTGAAATCCGGTTCGATCCGCCGGTTGACAGTCATTTTTATTATCCGATAAATGTATCCCTGTTTGAAATCCTGTTGATGAACCTGTTGACCAATGCTATCCACTACAACGAGTCGGAAGTTCCGCAGGTTGTGATCACCCTGGAGTCGACCAGTCGCCATCTGCTGCTGCGATTTCAGGACAACGGCATTGGTCTGGAAAAATCCGAAGTCAAAAAAATATTCAGAAAATTCTATCAGGCAGAGGGGCGTGAAGAGCTGAAAGCGAAAGGAAGCGGACTGGGTCTTTATCTGGTCAAAAGCATCGTTCGGATTCATAAGGGTAAAATTATTGCGGAAAGCAGAGGAATCGGTCAGGGATCGGTATTCACGATCATGCTGCCACACAAGAGGATTTAAATGGATACATCCCGAAAAAAACGGATTCTGATCATTGAAGATGATCTTCATATCGCGGAAGGACTCAAACTGAATCTTTCCCTGCAGGGATATGACGTGACCATTGAAGCCAACGGAATCAGCGGAATTCACAAATGGAAAAGCTGGCATCCGGATCTGATTGTTCTGGATATCATGCTTCCGGGGATTGACGGACTGTCTGTCCTTCAGAATATCCGGCTGGAAGATGAACAGCTTCCGATTCTGATTCTGTCTGCAAGGACCGCGCCCGAGGACAAAATAAAGGGGCTATCCTGCGGCGTGGATGACTATTTGACAAAACCATTTGATCTGGAAGAATTTCTGTTGAGAATTGAACGGTTGCTGACCCGGATGGACTGGTATCGGCAGGCCTCCCGGCATGAATCGGTCACGGCATCTGTTCCGCCTGTTTTTCGCTTCGGGACCAATCAGATTGATTTTGAGCGTTCCATGGCGGTCGGTCAAACCGGACAGATTTCATTGACCGAACAGGAAGTCCGGCTGCTGAAACTTTTTATCACAAACAAGGGGAAACCCCTGACACGAAATCAGCTTCTGGAAATCGGGTGGGGATACACCCGGGATACCACCACGCGAACCGTGGATAATTTCATTGTCCGGTTTCGAAAATACTTTGAAGTCAATCCCAAATATCCCCAATATTTCAAAAGTCTTCGTTCAATCGGCTATGTGTTTGATCCGGACGCCGAGGTTGTCGAAACCCGAAAAACCCTGATGGAAAAGCTGACGGGGAAGAGCAAGGAGGAAAGGGGCAAAAGGGCATAGGCACAAAGGCACAAAGTTCGGCTGATTTGCCGGATCGCTTGTTCATCAGAGCCGGCAAAGAAGTTTTGGCAGGGATGCATTGTGCCTCTTTGCCCCTATGCCCCT
>JBFXFK010000027.1:0-8900 GCA_050179135.1 Desulfatirhabdiaceae bacterium | reverse complement strand
TGCCCCTATGCCCCTTTGTCACTTTGCCCCTGTCCCTCTACGCCGCCTTGAGCCGTTTATGAACATAGTTGCCGATCAGCTCGATGCCGGTCAGATATCCGGATGTGCAAATGCCGATCCAGAACAGCGCAATCAGAATTTTGGCCATATCGCTCTGATACAGTGCAATGCGAATGCTGTAACCAATTCCGGCATTGGATGCCACAAACTCGGCGACAATGGTTCCGACCATGGCCATGGTGGCGCTGCCGACAATCACGGTTGAAAGTGTGCTGATATTTTCAAATATCCGAATTTTAACCTGAAGCTTCCAGGTTAACGTACGGGTAATCCGATAAAAATGTTCAATGCTCTCAATCGGCTCGGATAACACGCCCATCACCGACAGCAACAGGGGAAAATAGCAGATCATGACCGAAATGATCAGTCTGGAGAGTAGGCCGTCTCCCAAAAGAATGAATATCAGGGGCGCAACGGCAACAATCGGATATGCCTGAATGTTATAGGCGGTGGTTTTGACCAGTGCCCCTGCCCAGCTTTTCTGCCCGCCCAGAATGCCGACGGAAAATGCCAGAATGATTGAAATGATATGCCCCAGGACAGCAATGACAACAGTATTTAAAACATCATCAACATACCGGATTCCGACCGCTTTTGCAGTCAGGCCAATTTCCATTGGGGCCGGGATGACATAATCGGAGAGATTCAGGGCGTATTTGACGCTTAACAGAAACAGGATTCCTGCCAGATAAATCAGAAAAAACTGGATCATCCGGTTACGAAGCATGGGCCATCTCCAGCATGATCTGCTCCATGCCCTTCAATGGGGCAGCCGGTGCATTTCCAAAATCATTCATGCCGGTTATGGCGACGGCCTGCGGAACCCGATGGGCCCCGCGAACCACCACGATATGATCGCAGAACCGGCTGACCTCCACCATGTTGTGACTGATATAAACAAAACATTTTTCAGGGAACCATTGTTTGATGGCACCAATAATTTTTTCCCGCATGGATTCATCCACATTGGCCAGGCTCTCATCCATGATCAGCATATCGAACTCCTGAAGCAGATAGCGGGTCAGGTTAACCCGGTTCTGCTGCCCCAGAGACAGGTGGTCAAACCGGGATTCCAGAACGGGCGTCAGCCCGAAGGCATCGATCAGCTCGCGCATTTTCTTCCGGAAATCCACCGGCGTCACAGATTCAATCATGCTCCCGACACCCGACCATCCCGGCAGCCGTTCCGTGTTATGCGTGTAGAGCACGGTCTGAACATCGGTGTGATCGATGAATTCACCGGAAACCGGGATCATGCCGGAAAGTATTCTGGCCAGGGTCGTTTTGCCGACACCCGACTGGCCGAACAGCGCATGAAACCCGGGTCGGGGAAATTCGCATGACAGGTTGTTAAAAATACAGGTGTCTGTCCGGGGGTATTGATATGTCAGATTTTTGCAGGCAATTCGCATGAAATGATCAGTAAGGTTTTGAGTTCTGGGTTTTAAGTTTTGAGTTGAAAGCGGTAAATGCCATTTTTATATATGGGGGTGAACCATCCCGGAATGATTCATGATCGTTTACCGTGAAAATACATTCCGTATTGAGATATGAATCGTGTGTACTGAGAGGCCGCATGGCCGTCCGATGGCTGTTCTGCCAGAATCCTTTTTGCGGCTCCTTCAGTTTCCAGCCTTCAGCCTTCAGCCTAAAACACTTCTGGTTCGTATATCTGAAAGACCTCAGGGAGTCAACCCTGTCGAATTGGGGTTTACCGTTGATTTCCGGATTCAATGGCACTATAAACTTTCATGTGAAAACCCCATCCACCACTCATTCATTGGAAAAACGCATTCGACGCCGGGTCAACGGCCCCATGCATGATTTTTTTGCCGTTTGTGCACCGGGCCTGGAAACGCTTTGCCATCAGGATCTGACATCATTGCAATTATCCGGAAATGTTATGGAAACAGGCGGTGGCATTGATTTTTCATCCCGGTTGCCGGGGGCATATCAGGCCAACCTGCATCACCGGATTGCCACCCGGATTCTCATGCGGCTGACACAATTTTCCGCCACCGATTTTGGCCGTCTTTCCAGAAAAATTTCGGAATTCCCCTGGGAACTGTTTCTGCCGAATGCTTGCCGGCTGATCATCCATGTATCGACCCATCATTCCCGGTTGTATCATACAGACGCCATTGGAATCCGTATTCGGGATGGCATTGCCGCGCACATTTCAATCGTGGAAGATCCGCCGGACGAAACCGGAAAAACAGACCGGGATGCATCTTCCGTTTCCGTACAACAGCTATTTGTCCGCGCAGTCAATGACCGGTTTACCCTGTCCATTGACACCAGCGGCCTTCCCCTGTACAAAAGGGGCATCAAAACCTTTGGCGGCCCCGCACCCATTCGGGAAACCCTGGCAGCGGCAACATTGAAACTGGCCGGATACACCGGAACCGGGCCCCTGATCGATCCCATGTGCGGCTCCGGCACATTTTCTCTGGAAGCGGCAATGATGGCCCAGAACATTCCCCCGGGATGGCTGCGATCCTTTGCGTTTGAAGACTGGCCCGGATTCAGACCCAAACAGTGGATGCATCTTCGCCATCAGGCCGAAAAAGAGATTGTATCGCAGCCAAAGCCCATCATCTTTGCATCGGACCAGTCAGAAAAGGCCTTAAACCTGCTGAATCAAACCCTTGAAGCCCATGATTTTTTCACGTGCATTCAAACCGCCAGGGATGATTTTTTTAATATTCATCCCGGCAAATTCGGCCGGACCGGACTGGTGGTCCTGAATCCACCTTATGGACTTCGCATGGGGCAAATAAAAGAAAGCCGGGAACTCTGTCAGGAGATCATGAAAAAACTGACAACGGATTTCAGGGGATGGAAGCTGGCCCTGATGACCCCGCATGATATCTTCCCCGAACGGTATCATATGCAGTTGACGCGCCATGCAATTGTTCATGGCGGGCTCGATCTGACGCTTTATACCGGAATTATTCCGCTTTCAACTCAAAACCCAAAACCCAAAACTCAAAACTTTCCTTATGCTCACGCCAACCCAGCGAGGTAAAAAAACACCCCATGTCATTATCCCCTGACCATCACCCGACCATTCCTGAAATGGCCGAAAATCTCGCCAGTTATGCCCTGGACCGGGAACGGGTTCTCTTTGCACTCAGCCGGGTGCCCAAAGGAGATGCCATCAACCTGGTCATGGTTGAATATGAAATACAGATTCTTCAGATATTGAGTGTGGGATGGTCCATATCCTATTATATGGAATCCCATGCGGATAAAACGGCTCTGGTCGAAAATTTCTGGAATCTCCTCTTTGAATTTTCAGAAAACATATCGTCTGTGACATCACTTTCCATCGGAAAAGAGATCAATTATTTTCAGATTCTCAAAGAACGGATGGATATGTATCTCATGGCGCTTTCCGGAATTTCGGGATCAACGGATCCGGCGTCTGTCATTGGTCCGGCATTTGCAAAAACCTGCGGAACCACGGACAATGTTCATGTCATCATGGCCGGATCACGGATCTTTTCACTGGCTGTCGAAGGCGTAAAAGCCTATCTGGACCTGGTTTTCACCGGGCAGGAGATGTAAATGGCATTCTATCAAAAACATTATGATATTGTGGTAGTGGGCGGCGGACACGCCGGATGTGAAGCCGCTTTGGCCGCAGCCCGCATGGGATGTGAGGTGCTGATTCTGGCAATCGATCTGGACAAGGTGGCGGCCATGCCCTGCAGCCCCTCCATTGGCGGCATGGCCAAAGGGCAACTGGTCAAGGAAATCGATGCCCTGGGTGGTGAAATGGCAAAAGTCACGGACCAGACCGCGATTCAGTATCGTACCCTGAACACCAAAAAGGGCCCTGCCGTACATTCCTCCCGAACCCAGAATGACAAGAACCGCTACCATATGGTGATGAAGCATGTTCTGGAAAAGCAACCCCGTCTGGATCTCAAACAGGGCATGGTTGAACGCCTGGTGGTCGAAGACAACCGGGTGGTCGGTGTGGAAGATGCCACCGGGTTCGGGTATTCGGCCCGTTGCGTGGTTCTGGCGACCGGCACATTTTTGAGCGGACTGGTTCATATCGGGTTCCGGTCCATCAAAGCCGGAAGAGCCGGTGAATTTGCATCTTACAGCCTTCCGGAGCATCTGAAATCCCTTGGGTTTGCCTTGGGCCGGATGAAAACCGGAACGCCACCGCGTCTGAAAAAATCCTCCATCGACTTTTCGCAGTTTGCCGCCCAGGGATCGGAAGACCAGCCGACGCCCTTTTCATTTTCCACCCGAATCATTTCCATGCCGCAGGTGGAAAGCTTTATGGGATATACCAATGACCGGTGTCACCAGATCGTCCGGGACAACATATCCAAATCCGCCCTGTACGGCGGCATCATTACCGGCGTTTCGGCCCGCTACTGCCCGTCATTTGAAGACAAGGTGGTCAAATTTCCGGAACGGGACAGACACCATGTGATTCTGGAACTGGAAGGACTGGAAACCGAGGAAATCTATGCCAGCGGACTGGGAAACAGTCTGCCGGTTGAAATCCAGGTTCAGGTCGTTCGGTCGGTGGTCGGGCTGGAAACAGCCGAAATCATGCGGCCGGCCTATGCCATCGAATATGATTACGTCAATCCGCTTCAACTGAAACCGACCCTGGAAACCAAACGCATCGATGGGCTCTTTCTGGCCGGACAGATCAACGGCACATCCGGTTACGAGGAAGCGGCTGCCCAGGGCATGTGGGCCGGCATCAACGCCGCCTGTCAGATTCAGAAACGGCCGCCATTCATTCTGGACCGGTCCCAGGCATACATGGGGGTTCTGATCGATGATCTGGTCACACGGGGCACCCGGGAGCCATACCGCATGTTTACCTCCCGGGCGGAATACCGCCTGATTCTGCGTGAGGACAACGCAGATCTCCGCCTGACGGAAAAGGGATTTGAACTGGGACTGGTCTCATCCGACAGACTGGATTTTGTTCGGAGCCTGAACGGGCAGGTACAGCGGGAAATCGGCCGCGTCAAGTCCACCATTATCCGGCCGTCATCGGCCGTCAATGATTATCTGGTGAGCCGGCAAAGCAAACCGGTTGACAATGGCATCCATCTGGATCAACTGCTCAAGCGGGCCGAACTGGATTATGATGTCGTCAATACGCTGTCTCCAAACTCCGAAAGTCTGCCGGGGCGTGTCATCGAACAGACCGAAATCGAAATCAAATATGAGGGATATATTCAGCGTCAGCAAAAGGAAATTGACAAGTTCAGGCATCTGGAACGGATTCGCATTCCGGATGAATTCAATTTTTCAGGTGTGCATGGCCTGTCCAACGAACTGAAGGGGAAATTGAATGAAATCCGGCCGATGACGCTGGGGCAGGCATCCCGGATGGATGGCATGACACCGGCAGCCATTTCGGTACTGATGATCAGTCTGAAAGCCGGCGGGGCGGGAAAGGTGGCATGAAAAAGACAGAAGCCGTTTCAAACAGGCGCTAATAAGGAGGCCAGAGAATCGGCAGCAGCCCGACCGCAACAAGCAGGGTGACGATGGTCAGGGGAACGCCGACCTTCACGTAGTCCATAAACCGGTAGCCGCCGGGACTCATGACCAGCAGATGGGCCGGATGGGACAACGGGCTGGCAAAGCTCGCCGAAGCCGCAATGGCCACGGTCATCATCAGGAGATGCGGCGAAATGCCAAGGGTGGCGGCGGTACTCAGGGCAACCGGCGCCATCAGCACCACCAGCGCAGCGGTGGGGATCACCTGGGTGCCGATGACCGTGACGGTAAACAGTGCGGTCACCACCCATCGCGGACCCATGTCGCCGACCGTGACGATCAGGGCTTCGGCCCCCAGTTGTGCGGCCCCGCTTTTTTCAATGGCAACCCCCAGGGGCAGCATGCTGGCGATGAGAAAAACCACCTTCCATTCAATGGCGCGGTACGCCTCTTCCATGCTCAGGCAGCCGAAAAGCACCATCAGGGTCGCACCGGCCAGGGCCGCGATGGCGATGGGGGCGGCGCCCAGAATGGCGCTGACCAGAACGGCCAGCATGATGACCGTGGCGATGTGCGCTTTTTCCAGGCGCGGCGCCCGGGCTGCGGCCTCGTCCAGAATGATGAAGTTGCTGTCGCGGGCCACGGCTTCGAGATTACTGCGATGGCCGTACACCAGCAGGGCGTCACCGAATTGCAGGGGCATGTCCTGAATGCCGGTACGAAAGGCCCGGCCTTTGCGCCAGATGGCCAGCACGCTGATTCCGTAGTGATCCCGGAACAGCAGATCGGCCAGGGTGCGGCCAGCCAGGGTCGTTCGCGGTGACAGCAGCACTTCGGTTACCCCGATCTGCTGGGACTCCAGCTCCTCGACCAGACTGGCGGGCTGCGCTTCGATTTGCAGATTCTGCAATTCTTCAAGAACATCCAGATCGCGCGGAGATCCCTGTAGAACCAATAAATCGCCGGGCTGAATGGTTTCCTGGGGCGACGGCATCCACACCAGCGCATCTTCGCGTGCAATACCCACCACCGTCAGGCCAAAGGCATCGCCCAGGCGGCTTTCCACCAGATTCCGATCGGCCAGTACCGATCCCGGCGGCACCCGTACGGACAGAAGCCGGCTACGTCCGCCGGAGAGCGTGTCGGCGACATCCGGTGTCACGACGTGCAGTTCGGTCAGCAGGTTCAGACGGGTCAACGTCTCCAGGGCCTCCTGCTCACCTTCGATCAACAGACGATCCCCCAGCGCCATTCTGCGTCGCCGCAGATCCCGAATCTCCGTGCCGGTGATATCCCGAAGCGCCAGCACATGCACCTGGTGCTGGCGTCTCAGACCACTCTCCTCCAGTGTCTTTTCAAGCAGAGGTGATCCTTCGGGCACCCGTCCCTCGGCCAAACTCAGGCGCTGGAATACCAGTTGGTCGGCCATTTCCGGCGGCGCCACCTGAAGATGCTGACGGCCATGAAACCGTTGCAGATGATCGGGGCGGCCGTGTACGATCAGAATGTCTTCTGCCTGCAGGGGATCGCCGGGCCTGGGGGCGAGCATCAACTCTCCGTTCCGCTGAATGGCCACGACCGTCAGGTACAACGCCGAACCCAGGCGGCTTTCAGCCAGGGTGCGTCCATCCAGCAACGATCCCGAAGGAATGCGCGTCGTGAAGATGTGGGTTTCCAGTTGGTAGGAACTGCCCACGGCCGTACGGGTATCGGTGGCTGACGTAACTGTTTGGCGGGGAAGCAGATACCGGCCAATGAGCACGACAAAAAGGATGCCGGCGGCGACAATGGCTGCGGTGATGGGGGTGAATTCAAACAGGCCGAATGGACGCAGACCGGCGGCCCGGAGGGCATCCGTGATCAGAATATTGGGCGGGGTCGAGATGCCGGTGAAGGGACCGCCCAACAGACATCCGAGCGCCAGCGGCATGAGCAGCCGTCCGGGCGGACATTTGCTGCGCCGGGCCACCTCCATGGTGGATGGCAGGAGAATGGCGGCTACGGTCACGGTATTGATCAGGGCCGACAGCAGGCTGGAACCCACCATCAATACGATCATCAACGGCACTTCGCCGCTTTTGGCAAAACGCTGAAGCGGCTGGCCCAGGCGGTGGGCGATCCCGGTCCGGGTCAACCCGGCGGAGAGAATAAACATGGCCCATACCGTCACCACCGCCGGGCTGCTGAAACCAGCCAGCGCTTCCTGGGCCGTGACCAGACCGGTCAATGCGAGGGCTGACAGCACCAGCAACCCCACCACATCCACGCGCAACCATCCGCCGACAAAAACAGCCAAGGCTGCGATGACAATGATCAGCAACAGAATGATTTCAACCGTCACATCCAATCCTTTCCCGCGAACAATCATTCAAAACAGCTCCGAAACAGGCTGTTTGTGGAATCAGGCGGAGTATGCCAGAGAGGTGATGACGCGTCAATGTCAACATGCCGCATTGGACATAATTGTGTTCTCGGACAAACGGAAAATTCGGTAAGAATGTTCAATGGATAGTCGTCATCCCCATTTTTTCCGTTCTCACGCTGCCGTTTTCTCGGCCTCTGTGTCTATTCGCTTGATTTGTTTGCAAAGTTTTTCGTCGAAGCTCAACACCTCATGGTGTTCAACAACATGGTATGCCAACAGCAACGTATCAACAAAGTCAAATGTCGTCATGGAATAACACTCAAGTGCTTTCAAAAAAACGTCAGACTTTTCGATGTGCACCAGATTTTCGTTGACGAGTTCACTGAGATAGTGATGAATTTGCTCCCTCCCGATGTTGTAGACTTTTTGCAACACATACACGACTTCGCATGCAGCTTCCAACGGAAGCGTCACGGACTGATGCTCAAGGATTTCTGCTGCCCGTGGTGATAAGTCCGCATGATCGTCCAGTACATAGCGTAGGACAATATTGGCATCAACAATGACCATATTTTTCTCTCACAGCATCATGCCATGCCTCCTGTTCACGTTCGAAGAGTGTCGGGTTCGCGTATTGATGCAAGCAGCCCCGAAGACTTTTTTTCGGGGGGCTGTCATCTTTTTGGGATGATGCAGAAAGGACAATAATTTCCACTTTCTTGTTCCAGAATTGTGCAGGAAGTCTCACACTCACTTGCCCCTCTCTCACCGTTTGAATTTTTCGAATAGCTTCCATACAGGATACCTTTCTTCTTTTTCATTTTCTCGCATACACATTTTTATAGATATCATCAGCCGCAGTCAAATATTTGTCATGAACCGGAAGATGTGTTTGTCACAGTGTGATCTTTTTAAGAGATAAACAGCGACAGCGGAATATGTCAATGAAAATGAGACACGCATTTGGATAAATTAAGCTCTAATT
>JBFXFK010000026.1:28548-38064 GCA_050179135.1 Desulfatirhabdiaceae bacterium | reverse complement strand
GAAGCCATTGCCAGTATTCCGGACGATCGGCGGCCGTTTTATTTTGAATTTTCCACCAATGAAAAGGTGGCGACCGAAGTGGCGTACGGCGCCGCGGTCAACGGCCATCTGTCCACGGTTTTTTTCAAGAGTGTGGGCCTGAATGTGGCAGCCGACACCTTTGTTCAGCTCGGCCTGATGAATATCATTGGCGGCATGATCATTGTCCTGGGTGACGACCCCGGAGCCAATTCATCACAAAATGAGCAGGACAACCGGCACTATGCCCGCCTGAGCTATACACCGGTCCTTGAACCGGCGTCCCCCGACGAGGTATATTCATTCTACAGGCAAGCCGTGTCCCTGTCAAAAGACCGGGGCATGCCGGTCATTCTGCGCCTGACCACGCATGTCTGCCACGCCAAACAGCGGGTGTCTTTTCCCGCCTGGACACCCACGGAACCGGACCGGACGTCCCGCTTTGATCCGGCCAACGGCCCCTACGTCCCCATTGCCGCCGAGGTGTTTCCCATGAAGCGACGGGCGCTTCAGCGGATTTCCGAAGTGGCGGCCTGGTCAAATACTTCCGGCATACATACCCATATTCAGCATGGCCACCCCACCCACGGCATCATCACGGCCGGCCTGTCGTTTCTGTCTGTGATGGATGCCATCGAAACCGCGCCGGAAAAACCGGATATTCTGAAACTGGGCATGGTCTATCCGCTTCCAAATCAGCTTATCGCGGATTTTTTGCAGACCCATTCGCAAATCAAGGTCCTGGAAGAACTGGATGATATTCTGGAAAAAGAAATCCGGGCACTGGCCCATGACAAACAGATTCCCACCCGGATCACCGGCAAATGCGATGTCGAAGACTGGATTGGGGAATACACGCCGGACCGGGTGTATGATATTCTGGCCAAAACCTGGCCGGACCTGTTTCCGCCAAAGCCGGCTGTCCGGCCGGTGTCTTCGGCCCTGCCGCCGCGGCCCCCCCAGATGTGTCCGGGTTGCGGCCATCGCAGCGCATTTCATGCCATCAAAAAAGCACTGGGCCAATCCGATATCACGGTGGCCGATATCGGTTGTCATACGCTCGGGTATCTGCCGCCGTACCGGGTCGGCCAACTGCTGATGTGCATGGGCGCATCCCCGGGCATGGCCGCGGGTCTGTCCCTGTTTAACGACAGCCGGAACGTCATCTGTTTTCTGGGGGATTCCACATTTTTTCATGCAGGCATTCCCGGAATCATCAATGCCCTGTTCAACCGTCACAACATCACGCTGGTGCTGATGGAAAACGGCACCACGGCCATGACCGGCCATCAGGATCACGCGGGGTCCGGAAAGAATTTCAACGAAGTGGTCGATCGCATACCGATTCGCCGGGTCCTGGAAGGTCTGGGGGTCAAACACATCTTTGAAATCGACACCTACAAACAGGCCGGACTGACCGATCTGATCAAACAGGCCGTCGATATCCGGGAATTTTCCGTTGTCATTGCCAGACATCCCTGCATGCTGAAATTTAACCGGGAGCAGCGTAGAAAACCGGGATACATATCCCGGAAAGTCAGTATCGATCAGAACCGGTGCCAACGGATTCATGACTGTGTCGAACGGTTCGGGTGTCCCACATTTACCCGGGATTCGGATGGACGGGTGGATATCAACGCGGATCTGTGCATCGGGGACGGCAGTTGCATCCAGACCTGTCCGGTCGATGCCATTTCCAAACCGGTGGAATAAGGCCGCATCACCCAACACTTCCGACAGACTCCAGACAATAAGGAGGTTCTCATGACATTCAACATCTACATGACGGGCGTCGGCGGCCAGGGCATCGGCATGCTGAGTGAAGTTCTGCTTCGGGCTGCGGATTACGCCGGATATGACGTCAAGGCCGTGGATACGCATGGACTGGCGCAACGGGGCGGCATGGTCGTTTCCCATCTGCGTATCGGAAAACAGGTGTACGCGCCGTTGATCCCCAAAGGGGAAGCGGATCTGGCGGTCAGCCTGGAACGCCATGAAGCATTTCGGGCCTTGCTTCATATGCTCAAACCGGGCGGGGTCCTGATATATTATGACGCGGTCTGGCAGCCCCTTTCCGTTCGTCTGGGCCAGACAAAAACCGTTACAGAATCCGATATCCGGACAGTTGCGGACAAGGCGGGAATCCGTATCATTCCCGTATTCAAGCCGGATCTGCCGGATGCCCGCATGCAGAATATCGTGACGCTGGCCCACATTCATCGCAATGGCCTGATTCCGGAAATAACCGCAGCGCACTACCTGCAGGCCATGACCGATCTGATGAGCGGAGGCATGCTTGAAAAAAACCGGCGGATTTTCGACACCGCGTGAACATCCGCTGATAGCATTTCAGACAAATAATTCCGTGATTTTCAATCGAGACATCCGATAATCTGGATGCGGAAATATCTGAAATTTCAAATTTGAAATACCCGATATCAGACGGGTTCAATGTTGCGGTTCGTACGGAACATGTTGTCCGGATCCCACGTGGTCTTGACTTCAGAAAGCCGGTGAAGCAGCTTGCCGAGGGCCGCCCTGGTGCGATCAAAGCCTTCGTCCTCGGTCAGGAAGTTGATATACGTGCCCCCGGTCGAAAACGGCTTCATATCTTTCCATGCCTCCCGGGCCCATTCGATGTTCGCCGTGTCGTCATCGGCGTGCTCCCATGCGCCGGCCACATTGAGCACGTATCTCGCATCGCGGTTTCCGACGGGCGAGTGTTCCTCGCCAAGCCGGTTCAGGGCGCCGTCAATCTGGAACAGAATCACGGCAGAATGAGGCGATCGGATTTTTGCCGCATGCGCAATCACCTTCTCGCACAAGGCGGGTTCGATGCGCGGCAGGTACTCGCTTTTCCAGTAGTAACGCCGACCTTTTGGTTGTGTGGCGTCAAGCAACGTCTGCATCTGCGCATAAGGCCTTCGCACGAGTACGTCACCAATGGGATTGCCGAACGACTTGATCGGGGCGAGGAGTTTCTCGCCATCCCCGATACTGCCGCTGTAGCAGGCAAGCAACGCGACAATCGGGGTGCCATGCCGGTCTTTTGGAAGCCAGGGCGAAGGCGGCGCCGGACGAAGAATCGCCACAAGCGTGAGCTCGGGCGGGGCGTTCTCGACAACTGTCCGGTAAAGCTCGAGCACCTTGGGCGCCTCATCCGCGGGCCAGGCTACGATGCCGCCGACAATCTCGGGACCGACCGGGTAAAGCATGTAATCGATACCGGTTACGACACCAAAATTTCCGCCCCCGCCCCGCAGACCCCAGAAAAGATCCGGGTTCTCATCGGCGCTGGCATGCACCAGCCGTGCGTCAGCGGTCACGACATCCATCCCGGCCACATTGTCCGCTGTCCAGCCCCAACGCCGCGTCAGGTACCCGAATCCACCGCCCAAAGTGAGCTCGGCGATGCCGGTGAGAGATATAAAACCAAGAACGGCGGCAAGCCCGTGGATCTGTGTTTCGCGATCCACGTCGCCAAGAAGACAACCCGCCTGTGCATGGGCAATTTTTTGATGCGTATCGACCCATACGCCGCGCATGAGCGACATATCAATCATCAGTGCGCCGTCAGCGACTGCCAGCCCTGCGATGTTGTGCCCGCCGCCCTTGATGCAAAGCAGCAGGTTTTGTTCCCGTGCGAACCGGACACATTGAATCACGTCCGCAACACCACAACAGCGCGCCACAATTGCGGATTTTCTGTCAATCATGGCGTTCCAGAGGGTTTGGGATTCATCGTAGCCCATATCGCCGGGTACGAGCACCGTCCCGCGTATTTGCATTTTCAACCTGTCCAGTGTGTCCTGATTCAGATCGATTTCATGGCCATCCATTGTTTTCACGTTCATGTCCGGTCCTCCCTCGATGCCATTTTTCCTTCAATTCCTTCAACCACTGCCTTGTATTTCCTGTGAATCATCTTTTGATCGAACTCCCGGAACTCAGCCAACATGGTCTGGTCCTCTTCGTCGGAAAAGTAGCTTCTGGATGCGGGAAAAAATACCTTGTCTTCCTTCTCGATATGCCCGGGATAAAACGCGATAAGGGTCTGAAGTTTGGCAACAATGTCGGTCAGGGCGGAATCATCGCCATTCCGGTAGCGGGTATTGGCGTCAACGAGCGCTTGTGTTGTCTGACGCCCGAACACATGCTCCGCGATCAGCTCATTCATGATCTGCCGGTCCCGGCCGGACAGGGGTTTGTTTGTCAATTGGCGAAAAAGAATGTCTTCCTCCTTCCCGTGATGCGTCAAATCCGCATAGACCTGGATGAAATCAACCGCCATATCCACGAAAAAAGGATCCACCTTCTTTTTCGATTCGATGTTTACAAGGGCATTTTGGATAATCGAGAGCATTCTCTCAATCAGACGATGCTCGATCATGAGTGGGCCGCGTGTTTGCATGTTGACACCCTCCTTTAATATAGTGCCTGAACGGAAACCCTTTCTCTGTATCCTAAAATTCGAAATTCGAAGCACGAAATCCGAAACAATACCCCAAATAACAAATCCAAATGTTCAAAACGGTGCATTGTCTGACAGATCGTTTGGGTCATTCAGACATTTGAATTTTGAATTTGTTTCGAATTTCGGATTTCGATATTCGAATTTGGTCTGAACTGGAGTTTTCGTTCAAACACCAATATATCTTCACCGCTTCTGCTGGAAGCGTTCTTCTTTCCATGGATCGGCGGAGTTGCTGAAACCCTGGCTTTCCCAGAATCCGGGCGCATCAATGGCGGTGATTTTGACAGCCTCCAGCCACTTGGCGCTTTTGTAGAAATAGCGATCCGGAATCACGACGCGCACCGGGGCGCCGTTTTCCCGGGGCAGTTTCTCACCGGAGAAACTGTGCGCTAGGATCACGTTCTCCTTTCGAATCTCGCTGATGGGAACATTGCTTGTGAAACCTGCGGCGGCCTCAAAAATGACAAAACCGCCACGTTTCAGAGGCCGGACCCTGTCCATGATGGTTGTCAGGCGAACCCCGCGCCATCGGGAATCCAGAAGGGTCCAGCCCGTGACACAATGAATATCACAGATGATATCCACTTGGTCCAGGTTGAGCAGCTCCGGGTAGGACAGGACGATCGGTCTTTCCACCTCGCCATGGACGCGCAGGCGCCAGTTCGCGACCGTAGCGGTTCCGGGAGACCCGCCCATATTTTGAATCTTCTGGATGGCCATCTGCCCGGGCGGCAGACGGGGTCGTCCATCCGGTCTAATGTCGGCTGCCAGCGTGCGTTGATCGGCATCCGCGAGCTTGATGAAAACTCCGGGCAAACCGATGTTCACCAGGGCGCCGCCCGCGGCGGCCAGAAAGGCGCGCCGGGATATCTTCCGGTCTTTTTGCATGGCCACCTCCCATGTCCGTTGATTGGGGCTCCGCTCCCCTTTTCAGCCGCGGGGCATTATTATTTCTGGCCCGCCAATGCAAAGTAACTTGTCATGAGGTTCCGGTAATAATGCTGTTCATTGAGTCCATCCAAACCATTGTACTACTGGCCGTATTCATCCTTCTGTGGTTCTCTGCTTATTTTCATTCATTTGGCATGACCGGTTCGGTTGCCGGGCTCCGGATTCAGCGCCGCGGCAGCCGGTACTTCCCGGATTGGGATGATCGGTTTATCATAACAGGTTCCACGATATTCACGGTTTACAGATCCCGCAAAGATGCATTATGAAGATTGAACAGGATATCGTTTTCCAGGTAGATCTGCTCGATCCGTTCCTGGTGTTTTTTCATGTCGGCTTGCTGCCGTTTGGCCAGAGACAGAACCAGATAGTTGATGATGCAGGAAATGGCGGTCGGATGTCCGATAAACGGGATGGATCGGGATGGCACAACCAGGGACTGATGGGCAAACTGGATCAGGGGACACAGGGTGCTGTCGGTGATGACCAACAGTTTCAGATTCAGTCTTCTGGAGAGCTTGCCCAGCCGGATCAGTTCGTTGGGATATCGGGACGTGGCGATGATGACCACCAGGCTGGCGGCATCGGCATGGGTCAGCTCGTCGATGGTGGTGCTGTCGCTCCCCTTTAAAATGGTGACATTCCGGCGGATTTTTTTCAGGGACCATCCCAGATAATAGGCAAAGGTGAATGACAGCCGCGAACCAATGATATATGCGGCCGGGCTGTCGGCCAGTGCATCGACAAATGATGTCAGGTCATTCAAATCCACGGTTTCATAGATCTGTTTGATGTTGTTCATTTCTTCCAGAAGCACCTGATGCAGCAGTTCATACCCGGGGCCTGCCTGGCCCGGAAGATCGATGCGATCCGGAAGGGTCAGTTCCGTATCCACGATATCCCGGAGGGCCTGAAGGAACCCGCCATAGCCCTGATACCCCAGTTGATCCACAAATCGCACGACTGTGGCTTCACTGACCTGACAGGCCTCGGAGAGCTCCCGGGTGGTCATAAAAACCGCTCTTCGGGGATTTTGAACAATAAAATTCCCCAAAATTCTGGCCTTGGGCGTCAATGCATCCAGGCGCGTCAAAATATCTTCAATCACCGATGATGATGGTTTTTCCTTCATTATGATCCCTTTGTGAATGTAAGCGAAAGTATGGCATAATTATTGACCGGTTTCAATATGGCTTTCGAAATGCCGATGTTGCGCGTGGTTTTGGATTGGGATGACTGATTTTTATGCCCGCTTTTCCGCCAGTCGAAACAGGCCGCTCCGATGGAGCTTGATAGATTGTATTCTGCCAATTTCTACAAACAGGCCGCCCCTACGGGGCTAATAATATATTGAAGACGGTTAATAATGGCCCCCACAAATCCGTTATAATCAGTATTAATCCTCTAAATCCTGTCCAAAAAATTGATTTTGAAGCCATGCAGCAAGATTATCAGGCCGATCGGATAATTTTTTGAAAGAAAACATATCACAATGAAATATATTTTGACATGTTTTCTTTCATGGCGTATAAAAATTCCATTCATAATTATTTGAAACTGTCATCCGGATTGAAACTGTGTTTGCAACGGATGAATTCAACCTGACCAGCAGCAAAAGAGGTATTCCATGTTCTGCAAAACCAGCCCCCTGTGGGGTAAAAAACCCGCACTCAAATCGGGTTATGATGCGGTCATCATCGGTGGCGGGCTTCATGGTCTGGCCACGGCATATTTTCTGGCCAAGGACCATGGCATGAAGAATATCGCCATCATTGAAAAACGCTATATCGGATTCGGCGGCGCCGGCCGCAACACAGCCATTGTCCGGGCCAATCAACGCACTCAGGAGAATGTCCCGCTTTACAAGGAGGGGCTCGATCTCTGGCCGGTGCTGACACGGGACCTGGACTATAACCTGATGTTCAACAACTGCGGCAACCTGAACCTCATGCACAGTGAAGCGGCCATGAATGCGGCCCGCATGAATGTGGCCACCGCCCAGTTTCATGGTGTGGAAAGCCATCTGCTGGATGCCCGGCAGGTCAAGGAAATGGTCCCGGCATTGAATATATCCCCGGATATCACCTTTCCGATTCATGGGGCCATGTATCACCCCCCGGGCGGGATCGTCCGGCATGACGCGGTTGTCTGGGGTCTGGCCAAAGGCGCCGCCAAAAACGGCGTTCACATTCATCAACAGACCGAAGTCACCGCGATCCTGACCGCCAACGGCAAAATCACCGGTGTCGAGACCAGCCGGGGAAAGATCCATACCCCGCGGGTCCTGGTGGCTGCAGGCGGGTATTCCGCCGCCATTATTTATCAGATGCTGGGCATCAAGCTTCCCATCAGTGTTCTGACCATTCAGGCCATGGTCACCCAGCCCCTGAAGCCGCTTTTGAATCATGTAGTATCCTCCGGGGCCTATCACGCCTATGCCAATCAGACGCTGAAAGGCGAAATCGCCACCGGCGCCCACATGGACCCCTGGCCCAATTACACCACCCAGACAACAGCCCACTATATCAAGCATCAGGCAGAGGCCCTGTCCGAGTTTCTGCCCTGTCTGCGGGGCGTCAAATTCATGCGGATTTGGGGCGGGCTGGCGGACATGACCCCGGATATGGCCCCCATCATCGATGGCAACCATCCCATCGACGGCTTCTACATGAACTGCGGCTGGGGCTATTTCGGATTCAAGTCCTGTGCGGCAACCGGCAGGCATCTGGCCGCATTCATGGCAACCGGAACCTGTCCGGAAATTCTGAAACCCTTTCATCTGGGACGGTATCAACAGCACCGGCTGATGGGAGAAACCGCGGCTTTGGTCAGCTATACGCCGGATAATTAGGCGTGGAGGCTGAAGGTGGAAGGATGAAGATCAAAGCCGGATGCTGACTGACTACTGACTACTGACCACTAACCACTGACAATTCTTTCCCCGCAAGGAGATAAAAATATGGCATTGACACTCACCTGTCCGGTTTGCGGAAAACGGAACGGATACGAATTCCGCTATGGCGGAGAAGACAAGGGACCGCGCCCGGCAGAAGACGGGATGACACCCGCGCGCTGGTTCGATTATGTACATCTGAACACATGTGTGGCCGGCATTCAGAAGGAATGGTGGTGCCACCGGGATGGCTGCGGCGCCTGGTTTACCGTGCATCGCAATACGGTCACCAATCTGGAAGTGGCCGGCCCTGATAATCATGGACTGGAGGCGGATCGATGAACAGACTGTATCATTTGCCGACATTACGGGTGAATCCGTCCGAAAAACTCACCCTTCATTACCGGAAGAAAATCTGTGACGGCATTGGCGGCGATACCGTTGCCACGGCCCTGTTTGCAAACGGCGTCCGGATATTCGGGCGCAGCCTCAAATACCACCGGCCCCGCGGGCTGTACAGTCTGGACGGTGAATGCAGCAATACCTGCATGGCCGTGAACGGCATTCCCAATGTCCGGACCGAGACCACTTTGCTGAAGCCGGACATGCATGTGCACGCCCAGAATGTTCAGGGGGCTGCGGATCATGATCTGATGGGATTCATGGACAAGCTGGACTGGCTGATGCCGGCCGGCTTTTATTACCGGACCATGCACAAACCCGCTGCCATGTGGCCCGTGGCCATGAAACAGATCCGGAAAGCGGCCGGCCTGGGCACCCTGGCGCCGGACTTTAACATGACCGGTGTATATGATGAAATCTATCCCAAAACCGATATCTGCATTGTGGGGGGCGGAGCCGCTGGGATGATGGCGGCCCTGGCGGCTGCGGAAACCGGCAAACGGGTGATTGTTCTGGAAGCCAGACCCTGGCTGGGCGGTTGTTTCGATTACCGGACAGCCGCCTACAGCGCGGATAAGGCCCTGTATGAACGGGCCCGGGAACTGGCGGATCAGGTTCAAAACTCCCCGAACATCCGGGTGTTTACCCATACGCCGCTCATCGGGGCCTACAGCAACAATCTGATTACGGCGTTTCAGGTCGGCAAACCCGGGGACGCCTTTGACGAACGCTATGTCGAAATTCGTGCGGAAAGTGTGGTCGTGGCCACCGGATGCATCGA
>JBFXFK010000026.1:0-28448 GCA_050179135.1 Desulfatirhabdiaceae bacterium | reverse complement strand
AAAAACATCCGTCAGGCCATTGACAGGGGATTTGACGTGCCCGAGCTCATCAAACGGTTTACCTCGGCCGGAACCGGACCGGGCCAGGGCGGCATCCCCGGACACAACCTGCCCCTGTATGTGGCCAAATATACGGCATCCACGGAATCGGCGCCCCAACCCACCATGGTCAGGCCGCCCCTGACCCCGACATTTATCGCAACCTATGCCGGTGCCGGCCACAAAATGTTCAAACGAACACCGGTACACGATTCCCAGGTCAGAGACGGGGGCGTGTTTCGAACCATCGGTGTCTGGGAAAGGGCCCGGTATTTCTCGGATGATTTCACCTGCCGGGAAGAAATTCTGAATGTCCGGAACAATGTGGGCATGCTGGATGCCTCGACCCTGGGAAAATTCCGCATTTACGGACCGGATGCCCTCAAAGCCCTGCAACGGGTCTATGTATCCGACATCAGCCGGGTCCGCGAAGGCCGGATCAAATACTCCGCCATGTGCAATGACGACGGGTGTGTGATCGATGACGGCGTCATCGTCAAACAGGGAGAAAACGACTATTATTTTACGACATCCACGGCCCGCGCCGGTCAAACCGTGGAATGGTTCCGGTATCATACCCGCTATGACGGATGGCAATTCCACATGGTCAACCTGACCGATTCCATGGGCGTCATCAATCTTTCCGGACCCAATGCCCGAAAGGTTCTGGAAAAAATCACGGATGCCGATGTATCCAATGCCGCCTTTCCGTTCAGCGGATATCGCGAATTCATTATCCAAAACATCATTCCGGTCCGGGCCATGCGCCTGGGGTTTGTGGGGGAACTGTCGTTTGAACTGCATGTCGCCGCATCCTGGATGCAGACGGTGTGGGACATGCTGGTCTCTGCCGGTGCGGAATTCAAAATCCGTAATTTTGGTGTGGAAGCCCAGAATGTCCTGCGGATGGAAAAAGGCCACATCATTCTGGGGGTGGAATCCGAACAGCGCACCAATCTGCTGGATGTGGGACTTGGCGTTTTGTGGGACCGAAGCAAGTCGGATGCCAAAACCATTGGAGCCGTGGCCCTGAAGCAGGCCGAACATGATCCGGACAGACTGACCCTGGTGGGGATTCAGATGGAAGACGCCACCCGGGCGCCCCGGGACGGATCCATCATTGTGGACAGCCGGATTCGCGGGTATGTCTGCACGGCCAGAAAAAGCCTGACAATGGATGCGGCAGTGGGCATGGCCCTGGTGGAATCCCGGTTGTCGGACATCGGCACACGGCTTGAAATATTCGAGGACGAATGCGGCGGCAACCGGTTGTACGCGCGGATAGTACCCATGCCGTTTTATGATCCGGACGGAAACCGGATGAAAATGTGAGGTGTGATGATGACAAATATGTTAAGACGTTCACCGGCCCGGTTTACGGCAACGCCGGTGACGGTAGAAACCCGGAACAACTGGACGGTGGCGCTGTCATATGACAATGAAGGTCAGGGACCGTATCTGGTGGATCTTTCCCACCATCCCCGATGGGACATTCAGGACAGTCAACTGGATGCCATCCATCCGATGGATCTGGGCATTCCGGAAACCATCGGCTCATGCAGCCTGAAAAATGGCATCCTGATCAACCGCATGAACCGGACCCAGGCGGCCGTCTGGCACCTGACCACGGAAACGCCACAACTGCCGGATGCGCCGTGCTATACGGATGTGACGGATTCAACCGTATTTCTGGCCCTGTTCGGGCCCCATGCGTTTTCAATCACGGAAAAGCTGACAAGTCTGGATTTTCTCGATCCGGCAAAAGACACCCCGTTTCTGCTGCAGGGGCCGTTCAGCCATGTTCCGTGTCAGATCGTGACGCTGGAAAGAGGTCCTGACCAAAGCGGGGGAATTCTGCTGACCTGTTCCAGGGGATATGCCCACTGCATGATTCATGCCATCACCGACGCCGGGTCGGAGTTCGGTCTGCGGCCGGCGGGTGAAACGCGGTTTATGGACTGGATGAGTGGTCAGGCGCAGGCAACGGGCCGTTGGCCGGTTGGGGTGGCCGGTTCCCATGTCTGCGCACGGGAACCGGCTGTCAAACAGGTAGGCTAACGGATTGGCAGATAATCTTCCCGCACCGGCGAGAAGACTTCAATCGCAACCGAATTTTCAAGAATATCGGCCTGATGTTCCATATTGCCCGGGATGCACCAGCTATCTCCGGGTATCGCTTCAAGCACATCCTCTCCAATGGTAAACCGGATTCGACCGGATATCAGATATCCGGTCTGCTCATGCGGGTGGGTATGGCGGGGAGTGTGTTTATATGGATACCATCCACTGCCTGTCTGTAGCCGTCTTTGCTGCATTTACAAAACATGGATTTTCCCTGCAAAACCGACCTCTCGTTCATTTTATGGGTTGCTACGAAAAAATGCGTGCTGGCTGGCTTTTTGCCGGCAGGTGTCAGGCAGGCCAAACAACCGGCCAACCTGACCTACAGGCTTTCCAGCGGTGCAGTCAGGTTATTTCCGGATCAGATCAACCGCCTTTTCCAGGGCCTGGTCCAGGTTTTCCGGCTGAGTACCACCGGCCTGAGCCATATCCGGCCGTCCACCGCCACTGCCGCCAACCAGAGACGAGATCGCCTTTACAATGTTTCCGGCATGAAAGCGCGATGTGAGATCTTTGGTAACCAGAACCAGGAGCAGCGCCTTGCCATCGGATTCACTGCCCAAAATCACGACGCCGGACTGGATTTTATCCCGCAGCCGGTCTCCCAGCTCTCTCAGGCTGGCAGGCGAGTCCACAGCCACTTTTTGAACCAGAACACGGACACCGTTGATATCCTGAATGCCGGAATCGCCGGTGTCAACCGACTGGGAGGCCATTTTGATCTTGAGTGCGTCAATTTCCTTTTCCAGCGTTTTCTGACGGGACAACAGCTTGTCGATGCGGGCCGCCATGTCCTCGGGCCGGATTTTTAACAGGGCAGACAATTCCGATAGCATCCGGCTTTCCTGCTGGGCGTGACAGATGGCCGCATCACCGGTTACGGCCTCGATCCGGCGGACTCCGGCTGCAACACTGGATTCTGAAAGAATTCTGAAGGCGCCAATATTTCCGGTTCGGGTGGTATGGGTTCCCCCGCAAAGTTCCTTGCTGAAACCGGAAAGAGAAATTACACGAACACGGTCCCCGTATTTTTCCTCGAACAGGGCCATGGCCCCGGTTTTGAATGCGGCTTCCGCATCCATCTCCTCAATGGCCACATCGGCGTTTTCCCGTATCCGGCTGTTGACAAATCCTTCAATTTTTTCCAGATCACCGGGTTCCACCTGAGAAAAATGCGTGAAATCAAAGCGCAGCCGGTCCGGACCGACCAGTGATCCGGCCTGTTTCACATGTTTGCCCAGAATGGATTGCAGGGCCGCATGAAGAATATGGGTTGCGGTATGGTTGCAGGCAACCGCGTCACGGGCAACGGCATCCACCGTCAATGTAACGGTTTCACCGTCATGAACCGTTCCGGAAACCACGGTTCCGTGATGAATGATCAGACCGCTTGGATCCTTGATGGTGTCTGAAATTCGGATGGACAGGCCGGCATTATCCGCCGTGCCCGTGATGGCGCCCCTGTCGCCCATCTGTCCCCCGGACTCGCCATAGAATGGCGTTCGATCTACAACCACCTCGATGTCCTGACCTTCGGATGCCGAATTCAGGGGCTGACCGTCTTTTGCCAGAACCAGCACACTGGCCGTACAGGACAGTTGGGAATATCCCACAAACTCGGGCTTGATGCCCCGGGCGGAAAGGGATTTGAAGGCTTCACCCGCGCTTGCAAACCGGACAACAGACCGGGATTGGGCCCGCTGGGTTTCCATGGCCGAATCAAACCCGTCCATGTCCACGGTCATCCGCTCATCCCGAATGACATCCCGAACAATATCGACCGGAAATCCGAATGTATCATACAGCTTGAAGACCACGTCTCCGGGCACCACGGTCTTTCCGCAGGCTTTCATGTCGCCCAGGGTGTCGTTCAGCAGCCTGAGACCATGATCGAGGGTTTCTGAAAACCGCCGCTCCTCATTTTCAATGACATGGGTGATAAACGGGGATGCTTCAGACAGTTCGGGATAGGTGGACTTCATGATGTCAAACACAACGGCTGCGGTCTGGTGAAGAAATGGTTGGGTCAGCCCGATATTCCGGCCATACCGGATCGCCCGGCGCATGATTCGTCTGAGCACATACCCCCGGCCCTCGTTGGATGGCAGAACCCCGTCGCCGATCAGAAATGCCGCGGCCCGGCTGTGATCCGCAATGACCTTCATGGCCACAGCGGTTTCATGCGACTCGGTCATTTTTTTGCCGCTGAGGGCCTCGGTTTGGGTCATGATCGGGAGAATCAGGTCCGTATCATAATTGGTGGCCACATTCTGAACCACGGAGACAATGCGCTCCAAGCCCATGCCCGTATCGATGCTGGGTTTGGGCAGCGGGGTCATCTTTCCGGTTTCATCCCGGTTGAACTGCATGAAAACCAGATTCCAGATTTCCAGATACCGGTCACAGTCACATCCCACCGTACATCCCGGCTGGCCGCATCCAAATGCCTCACCCCGGTCAATCAGAATTTCGGAGCAGGGGCCGCATGGGCCGGTATCACCCATTGCCCAAAAATTGTCCTTTTCACCAAACCGGACAATCCGGCTTTCCGGCAGACCAACAACATTCTGCCAGAGACCGTAGGCCTCATCATCATCCAGATAAACCGATGCATACAGTTTGTCTGCCGGCAGACCATAGCCGTTGATCAAGAGGTCCCAGGCAAATTCTATGGCTTTTTCCTTGAAATAGTCCATAAAGGAAAAATTGCCCAGCATTTCAAAAAACGTGTGATGCCGGGCCGTGTAGCCCACATTTTCCAGATCGTTATGCTTGCCGCCGGCCCGGACACATTTCTGGGATGTGACGGCCCGGTTGTAAGCCCGTTTTTCCTCTCCCAGAAACGTGCGCTTGAACTGAACCATGCCGGCATTGGTGAACAGAAGCGTGGGGTCGTCCTGGGGAACCAGGGACGAACTTCTTACCGGTTGATGGGCGTGTTTTTTGAAATATTCCAAAAAAATGTTGCGAAGATCATTTCCAGTCATGGGATGCTCCGAAGAAGTTGGTCATTTTCAGCCCGGGGTTTCGGTTGGGGTCTCTTTGGATGGCGCAAGACCCAGAGATTCTCTTACACGGGAAACAACGGTCTGGTAAATATCCGGATTATCGTTAAAAAAGGTTTTTACATTGTTTCGGCCCTGTCCGATCCGTTCGCCACCGAACGCATACCAGGAACCGCTTTTTTCAATTACACCGGTTTCGACCCCCACATCCAGCACATCGCCGGACGACGAAATGCCTTCACCATACAATATGTCAAACTCGGCCTCACGAAACGGGGGGGCGACCTTGTTTTTGACAACCTTGACCTTGGTCCGGCTGCCAATAATTTCCTGACCGTCCTTGAGCGTACTGATTTTGCGGATGTCGAGGCGCACCGACGCATAGAACTTGAGTGCATTGCCACCGGTTGTGGTTTCCGGGTTCCCGAACATCACGCCCAGTTTCATGCGAATCTGATTGATGAAAACCACACAGGTCATGGTTTTGCTGATGGTCCCGGTCAATTTCCGCAACGCCTGGGACATGAGACGGGCCTGAAGTCCCATGTGGGAATCACCCATTTCACCTTCGATTTCGGCGCGGGGAACCAGCGCTGCCACCGAGTCGATAACAATGATGTCCATTGCACCGCTTCTGACCAGCATGTCGGCAATTTCAAGCGCCTGTTCTCCGGTATCGGGCTGCGACACCAGAAGTTCATCCGTATTGACGCCCAGTTTTTTGGCATATACCACATCCAGGGCATGTTCGGCATCAATAAACGCGGCAATCCCGCCCCGTTTTTGGACATTGGCCACGGCATGAAGGGCCAGCGTGGTTTTTCCGGATGATTCCGGGCCAAAAATTTCGACAACCCGTCCCCTGGGAAGTCCGCCAATTCCCAGGGCTTTGTCAAGGGCCAGGGAGCCGGTGGGAATGGCCGGGATTTCCTCGACGGTCCGGCTTCCCAGCTTCATGATGGCGCCTTTTCCAAACTGCCGCTCGATCTGGCCCATGGCGCTTTCAACGGCTTTTTCCTTGTCCGGCATGGTCATGAATATTCCTCCATATACGTGTTCAGTGGTTCGGTCCTTATGTTTCACGGCAACAGTTCATCAATCATCATCCGTGATGTTCCCAGCCGGGTATAAACGGCGCCGGACGGATGGAGCCGGCTTTGATACAAATGAATTTCGGTTGTGGTAAACGGTTCCGATGTCAGCATGCCAAATTGTTTCAACCCGGCAATCAACCGGGGGCTGTCCAACTCCGACCGGATTCGTCCAATCGTCAGATGGGCCTTGAACGGCCGGGTTTCCGCCAATATCCGGTTGGTGGTGACGCGCTGAATCTGCTCATTCAGAAAAAGCGACATCCGGGCCAGTTCCGATGTCTGGCCATCGAGTCCGACCCAGAACACACGGGGCTTTCGAATACCCGGGAAAACGCCGACACCTTTCAGCAGGCAGGTAACCGGCGGAACACGGGACACACAGTCGTCCATGACCTGTTGAATGAGCCTGATTTCATCTTCGTAAATGTCTCCGAGAAATTTCAGCGTCAGATGAATCGCTTCCGGTTTGATCCAGTTCATTTTCAGCCCGGCGGATTTCAGCCCCGCCTGGGTCAGGCGAATCGTTTGCTGCAGGGGCTCGGGAAGGTCGATGGCAATGAATGCGCGAATCAGATTGGTCATGTCGGCAGTGTAAACTGGGGCTCACCCAGTAAAAAGTCGCCACGCTGAATCCAGTCTTTCAATGTCAGGGCAATTTCCCGGGCGCGCACCACACTGGACAGCGGAACCGTCGGAATCTCCCGGTCATTGAAGCGGATAACACCGCTTTTCAGTTCGGCATAGCTGACCTGACCATGACTTCGGGATATGCCATTGGGGTAGTCATTGCCGTAATCCACAATCTGGGTGAAGATATCCTCGTCTGAAACCGCGGTATATTCGGCCATCTCCTCATTTAAAACGGGGATTGGAATGCCCAGTCCAACCGCCAGGGAACATCCATAGCCCAACATGCTGATCCCGACCAGCCAGCGGGGACTCATATTTTTCAAATCTCCCATGACCCACAGGGTTCCGGCCGGGGAAATCGGAATGCCCCCGGCCGTTCGTCTGACTCCGGGCTTGTGCTGGGTTCCTGACCAGGTGACATATCCCTGGGCGCCACCCAGAAAAATGCGGGTTCCCAGGCCGATGGTCTGATAAAAGGGATCGTTCATGAGGGGACTGAGTTGACCCGCCGAGCAGTAATTGGCATTCCCGGCCATGGGTTTCAGGGTTCCCATATAGGTATAAATGGTTTTTTTGCTCAGATTGACGGCGCAGTTGTAGTTCTGGTAACCATTTCGGGGATTGCAGAGAACGGCATTGGGGATGGTGCTCAGGGTGAGTTCCTTTTCCATGTATTTGCTGGGATAGCAGTCTGTTCCATATGCCGTGGCTTTCAGATGCACCCGTTTCCCCGCAACCAGATCATTGATGACATGGCCGCCGCCATAGGAAAATTCTCCGGGGTAAACCTTGTTGAGCGGGTCATCCGCACAGGGTTCGGTGGCACCGATGTAGCAATCCACCGCAGCCACGCCACCATAAGCCGGAACATTGTTCAGCCACACATTGGCGGCTTTGGTTCCGGGAGAGGAATGGCCAAAATTGAGAAATGCACCGGAAGAGCACATGGGTGAAAAGGTCCCGGTGGTCACAACGTCCACGGTGCGGGCGGCCTGAACCGCACCCTCCTGTTTGACGATGTCGATCATTTCTTCCGCAGTGACGACCACCACCTCGCCCGACCGGATTTTATCGTTGATTTCTTTGTAGGTTTTAACAACCTGGTGCTTTTTCATGACATGCTCCCAAAAAGGTTGAAGACTGAAGGCTGAAGGCTTAAGATTTATGCCCTCTCCTCTGCTGACTGCCAACTCAGGGGGTCAGCAGATGAACATCCTGAATTTTGGACGTGATATTGTTTTTAATCCAGGACTCATCCCACCACTCGATGGGATTGACAAAAACATCCCGAATGGCCATGGCAAAATGCAGATGATCTCCGGCGGCAAGCCCTGTCATTCCGGTATACCCGATGATATCCCCCTTTTTGACGGATTGGCCCGGCTGAACCGAAAAACGGCTCAGGTGGGAATACATGCTGAATAGACCTAGGCCATGATCAATGACCACCGTATTGCCATAAATGCCGATATCTTCGGTTTTGATAACACGGCCCGTGTTTGCCGCAGGAATCGGCGCCTGCCGAACAGATGCCAGATCGACGCCCATATGAACCTGCCGGTCAATTTCCTTTTCCTGATACAGATAAATTCGATGGTCGGCAAAACCGGCTCTGGGAGCCGCGTTGGGCATCCGCAGAAATCCCCCTTCCCAAAGAATGGCCGGGCTGCTGTCTTCATTGAAGGTTAGCAGTTGACGGGTGTTTGTGGTTCGATACTCCCGGTTGATCTTGAGAAACCGGTCCAACCGGGGGTTGGGGGTGTTGGAATCTGTTTCGATATTGAAGCCGGACGAATTCTGGTTGAGGAATTCGTCTGTAATGCGTATCGAATCGGTTTTAAAAGTTTTTTTCAGAATATGAACCGGAAACCCGCTTCGGGAGGCATTTTCCGCCATGTCCCGGGCCAGAACAAAGAGCTCGGTACCCGGTCCCTGACGATAATCCAGCGCGATCAGGCATGCCATGATTGCGGGATCCTTGAAAAGACCGGACTGGCCCTGGAAAATCTTTTCACCCACCTGAACACCATGGAACGAACAGGGTTCCGAAAGCCGGTAAATAACCAGCCCGGCCCCTCCCTGATTGATATTGTGAAATCGGGTTAAAACCGATATCCCGGGCGGTTTGCTGTCAATGGTCACATCCCGGGCGGTTTCTGTTTTATTGCCATGAAACCACCTGTTCCAGGACATGTCCCGGACAACGATTCTGACCGTTACAGCCCCGTCAGCCAGACGGTGTTTTCGCGCATCAATTTTCAGGGGGACGGAGAGATCATGAACGATGGCCGGTTTAATTATTTGATCCACCAGCATGACCTCTTTGGTCTGCTGAATCAAAAAAACCTGAACGCTGCGAATACCGCTTTTTTTGTCGGAAATGTCAATGGTATGCGTGTTGTCAGGCGAGATGAATTGGGGCAGGTCCCATGAAACAACCGGTCTTTCACCTTCCAGTTTATGCCAGAGAATCCAGGTTGCCGGAATCAGGGTGATGAGGACAATAAAAAAAATGATTCGTGAAACGCTGAAGAGCGTTTTTTTTGCGGATATCAATTTCAAATTCCTGTTTTCTTTTACGTCAACGCGCCACCGATTGCATGTATTTGAGGTGCCCCAATTCACGATACGGGTTGGGGCAGACCCGGCAATGCGCCGTGGTGTCAGCAGCAGTAACAAATTGAAAAAGTTGTTGTACGAATAAAAAATGGCCGGGACAGGCGGGAATCCGGATCGCGATCAAAGACGCTGTTCGCGTGAACGCATCACGTCGTGTCGGATCAGGTTTCGAAATAGTATCAGCTTACGCATCGGTGATCAAGCGGGTTTTCTTCTTTCAGATAAAACGTTTCGATTCTTGACTTTCTGATCCCTGCGCGATACATTTTTCACATGAATCATATCCAGTTTTTAAACTCATTTTTTCCGCATTTATCCCGTGATACGGATTTGTTGCTGATTGCAGGACCATGTGTTATCGAATCAGAACCGGTCACGCAGTCGATTGCCGAATTTTTGCAACAGCTCACCACGGACATCGGGATGCCGTTTATTTTCAAGGCCTCCTATGACAAGGCCAACCGGACATCCATCACCTCCTACAGGGGGCCGGGTCTTCATGACGGGCTGCGCATGCTGGAATCCATCAAAAACCGGCTTGGCATACCCATCCTGTCGGATGTTCATGCACCGGATCAGATCGAGGATGCCGCCCGAATACTCGATATTATCCAGATTCCGGCATTTTTATGCAGGCAGACCGATTTCATTCTGAAGGTTGCCCAAACCGGAAAACCGGTGAATATCAAAAAAGGGCAGTTTTTGTCGCCATGGGATATGCAGCATGTTGTCGAAAAAATCAAGCGCTCCGGCAATGAGCGGATTCTTCTGACCGAACGCGGCAGCATGTTTGGCTACAACAACCTGGTTGTGGATTTCAGAGGCATATCGGTCATGAAATCATATGGATATCCGGTTATCTTTGATGCCACCCACAGTGTTCAGCTTCCCGGCGGGACCGGCGGTGCCTCTGGCGGCCAGCGCGAATTTGCCCCCCCGCTGGCCAGAGCGGCTGTCGCAGCAGGTGCGGACGGCATCTTCATGGAAGTGCATCCCGATCCGGACAGGGCCCTTTGCGACGGCCCCAATTCGTTGCGACTGACCGAGCTTCCGGATCTGCTCCGGCAACTCATTGCCATTCACAAACTGGTCCGGTAAGGCATCACGGGTGTGAATCATGCAGTCCGATCCGGATTTACAGCAAAAAATCGACCGTATCCAAATACTTCTACTGGATGTGGATGGGGTGCTGACAGATGGCCGCATCATTTATCACGATACCGGAGATGAAACCAAGGTCTTTCATGTTCGGGATGGTCTGGGCATACGGTTGCTGGCAATGGCGGGCATCCGGGTGGGAATTGCAACCGGAAGGGCATCATCTGCACTGCATCATCGATGCCGCAATCTGGGAATTACACTGATTTTTGATGGATTGAAAGACAAGGTTCCGGTACTGGAACAAATCTTTCGGGAGACAGGCATTTCAGCCGAAAACATTGCCTTTGTCGGAGATGATTTACCGGATCTGGGCATTATGAAACGGGTCGGGATGGCGATTGCGGTTGCGGATGCCCATGACATGATCATTCAACAAGCGGACTGGGTCGCTTCCTGTAAGGGAGGTCAGGGCGCGGTAAGGGAAGTGTGCGAACTTATACTGAAAAAAAAGGGGCTCTGGAATCGCGCCATTCAGCATTTTTCCGGATGACGGCACGTTTCCGCCATCATCCCGGCAGAATCAAGGCGTTTTTGTTTATGGTTATTGGTGTGACAATCGGAATTTTGGCAATCATTTTTTTTGGCTATAACATGCTTCGAGATGATCCGCAAAAACTGATATCCACCATACAGAACAAAGCCAGCCTGTCCATCGGCAAGGTTCATCAGGTTTCAACCCGGGACGGCGTCAAGGAATGGAGCCTGGATGCCGCTTCTGCCCATGTGGTTGACGAAACCCGAAAATTAATGTTAGAAGACATTACAATTGTCTATTTCCTGAAAGACGGACAGGAAATTCAGTTGACAGCGGAAAAGGGCTCTTTAAGAACAGATTCCAGCGACATCGAAGTTGAACAAAATGTTGTCGTCACGTTTCAGGATTACCGTCTGGAATCCGACATACTCCAATACAACCATGGCCGTCGCCTGCTGGCCACCAAAAAACCGGTCAAAATTTTCGGCACAACATCCACGCTGACAGCAGATTCCATGTTTTTTGATCTGAATCGCAATACCATCAAGTTTCAGGGAAATATCGAGGTGATTTTTCGTGAAGACATCATCATGTAAAAAACAGGGCAGAGGATTTGTAACATGTGTGACATCTGTTTGTGTCGCATTGACCGTCATTCTGTTTTTCAGTTTACCGGTCTTTGCAGACGACAAACCCCTGGCCGCATCCGGAGCAGACAAGGAAGCCGAAAAAATCCATATTACCTCCGACAGCCTGGTCACGGACAACAACGCCAGTTATGCCGAGTTTATCGGCAATGTCAACGCGGCCCAGGGAACCACGCTCATCACATCGGATCGTCTCAGAATTTACTACAATTCTTCCGGATCTGAAAAAGATAAAAAAAAAATAACCAGTCAGGATTCTGTAAAAAAAATTCTGGCCATCGGCAATGTGACCATTCGATTTGACAACAAGGTCGCGGTCACGGAACAGGCGGAATACACGACCGACACGGGTGTCATCATTCTGACCGGCGCCAATTCCCGCGTTACCAGTGGATCGAATTATGTCGCCGGGGAAAAGATTACACTCTACCGGAATCAGGACAAGGTCACGGTGGAACGAAGCAAAGAAAAGCGGGTCGAGGCCGTGTTCTATCCCGGAGAAAAACCGAAACCGTAACGTCATGCCAATTTTATCTCTCCAGAACCTGGTAAAGGTCTATGGCGGACGGAAAGTTGTCAACTCCGTGAACATGGCAATCCAGAGCAGCCGGGTTGTGGGACTTTTGGGGCCGAACGGCGCCGGCAAAACCACCACGTTTTATATGGCAGTGGGAATGATCCGGCCCGATGTTGGAAAGGTCATGCTGGACGAGGAGGATGTCACGGATTCTCCCATGTATATCCGGGCCAGAAAAGGCATTGGATATCTTCCCCAGGAAACCTCCATTTTTCGAAAGCTGACCGTCAGACAGAATATTCTGGCAATTCTGGAATATATGCCGCTTTCCGTTGATGAACAGGTTGAACGGGCCAACTCGCTGATGGATGAACTCGGCATCCGGAATCTTGAAAATCAGTCTGCCAGCCTGCTCTCCGGCGGAGAGCGCAGACGCCTTGAAATATCCCGGGCATTGTGCACCCGACCGTCATTCATTCTTCTGGACGAACCATTTGCGGGTATCGACCCGTTGGCGATCATCGATATTAAAAATATTATCGTCCATCTGAAAAAGCGGGGAATTGGCATTCTGATTTCAGATCACAATGTCCGGGAAACGCTTGGGGTTTGCGATGAAGCCTATATTTTGAGCGACGGCCGCGTCATTGAAACCGGTTCGCCGGAAAAAATTGCTGACAGTGAAATCTGTCGCAGAATCTATCTTGGAGATGAGTTTTCCCTATAAATGGCTTTTGAACTCCGACAACAACTCAAATTATCCCAGCAGTTGATCATGACGCCCCAATTGCAGCTTGCCATCAAGCTGCTGCAGTTATCCCGTCTGGAACTTCTGGATAAAATTCATCAGGAGCTGATGGAAAATCCGGCACTGGAAGAAGCGATTGAAACGACAACCGACGAAACAGAAGTTGTTGTGTCAGAATCGTTTGTTTCGGATCAGCCGACCGAGCCCCCACCGTTGTTAAGCCCTGCCCAGTCCGATCGGAGGAATACAGACGAAATTGACTGGAGTACCTATATCAATGAATACAGCACCAGTGGAAAATATCGGCAGGAAACCGAACAGCGGGAAGCACCCAATTATGAAGCCTTTATCTCCCAGAAAGAATCCCTGAACGATCATTTGATGTGGCAGCTTCGCATGTCCTTTTTGCCACCGGATGAAGAAAAGATCGGTTGCACCATTATCGGTAACCTGAATGCGGACGGGTATCTGGATGTCAGTACGGATGATTTGGCCCGCATGACCGAAGAACCGGCTGAAAAAGCGGAAAAGGTGTTACAGTTTCTGCAGACATTCGATCCGCCCGGTGTCTGTTCCAGAAACCTCAAAGAATGCCTGCTGATCCAGGCAAAAAATCTCGAATTGAATGACACCATCATTCCGGATATTATTGAGAATCATCTGCATCATCTGGAAACCAAAAATTATAAGGCCATTTGCAAAGCGCTGAAAATCGATTTGCAGGCAGTGATCGCGGCGGTGGATATCATCCGGCAGATGGAACCCAAACCCGGGGGGCAGTTCAATATCGATCAACCCCATTATATTACACCGGATATTTATGTTTATAAAATGGATGACGAATTTGTCATTGTGTTAAATGACGACGGATTACCCAGACTTCGCCTGAATTCATTTTTTCGGGACGCAACGCATAAAAGCCAGGCCATATCGACGGTGGCACGCGAATATGTTCAGGATAAAATGCGTTCGGCAACTTGGCTGATTCGAAGCATTCATCAAAGACAGAAAACGATTTATCGGGTGATGGAAAGCATTCTCCGGTATCAGCGGGATTTTTTTGAAAAAGGAATTGCCTATCTCAAGCCCATGATTCTCCGGGATGTGGCGGATGATATCGGTATGCATGAATCCACCATCAGCCGGGTCACAACCAATAAATATGCACACACCCCCCAGGGGATTTTTGAATTGAAGTTTTTTTTCAACAGTTCCATAAACCGGAAAGATGGGGATGTCATTGCCTCTGCCAGTGTCCTGAGCAAAATCAGGCAGATTATTGACAGTGAAGATTCCAGTCATCCGTATAGTGACCACCAGATTGCGGCTATCCTGGAAGAATCAAACATCAGGCTGGCCAGAAGAACCGTCGCAAAATATCGTGAAATGCTCAGGATATTGCCATCCAGCCGGCGGAAACAGTTCTAACTCTCAAAAGCGATACGATACGCATCTTGTCCACGACAAACCGTCGCATCAGTGACGGTATTTCCCTATTCTCAAGGAGAGGATATACCATGCAAACACGGGTAACATTCAAAAATATCGATTCATCTGAACCGCTTTCATCCTATGTCAGCAATAAACTCAACCGGTTTGACCGGTTCCTGGATAATCCGGCAGAGGCGGATGTGGTGTTGTCTGTTGAGAAATTCCGACATATCGCCGAAATCAATATTATTGGTGATCGACTGAATGTCTATGGAAAAGAAGAAACATCGGATATGTATTCTGCAATTGACATGGTCCTGGACAAGCTTGAAAAACAGATCAAGAAAAACAAGGAAAAAATCAAGGAACGCCGTACCGGGTCAAAGGCCCGTGCACAGGCAGCGCCCATGGATCAGACTTTTGCTGAAAAACCGTCTTCCCGATCTGAAGAGGTCATTTTAGAGCCGATTGAGTACAAGCCCATGGATGTGGAAGAAGCGGTCATGCAGATGGATTTGACGGATGAAACATTTTTTGTTTTCACCAACGCCCGCAGTGATCGCGTCAATGTCCTGTACCGCCGAAAAGACGGCAATTTTGGTTTGATTCAACCCAGCAACTGATATTCACTGTCCAGACACGATTTCAAACATCAAGAACCAGGACTGCAAGGGTTGAATGAAACTCACCGATATCATGCATAAAGATGCCATTCTGACAGACCTGATGGCAAGGGATAAAAAAACCGTCATTCAGGAGATGGCCGTTCCAACAGCAAAAATTCTGAAAGTCGATTTGTCTGATATCATAAAAGTGTTATTGGAACGGGAGCGGCTGGGTAGCACGGGGATTGGCCGCGGTATTGCCATTCCCCATGGCAAACTGAAATCCATCGAATTTCCGATTCTGGGTCTTGGGATCAGCCGGAAAGGTGTTGAGTTTGAATCGATTGACAGTTTGCCTGCCCATCTTTTCTTTGTCCTGATTACACCTGAACTGGCCACAGGAACGCATTTGACGGTCCTTTCCCAAATTGCCCGTTTTTTGAAAAATGATGATTTCAAGAACAACCTGCTGAATGCGGGTAGCAGCCAGGATATTCTTTCCATTATTCAGGCCGAAGAAGATAAACCATAACAATCGCTTCCAGCAGGTCCTGAAAATGAAACGACTTAACCTGACTGTGATAACCGGTCTTTCCGGCTCTGGCAAGAGCACGGCGATTGCTGCCTTTGAAGATGCCGGCTATTACTGTGTCGATAATATGCCGGTCAGGCTGTTGCCAAAATTTCTGGAATTGCCTGTCGAAAGTGATATTTCCGCGGCAGGCCTGGCTTTTGTCATGGATATTCGTGAAAAAGCCTTTTTGGCTCATTATGCAGAGGTGTTTGATGCCATTCGACATCAGGGATATGCCTTTCAGATCATTTTTCTTGAAGCGGATGAATCGGTCCTTCTGCAGCGTTACAGCCAGACCCGGCGGCAGCATCCGCTTTCCAGCGGTAAGAGTTTGTCGGAAAACATTCGACTCGAACAGCAACAGCTTCAGGAACTGCGGAATGCCGCCGATCAGATTATCGACTCAACCCATCTGAGCGTTCACGAATTAAAGTCCCTGATTCTTGACATCGCCCGAAAAAACGCACAGACCAAATCCATTCGCATTGCGGTTATGTCTTTTGGTTTCAAGTTCGGTATTCCGCGGGAAGCGGATCTGATCATGGATGTCCGTTTTTTGTCCAATCCCTTTTTTATCAAGGAATTGAAAGCTCTTGATGGCAGGCATCAGAACGTTTCCGCCTATGTTCTCGATTTGCCTCAGACGCATGTTTTTCTACAGAAGTATGGTGACCTTCTGGAATATCTGATTCCACTGTATGAAAAGGAGGGAAAATCCTATCTTACAATTGGAATTGGTTGCACCGGCGGCAGGCATCGCTCTGTTGTCATTGCCAGCGAGTTGTTCAATCGGATTCAAAATGCCTTTCCGGAAAAAAATATCCAGATATCGCACCGGGATATCGAACTGACCTGAGTGTGATAATGTCTTCTCCCATTTAACCGGCTTTAGGTCTGTTGTCTCAAGTTTCGGTTAAGTAACGAAGTTTATCTGTTTGGCAGGGCTATCATCAAGGAGTTTCCATGATTGGTATCGTTATTGTGACTCACTGTCGCCTGGGCCAGGCACTGGTCGAGGCAGCAGAATTCATTTTGGGTGAATCTCTGGAAGGTGTTGAAGCCGTTTCCATTGATTTGAAAGAAAATGCAACGCTGCTGAGAAATAAAATATCGGATGGAATTAAAAAGGTGGATCAAAAAAAAGGAATATTGATCCTGACAGACATGTTTGGCGGAACCCCCTCCAATTTAAGCTATTCTTTTCTGGAAGAAGGCCAGGTAGAGGTTATTTCCGGGGTTAATCTGCCGATTCTTATCCGTTCCGTGAATTCCAGAAAAGAAACGGATATTGCCAGACTTGCGGAACAAATTGAAAACTTTGGGAAAAAGAGTATTTCATTGGCCAGCGGGATTCTGAAAGGCAATAAGCGGACGGCTGATCCGGCGCAAGCCTGACCATGGGATGCAGCAATCGCTTTCCAGATATAGATTTTGGGTGCGTTAACGGTCGGATATGGCCGGGGAGAGGCCCCTCCCTGCTGCCTTCCCAAAATCATTATCTGAAAAGCTGTATATTCCCGATGCCTGTCTTGTGGTGTCCACAATAACCCGCTGGAACATCTCAAATCTCCGGTTTTGCGGGGTAATCCCGGGTATATCATCGATATCTGTTTTTTCTGGTCCCTGTCGACAGATTGACATTTTCCAATAACCGGGCGTTATCCGGTAATCAACAAATGGCCGGGACGATGCCGGCCAAGCCGGCTTCATGACCATTTCAATTTTATATAGGAGACGTTATCATGAGTATCAAGGTAGGCATTAACGGTTTTGGCCGAATTGGACGACTGGTGTTACGGGCAGCTCTTGAAAATCCTGAAATCGATGTGGTCGGGATCAATGATTTATCCGATTCGGCAACCATGGCCCATTTGTTGACCTATGACTCGGTACACGGCAAACTGGGCGCGACAGTCGTTGCCAAAGACGGCGCGATCGAGGTGGACGGAAAACCGGTATGGGTTTCAAGTATTCGCGATCCTGCGCAAATATCATGGAAAGATTGGGGTGTCGATATCGTTGCGGAATGCACCGGTCTCTTTACCACGGCTGAAACTGCCGGGAAACATCTGGAGGCTGGCGCACGAAAGGTGGTCATTTCCGCCCCGGCCAAAAATCCGGACATAACCATTGTCATGGGGGTCAATTCCGCCCATTACGATCCCAGGCAACATCATGTCATTTCCAATGCGTCCTGCACCACCAACTGCCTGGCGCCGATTGCCAAGGTACTGCTGGAAAATTTTGGAATTCGAAGCGGGTTGATGACCACCGTACACTCATATACCGGTGATCAGCGACTGATCGATTATCCGCACAAGGATCTCAGACGGGCCAGAGCCGCCGCATTATCCATGATACCGACAACAACCGGTGCTGCAAAAGCCGTTGCACTTGTCCTCCCGGAACTGGCTGGAAAATTGAATGGACTGGCCATTCGGGTTCCCACACCCAATGTCTCCATTGTTGATCTGGTGGTGGTTATCGAAAAAACCGGTGTCAATAAAACCGAGGTCAATCAGGCCCTACAGGATGCCGCCAACGGATCGTTGTCCGGAATTCTGGGTTACAGCGATCTGCCACTCGTATCCAGCGATTTTAACGGATCGGTTTTGTCGTCCATCGTGGATGCCCCGTCCACATTTGTCATCGATCAAATGGTCAAGGTCCTGTCCTGGTATGACAATGAAATGGGTTATTCAACCCGAATGGTCGATCTGATTGCCATGATCGGTGAAATGCTCGGATAACAACCCGGATATCTTTTCAAACAGATTGAGGTGAAACAAATGACTGACAGAATTCCCCTGATAGCCGGAAACTGGAAAATGTATAAAACGCTCCCCGAGGCGGTCCAGACTGCCATGCAACTGGCCGAACGGGTCCGTGTATCGGCGCCTGAAGTCATGATCGCCCCATCGTTCATATCTCTGGCATCTGTCTTTGATGTGCTTCGGTCAACGCCGATTGCACTGGGAGCACAAAATGTTTTCTGGGAAACCGAAGGCGCGTTTACCGGTGAAATTTCACCCGCCATGCTGAAATCGACAGGCTGCCGGTACGTCATTATCGGGCATTCGGAGCGTCGTCAGATTTTTGCTGAAACCGATGAGGCTGTTCACAAAAAGATCGCGGCTGTCCTGGCCGCTGAAATGTCACCCATTCTGTGTATCGGCGAAACCGAAGCCCAGCGGGACCAGAATCAGACATTCATGGTTCTGGATAAACAGATTCAACTGGCGCTGGATGAATTTTCCGCCTCACAGATTCAATGCCTGGTGATTGCCTATGAACCGGTCTGGGCGATTGGAACCGGTAAAACCGCATCCACCGCACAGATTCAGGAAGTTCACGGATTTATCAGGCAATGGCTGGCAAAAAGATTTAACAATGCGCTTGCCAATTCCATTCGAATCCTGTATGGTGGCAGCGTTAAACCGCAGAATATAGTTGACATCATGGCGCTTCCGGATGTGGATGGGGCACTCGTCGGTGGCGCCAGTTTACAGCCGGAATCCTTTTATTCCATCATTTCATACAATCAATAAAACAGGTTTTGGATTTTCATGAGTATTTTTCTGATCATCATTCATGTCATTGTCTGTATTGCACTCATCATGATCGTGCTGCTTCAAACCGGAAAAGGCGCCGATATGGGCGCTGCATTCGGCATGGGCTCCAGCCAGACGCTTTTTGGCAGTGCCGGCGCAGCAACCTTTCTCAGCAAGGCAACAACTGTTGCCGCGGTTGTCTTCATGCTGACCTCGCTCATTCTGGCCTATATGTCCGGCAAACCAGCCAGCAGTTCTGTCATGACAGATGTTCCGGCTGCAACAGCACCCGCCGAGACATCCGCGCCGACTCAGCCGCCTCCGGCCGATACCAAACCGGAAACCGAATCAGCAACACCGTCCAAGTAATTATTGTTTGCCGAAGTGGTGGAATTGGTAGACACACTATCTTGAGGGGGTAGCGGGGCGACCCGTGCCGGTTCAAATCCGGCCTTCGGCACCATCCATAAAAACAGGCAGGAATGGAATCTTATCAATTTTCCATTTCTGCCTGTTTTTGTTTTTGGTAAACGTCTGCTAAACTTTTGGTGATGATTCAGCACGCCAAACCGAAGAGACACTTGGATTTATTTGTTTCCGACAGCCTTATCTTTCAACACCCCGATATCGCTCTGAATCTTTTTACGATAATACGCGACAGACGCCGGGTTTGTCATGATCATGTCCAGTTGACGCGTGTGAAGTGTCAAATATCCCAGAATCTCGACATACCACTTCATGGTTTCCATATCCTGTTGCTCGATTCGGGACGACAGGTGGTCATCCCGAATTTCCACCCGAAAACCCTGCTCTTCCAGAATGTCTCCGATAAATTGCACCCGTTTCAACCGCCTGTTTTCATCTGCCGCTCCGCCTTTGAACTGAAAACTGGTATAATTTTCAGAATCCCGATCGCTGATCAGGGATTCCAGTGTTGAAAAATGATACCCCAGCCTGGAACTCAGGCTGCAAAAATTTCTGGATATCATGAAATAATTCCGTTCGGCAAATGCGGATTTGACTCCTGATACCAGGGCGGTATTGGCGGTTGACTGAAACATGACCGACATGAAACCTCTGCCATCCAGAGCCGGCGGTCCATCCCAGGGGATTCCCACAAAACCTTTCCAGAACGCCAGCATGGGGATGGACTGAATCTGTTCGAGCCGGATATATTTACCATCGACTTCTTCTGTGAATCCATCATCCAGATTCAGGACCCACCACTGCATCGGAACCCGGTAATGAAGCTGTTTGCTGGATCTCTCCGGGAAATGGTGGTCCCTGCCAAAATTGAACATCTCAATGACGGATTTTTCATGAACAAACCGGGTGATATCATGAAATGTGTTGCAGTTGGCCGGTTGAAATTCCCTTGAATCCGGATCCAGCAGATGCAGCGGAATGATATGATGGGAAACACGTTGCAGCATTTTATACACCGGGCTGCCAGCCATGAAATTCGGCTTTTGCACTTCCCGACCGGGAATGACCCCTGCCTGACCCTCCCGGATCACCCGATGGGTGGCATCCACTGTAACGCTTTGCCCCTTTGAAAAGAGGGTCAGTGCATTGGGAACACCAAAAAGCGCGGGAATCCGAAACTCACGCGCGACGTTTGCCAGATGCCCGGCAAATCCACCCTGTTCCGTTATAACTGCAGATGCCCGATTCAATAACGATGCCCACCGGGGCAGAGCCTGTTCAGCAATCAAAACGGCGCCATCCGGAAATTCCAGAACATCGACACCTCTTGAGACCGGAAATATCACGCCATCTGCAATTCCCGGGCTGGCGGTGATGCCGCCCCGGAACAGAATCCGGTTCTCATCCGAAAAAACCGGACTCTCCATAAATTCTGATATTGCGGGATGAATCTGTTCCAGGGGGCGGCACTGCAGGATGATAATTTGACCGGCGGAATCAATGGCCCATTCAATATCCTGGGGCAGACCGTAATGCGCCTCTATCGCCAGTGCAATTTCAGATAAAGACAGAATCTGGCTGTCCGTGATGCTGGGCGCCAGGCTTTGCTCCGGCAGCATTTCCAGACGGCAGACGCCTTCCTGGGGATAACAGACATATTTGATGGTTTTGGAACTGATGTTCCGTTCAAGCACCTGAAGTTTTGGGCCCCGGCTCACGATGAACACGTCGCATGAAATACTGCCATCCACGACTGATTTGGGCAGTCCCCAGACCGAATTGATGAGTATGGAATCATCCTGGTCATCCACCGGATTTCGGGAATACATGACACCACCGGAGACCGCATCCACCATCTTCAGAAAGCCCACGCTCATCAAAATATCCCGGTCCCGGAATCCTTTGTTCAGACGGTATGTCATGGCAGTCAAACTGTATTTGCTGGCCACCACCTCCTTATACGCCTGAAGCGCATTTTCAAAGCTGACATTCAGCTCGGAGCGATACTGGCCGGCAAAGGAACTTCCTTCGGTATCCTCGCCGATGGCGCTGCTGCGCAGTGCCATGGTAACGGGTTTTCCCTCGACAGATTCAATCATTTTCCAGCATCTGTGAATGTCATCAACAATGTCTTTGGGTATTTCAGAACGAATGATGAGCTGTTGAAGGCGGGAGCTCAGGGAATATCGGGTTTCAACTGTTCCCAGTTCCGCACTTTGAAACAGCCGATCGATTTCCACCTGGAGTTGATTGTGGTCGATAAACCGGCGGTAGGCCGTGGTACTCAGAACAAAACCATCGGGCACCACAAGGCCGACCCGGTTTTTCAGCTCTCCCAGATTGGCCATTTTGTTTCCGGCGGCATCGATCATTTCCGTATTCAAATCGTGAAGCATCAGAACAGGTGCGCCATCTTTCAGCGGTTTTTCTGCCTTCAGGATGGCATCGATGGCCTGTTGAATGGCTGTGTGGCGGGAATCCAGATCGGGATATTTTCCGGATGACAGGGATTTCAGGTTCTGAATCATTCGAAAAACATTGACAGAAACCCGGGTCGAACTGGATCGGATAAAGGACATGCCGAACGGACGGCCTCCCTGCAGGGCCTGCTCCATTTCGGCCATAACTTCAAGCGAGCGGTTGTTGGCGCTCAGCAACAACTTGAAGTTATGGTATCGTTCCCGAAATGCGACGCGAAGCTGATCGATATTTTCAGAAGGCTCCTCAACGCTGTTGTTGCCAAACCATCGTCTCAGTATCGCCCGCATTTTTTTCATCAGTGCTCCAGTCTTAAACCCCAGCCTTCAAACATGAACAGAATCGCAAAACCATACCACAGGGTATAGACAACGTAAAACACCAGAGAGAAAATGACAATACCGGCCTTATCGCCAATTTTTTGGGGTTCAACTTTATAATAATTATAGGCGCATTCCACACCTTTTTTGATGATCGTGGCCACCACCTTGGCTTCGGCAAATTTCTTCTGATGCGTCAGATCCTTGTCCAGGGCTTTCATCACGGTATACCAGTTAAAAAAGGCCTGGCGTTCATCCATGTTATACTTGGCCTGAAGCTCATTTCCCTTGTTATAAAACATCAGATCGGTGTCGTCCAGAACACTGGTCAAAATTTTTCCCAGATCACCGGTCATCTTCAGTTCGGCTCCGGACATGGCGACCTGAGCACCGGCGCCCAACAGAATCTGGACTGTTTCCTTGGCCTGCTTTTCATCCTTCATCTTCAGGGTTACGGAAATATTTTTATTCAGTTCTTTTGCAGCTTCTATTTTCAGTTCCGGAACGTAATAAGCGGACCCCTTGGATATGGAATTATACAGTTGATCCATATAATTGAGCGCGTTATGGCCGTTAAAGACGGGCAGGAACAGGATCACAAAAACCACAATAAATCCCCCCATCAGTCCCATTCCACCATAGAATTCTTTTTTGTTTGCGATCATGACGATCATGCTCCTTTCAGCGTTTTTATATTTTTCAGAAAAGTTCCGATAACCCATACGGCAAAGATGCCGATCACGATAAAAAAGGCATAAACACCAATTTTATCCAGAACCACGGTTATGTTTTTGGAGAGTGGAATCAGTTCCATATCCGCCAGTTTTCCGGGCAGGGCAAACACCCGGTTGACAAAGCCGGCCAGAACCGACATGGCATAAAAGCCGCGGATGGTGATGCCGGGGACCACCTTGGTGACCATGGCGCCGATCTGAATTCCCAGAAGCGAGCCCAGCAGCATGCCCATCGCAAGGGTATAGAATATGAATCCATAAATGGCATATTGGGTGATACCGGCATAGCCTGCTGTAAAAATGATCTGAAAAATATCGGTCCCAACTGTTGTCAGAGACGAAATGCCCAGGACATATACAAAAATGGGAAAGGTCAGAAAGCCGCCGCCAACACCCATGATGGCCGCCGCCAGCCCAACCAGTGCTCCGCTGAGCACCAGAAACACGGCTGAAATTTGACGACCTCCGGGAATGATGCCCTGATCAAATGTGATCATGGGGGGGATTTTGATGGCCTGAAGTTTTTTGGGAAGATTGCCCAGATCCGCGCCTTCCACTTTTGCACCATGGGCGCCACCCGTGTCACCGGATTTTCTGGCATTCAAAAAATCGGTCAGGGCGTAGATACCCAACCCGCCCAGCATGATCACATAAATGGTGGTGATGAATGCGTCACTTAACACCGGATTGATTTCATATAAAAACCGGTTCAGAACACCACCGGCAGTCGCGCCTCCCATGGCGCCGATCAGAAATATCAATGCCAGAGAAACCGATATATTCCCCAGTTTTCGATGAATGACACTTCCCATGATCGCTTTGGCAAAAATATGGAACAAATCGGTTCCAACAGCCAAAATGCCTTTGATGCCGGCACTCATCAGAGCCGGTGCAATGACAAATCCGCCGCCTGCACCAATGCATCCGGTGATAAGGCCGGCGCCGATTCCAATCAGAATGGATGCGATGAAAATGCCGTTTGAATAATATGCCGGCATATACGAACTTTTTCCGCCAACAAATTCCGGAAGTGCCCCGGCAATCTGATCGGCAAAAGCAAATCCGCCCAGAATGGCGGGAATACACATCAGCCCCAGAAGAATCAATCGTTTACGGCTTGAAAAAATGGTCCGGGCGATATCGATCTCCCATTGGGCATGCGCCCTTGCCCCAATCATCATGAACTGTCCCCACTGCGAAAAGAATTTCATTCTGTCACTCCTGTCCGGTTTAAGGTCAAACGTTGATAAGCCTGATTTTTCCATGAAAACAATTTATCGCGAAAATACTTTCAGTATTGAGATATGAGTAGTGAGTCGTGAGAGGCCGCCTGACTGTCCGACAGCAGCTCTGCCGGAATGCTGGTTGCGGCTACCTTCAGTCTTCAGCCTTTTCTTTTTTCTTCTGAAGCGCCATGGTTTCCTTCAATTGTTTTATTTTTTCCTCATGAATGGATTTTCTACGGTAGGCATCCTGAAGCTTATACAGCAACTCGTCGATGTTGAGCGGCTTCATCAGATAATCGAAAGCCCCCAGTTCCATCCCCTCCCGTGCTGCCTCCAGGCATGCATGGCCCGTCAGCATGATCACTTCCAGAAGCGGATTCAGTTTTTTGATTTCCCGAAGCGTTTCGATACCATCCATTCCCGGCATTCGCATATCCAGAACCACCACATCGATGGAATGGGTCTTGAGATATTCGATGGCATCCTCGCCACGGTTTACACCGGAAACACTGACATTGCGTTTTTTCATGCGTTTCATCAGTGTATCCAGAAAATCAATTTCATCATCGACAAAGAGTACATTAAATGTGTCCATGGTCGCCTCCGGATTGTGCCACAGCCTCCAGAATCTTTTTCATCAATTCGTCAAATTCACAGGGTTTAGTCAGATAATCGAATGCGCCTGCCGCCATCCCTTCCCGTGCAGCCTCTTCACAGCCATGTCCGGTCAGCATGATCACCTGAATCCGGGGAGCCATTTTTTTAAATACCTTCAATACTTCAATGCCATCCATGTCTTCCATCTTCAAATCCAGTACCGCGACATCAAACACGGATTTACGGAGGATCTGAATCGCCTCGGATCCACTGTATGCTTTTTGCACGTCAAAATGACGCCTGGCAATCCGTTTGGCCAGCACATTTACAAAGCCGACCTCATCATCGACCAGAAGCAGCCTGATATTGGACTGATCGGCAGGAATTTGATTGGACATGGTGTGTCCTTTACGCCCGCGTTGATGTGATGGCATTCAGGCGCGCCTGAATGATTTTTTCTTCCTGGGACCGTTTTCTGGTAGCAGCCTCGGCGGCTTTGGCCACCAACTGCTCCATGTCACACGGTTTCATCAGATAATCGAATGCACCCAGTTTCATGCCGTCTATAGCGGACTCAACCGTGGCATGTCCGGTCAGCATGATCACCTCTACAATTGGATATTTCATTTTTATCTCTTTCAAGGTTTCGATACCGTCCATTCCCGGCATTTTGACATCCAGGATCACGACTTCGATATCGCGATGGGCTTCCAGTTGCTTCAGACACTGCTCCCCGGTATGCGCGGCGATGACCTGAAAATTGCGATGGGCTAACCGTTTGGTCATTGCCTCCACAAAGGGAATTTCATCATCCACCAGCAAAAGATTGGCCACTGTCATTGATTTTCTCCTTTTGTTAAAAGATCTGTGCTCGTATCGTCTGCCTTCGGCAGATAAATGCCAAAAATGGTTCCCTGATCCACCTGACTGCTGACATGAATTTCACCACCCAGATTTTTGATGATGCCGTAACAGATCGAAAGTCCCAGTCCGGTTCCTTTTCCAACGGGTTTGGTGGTAAAAAAGGGATCGAACAGTCTGGACAGATTGGCTTCCGGAATTCCCAGACCGGTATCCTGGATTTCAACCACGACCTGATCATCTTTTGTAAAGGTCGAAAGCGTCAAAACACCTCCTTTTTTCTTTTCCATGGCATCCAGGGCATTGTTGATCAGATTCAACAAAACCTGTTGAAGCTCGGACACGGATCCCCGGATTGCCGGAAGTGACGGGTCCAGAATCGTTTTAATCTGGACCAGGCTGTATTTGGCGCGCTGCTCATAAAGGGCGGAAATATCGGTTATCATGTCATTCAGTTGAATATACTGTATCCGGGAGTCGGTTTTCCGCGCAAAGCTGAGCAGTTTATGGGTGATATCCTTGCATCGGGTCCCCTGAATCCGAATCTGGGACAGGGCATCCTGAATTTCAGTAAGGTTTTTACTGGTTTTGACATCTTCCTCTTCCAGCAGATCCTGAATCCAGCCGGCCTCCTCCACCATGATCGCTACCGGATTGTTGATTTCGTGCGCAATGCCGGCGGCCAGTTCGCCAATGGAGGCCAGTTTGCCGGTTTCAATGACCTGCTGATTCATGACTTCTTTTTCCCGGTCAGACAATGATATCCTGCTGACCATCCTCCGGGTCAGGATTGCGGACATGGTCACAATGGCCACTCCGCCCAGAATAAAAATAATGATACAAATCCACTGGGTTCGATTGAGATGGGAAAATGCATCCGACGTGCTCTGCTGGTAAATGAGAAGCCAGTCGTTGTTCTTCAGGAGGGCCGCAGCATAAATATGCCTGTTTCCGGCATTATCCGGTCGCTCCACGACAGATACGCCGCTGATGGGAAAATGCTCCCGTTTCTTGAAAAAACTGAGAATATCCTCCTGGTTTGCTTCCAGTCCGAATCCCAGGCGGGTTTGATATTTACCGTCACGGTTGACGATAAAGGCAAACCCCGTCGCACCAATTCGAATCTGCTGTACGAGATTGTTGAATTCTACAAAATCAATGGTGGCGCGCAGAATCCAGGGTTTTCCTTCCCATATGTCCCGCACCGCGATGATAAAATGTGGCATCCCCCGCAGTCCCAGAAACACGTCGGAGATGAACACCTGACGTTTCATGGCTTCCTGAAACCACTCAGTCTCGTCATAATGGGCTTTTTCCAGGGCAAACGGTCCGGCATATGCGATTTGGAGTCCCTGGTCATCGATGACGCCCAGATCCACAAAAACCGACCCATAGGTCTGCTGCAGCAGTGTCAGTTTGTGCTGAAGAAATTTTTCGTTGTGAAGATTGACATATCCCTTGCTTTTGGACAGGAAAATGATATCGGCAACCTTCTGATTCAAAAAAGCATCGATATTGAGCTGATGCTTTTCAACCAGCTCCGCCAGTTGTTCAAAGACCTTTTCGCGGTAAGTCACTCTGAACTGATAGAGAATGGTGGCACTGACAAAAAACACGGGAATGAACGAAACAATGATGATGGACAGAAACATGTTTCTGCTTAACGTCCGGTAATAACCTGTGACCGTTCTCTCGTCTGACATAACATTATTCCTGTATGTGAGCGGTATGCACCATCCTGAAGATGGTCTGTTTCAGTTGATCGATGCTGTTTCCCCGTTTTTCAACAAAATCCACCTGACCGCTCTTCTGTTCCGACTGGTGAAACTCGGGGCGGAAACTGTGAATGACGACATGAATGTCAGGCGCGATAGATCGTATTTTCATCAGAATATCCGGGTCATTCTGGTCCGGAAGATCCGGATCCAGAATTAACAGATCGAGTGTATTGATACAGGCAATGGTCTCAAGCAATTCCCGGCTGGTTTTGGCCAGATAGATGACATACCCTTCAGAAGTCAGCTCACGTTTGAGATAATCCCTGATATGAGGGTTTCGATCGGCTATCAGAAGTTCAGTAACCATTTCCATTCGCTTCCTTTTCAGAAAATTCGGTTTTCTCTGAATCCCAGAAAATTACTGCTGAAAGCGATTTCTGTCTTCACCCGGACGGATAGGCATGTAACCCCGGGAATCGCTGACAAGCGATTCTGCAATCAACATGCCATTAAGGGTAACAGATTGGTTAAGATTATAATTATAAATGGTTAAGCAGATTTTGGTGTGGAGAAACAGAAGGGGGCAAGCCGATGGGACGCGAAAGCCTGTCGGAAATTTTTACAGTCTGTAAATCAGGCATCACATTTTCGGAGACAGACATATCGGGATAAGGGGATAAATCGGCACAAAAAAAACCCCTGTACCGAACAATCGGCGCAGGGGTCACAGGAATGGCAAATATTTGGAGGCGGCATCCGGATTTGAACCGGAGAATAACGGTTTTGCAGACCGCTGCCTTACCACTTGGCTATGCCGCCAAAAAAAATGGAGCGGGAAACGGGATTTGAACCCGCGACTTCAACCTTGGCA
>JBFXFK010000025.1:0-38213 GCA_050179135.1 Desulfatirhabdiaceae bacterium | reverse complement strand
TGCTGAATGATGCGCCGGGATCCCTGGCCCGGCTATTAAGCCTGGTTGCCAGTCTGAAAGCCAATGTCCTGAATATTTTTCATGACCGGTTTCAGGGAGATCGTCCGGTTTACATGACGGTGGTGTCTCTGGTTCTGGAAACCCGGGGACCTTCCCATATTCAGGAGATTGAATCGGCCATTTCGTCTGCGGGATATGCCATTGAAAAATAGTGGCCAGTAGGCAGTGGCTCGTATTCAGTGGTCAGTTGTCAGCCCGCTTCAGGATGGGATTGCATCAACGCCCATGCCCCAGTATAATGGCCGGAATTGTTTTGATAATGATCACGATATCCATCCACAATGTCCAGTTGTCGATATACTTCAGATCCATATCCATCCACTGATTGAATGACAATTCGTTCCGGTTTGGCTGAATCTGCCAGATGCAGGTGATGCCCGGCTTCATGGAAAGACGTCTGCGCTGCCACAGTTCGTATTGTTCCACTTCTACCGGAATGGGTGGCCGGGGACCGACAACACTCATTTCACCCCGGAGAACATTGATAAACTGGGGCAGTTCATCGATGCCGAATTTTCTGAGAAAGGTTCCAATATAGGGGATGATGCGGGGGTCATCTTTGATTTTGAATACGGGTCCGTCTGCCTCGTTCATGGACATCAGTCTTTCGATCTGATCGTCTGCACCGGGAATCATGGTACGGAATTTGATGAGAGAAAAATGTCGACCATATTGGCCGCTTCGCGTCTGTTTGTAAAAGACCGGACCAGGAGATAGAACTTTGAGAACAATGGTGACAAGCAAAAAGATGGGAAAGGTGACAAGCAGGGCAAAAACAGCGATGATATAGTCCATCATGAATTTGATGACCAGATCATCCTGTTTGTCCTGAACCGTACTCAGCGTCAGCGCGGGTTCGGATAAAAACTGATCGACCTTGAATTCCTGGGAATCCGGTTTGATGGACAAAAATTTTCTGACATACCAGTAGGGAATAATCCGGATCGTGATGCCGAAGGTTTGAATGAACGAGAGATACCATTCCGAATTATGGATTTCGTTCAGGGGCATGGTGATCAGGACTTCATCGATGACCTGAGTGAGCAGAATATCCCGAAGATCATCCAATGTTCCGATAATATTGATGCCATTCCAGACCGTTTTCCCCACATCATCCCGATTGATATCGATGCAGCCGATGATCCGGATTTCGGATTCAGACTGGGTATTGACCATGCGAATCAGTTCCCTGGCCGTGGTGCGACTGCCCACTATCAATACATAGCGGTGAAAGTATCCATGACTCCGTTTCTCAAAGATGAACCGGTAAGCCATCCAGCGGGCCAGAATGAGAAAGGCAATATCCAAAAAAAAGAACATCAAAAGCAACAGTCGGCTGAAATATCGGATTTTGAATATATAGAGACATAAAATCAACAGGAGCATGCATGTGGCGATGCTTTTAAAAAATTGGATGACCTGATGGGCGGATATTCTGCTGGAATAGATGAATCTAAACTGCAAAAAATCCAGGGTCACATACCAGATGATCGTGATCATCAACAGCACCAGTGCGTAGTTTGAATCAGACGTCAGTCCGCCCAACGGTTCTGCCAGGAGATAGCCTTTGATAAAATAGGCACAGCCAAATGCCAGTGCGGTCAGCAACACATCAACTGCGAGTTCGATTCGTCTGGCAATTCCGCGGTTGGTATTCATGATGCAGTATTCCTGGTTGACCGGATACTGTTTTGATACAACATATCATGCAGTTGACACACATTTTCCCAGTTGAATTGATCAAGGACCATTGCATTGGCTTCTCGTTTGAATTCATCAAAATCCGTATCGGTCATGGCTTCGACCCGAGTCATGCAGGTGGAAATGGCCCCGATATCTCCGACATCACATGAAAAACCCGGTAATGACTGCATCAGTTCCTGATGCGGGCAAATATTGCTGGTAATGCACATGATTCCATAAGACAGGGCTTCCAGAAGCGTGATGGGGAGTCCTTCCAGTTCGGATGCGGTGACAAATGCCCGTGCATTGGAAAACAGTTCTTTCAGTACAGCACCATACTGGTAGCCGGTAAAAATGATGGAGTCATGATTTTTGGCCAGTTGAATCAGTTCATTCATATATGACCCGGCGCCGGCATGATCCCCCACGATGACCAGTTTGCTTATGCCCGGTTTGATCAAATAGGCTTTGATGACATCTTCCAGGCGCTTTTCCGGAACAATTCGACCCACCCAGAGAAAGTAGGATTTTTCAGACAGACCCCATTTTTTTATCAGGTCCGGCGCCCGGGATTCAACCGGTATGATACCATTTGGAATATACATGGTTTCGATGCCATATTTGACACGAAAATAGGTTTGAAGGTCACGCGACACCACTATCCGGTATTGTGCAAACCGGATGGCGCAGAGCTCACCCAGATAAATCAGTCGAGATGCCCACCACGGCCATTTTTTTCGCTGCCAGTCCAAACCATGACAGGTAAAGAACACTTTCATGTTTGGCCGAAAAAGCCGGGGCAACCAACTGAAAAAACAGGGGCCAATTCCATGAATATGAATGATGTCCGGATTGTTGAACAGGATGTGAATTACCGATATCAGGGTATGTAGCAGCGCATCCGTATATTTCAGATTCAGGGTGGGCAGCCTCACGACTTTCATGCCTTTGTAAGACGTGATCTCCTCTGGTGTGTAATAGCTGCGGGCATACAGGGTGACATCATATCCCGTTTTCGCCAGTCGGGAATACAGATTTTCACAGTGATGCTCGATTCCGCCCCATGTGGCAGGGACTCCCCGAAAACCGGTTACCGAAATTTTTGTCATTGGGATTCAGTTTTGATGTCTAAAGGTGAACAGGGTTATCCCCAAAGGACGGCCAGACGGGATACGGTCTTGTCAATATTATAGGATTGATATACATCCCGATATGCCTGCATGCCATAGCCGGCTGCCGTGTCGGAATGATCGATCAAAAACGTAATCGCCTCTGCAAGTTTTTTTGCATCACCCGGCTTCACCAGCAGGCTGTTGCGGCCATTCTTCAAAACCGCGCGGTTGCCGGGAATATCGGTTGCAACAATGGGTTTTGAGGCGGACATGGCTTCCAGCAGAGCAAGAGATGTTCCTTCTGAAACAGAAGGCAGAACAAATACATCCGAAATGGCCAGAATATCGGCCACATCGTTCCGGCTGCCCAGAAATGAGATATGATTGCTGACATTCAGTTGTTGAGCCAGTTCTTCAAGAGAATGACGAAGGTCGCCATCGCCTGCAACAAGGAGTTTTAGATCAGGAAACGTTTCAATCAGAAAGGGCATCGCCCCGATCAGATAGCGGTGTCCTTTTGGCGGCATCAGTCGACCGATGGATGTGACGATTTTTTGTTCGGGTGAGGCCAGAACAGACAGATAGGTTCTGTTTTTGGGATGTGTTTCATGAATGGCCTTGACATCGATGCCATTGATGATCACATGAATTTTATCCGGGGACAGACGAAACACGGTTTTCAACTGATCGGCTGTATCCGTGGAAACAGCAACAACTGCGTCGGTCAAACGATATAGAATGCGGGTGATCCCGATACGCAGATGGTTTCGGATATCCCCGGGTTTCCTTTCCGGAAGAAGTGCCGGATAATGAACCGTGGTAAGGATTCTGTCTGCGCCATACAGCCAGCCTGCAAAAATCCCGATAAATTCGGCATCGGACAGATGACAGTGCACCACATGAACCCGGTGTTTTCTGCAGATCGAGAAAATATCCCGAACTGTATGATAAACATAGGAAATGAATCTGCCTGGACATCGTATGCTGGGTCTTTTCCGATCCAGGCAATACAGAATGGCGCCTGTTGATTCGATCCGGGCCTGCATGGTCCGGTCAGGCTGAATGGTGCACACAATGCTTTGATAAACGGATTTTGGCGTCTTGTCCGCCAGAAGGGCAACCAGTTCCTGGGCGCCGCCAATATTCAGGGCGTCGATTATATGAAGAAGGGTTCTTTTTCCATCTGTTGCAGGCACTCGGATTATCCCATCAGTTTGTAAATGGTCTGGGGGATGGGAAACTGACGATCATTCAGAATGACCCCGATGGAATCCACCCCATATTTTTGAAGCTTGTCAATGGCCATTTTGGTAACCTCCCGTCTGGAAAACCCGTATCGGCATACCAACGCTGTCATATCGACATGTTTTGCCAGTTCTATCATGGCTGGACTCATGGTTAACGGTTGGCCATCGATAATGGTGACACCAAAATTATTTTTGCAATAGGCCATCAGGGTTTCAAGAGATTCCCGGGGTAACGTACCACCGCCATAATTTGTACCCCCACCGGCACCGGACGGCAGAAGATAAAGACCCGGATACTCTGTTTTTACAATCAGGGAGGAAAGGTCTTTTTTTTCGGAAATATACGAATACAGGCCCGGACGGTTTTTCATTTTTGGAAAAGCGGAATGATTTGGATTGGTATCCATATACAAAACCTTCATGGTGTATTCTTTGGAGAGAAACATGGCCAGATGAAATGAAACAAACGTGTTTCCCTCTTTACGGGTTGCACCACACATCAGCAGTGTCTGAACATTCTGTTTTGTTTCCACCAGTATGTTGGCCCAGATATCGGAAAACTGATTATGGGTCCTGGAAAGGATTTTGGGATAGGGTGTTGACAGCTTGTCCGATAAAATTTTGGGACTGAACCGGGATACTTTGGGTGAGGAATGAGCCGGTTTCATCTCCTGATTCGGGATATTTTTTGGGGGCGGGGGAGAGATGTTGTTCCGACAATAGACATCCTCAGGAGAATAAATATCGTTAGATACCGGTTGATAGGATTTATGTTCTGATAAAGGCGGGTGCTGTTGGTCCGATAAATGATTCTGGTCCTGTTGTGGATAAACCGGAACCCTTCCAATACCCTTGTTTTTATTATATACGTCTTCCCAGATATTCATATGGCAGTAAACCTTCCTTTCATGTGTTCCCGCCAATCCGCTATCGATTGACAACCTGACAGATAAAACCGTTTTTTTTTAAGTCCTGTTTTTGGCGTTCCGCCTCGGATTTTTTTTCAAAAGCCCCGATATAAAGGCCATAGCGATCTTTTGCTTTTTGAAGGACATACGGAAAATATCCGGTCTCCTTCAATTTTTCAAACATGGTCATGGTGTCGGTTTCATTCGAATACTCATCAATCAGACAGGCATATTCGGTTTTTTGAACTGTTGTACTGTCAAGTTTATGGGCTGTCCGAATTTTTTGGGCTTCTTCTTCTGTCGCATAAAAACCAATGTATATCCGCCACCAGAGACCCATATCTCCCAGATCAGCTTTTACCAGATAGGGTATCAGCCCCATTTGTCTGATTTCCATGATTTCCGGGGTTGCCCGATCTGGCTGTTGATAGCTGGATCCTCTCAGGGAATAAGGGAAATTCAGTTTTGTATGGTTTGTTTCAGAGGCGGTATTCTCGGTTTTAATGGTTGGCCGGATGCTCATTTGACTGTTCTGTTGCGCAGAATCATCCGTTGTGGATAATGACGATATTCTGGTTTGATCCGTGCCGGGGGGGGGGGCAGCCAAAGCGGGTTGCGCCGGTGATAATTCCTCCCGCAGGGTTGGGATGGCGGCAACTTCATTTTTAGATTGATTGGCGTCAGATTGATTCTGAATCTCTTTTTTTAAGTCGTCGGGCAATTGATGAACCGGTTTATGAATCTGTTGCGGCGTATCAACCGGCTGTGTTTCTGGTGAACGTGACGTAAACAGGGTGGTATCCTTAAAAAAATGATGATACAGAAATGCACCCGATACCATCAGGAAAAATGCAAGCAAAATGATAAAAAACAAATTTTTAAGTGTTTTTCCAAAAGACGGTTTTTCCGGCAATTTTTTTTCGGTCTCGTCATATTCCGAATCGGATACTGTCAATGGCATATAATCGGGCTCAACAGGCTCATCGGGTGGCAAGTCCTCGGCAATGGTCATGAATGTGCCATCACCCATATCGGATTTTAAATCCGCTTTTGCTTCCGGGGCATTACCGACCAGACTGCCTTCAACAATCTGTTTGGCTTCATCCACAACCCCTGGCGGAATGGTGACCAATCCTTTTGATGCGCCAATCAACAGACATGTGTCGCATATATTGTTAATGAGTCGCGGAATTCCACCGCTATAGTCAAATATTTTCTGAAGAGTTTCATCCGGAAGCACCGGAATTCCGGAAGCACCGGATTTGAGAAGGCGAAAAAAGATATAATTTTTGGTATCCTCAAAAGTGAATCTGGCCAGGTGATACCGTCTTTTGATTCGCTGACTCAGTGAGCTTAACGCCGGGGTTTGCAGCCCCTGCAAAAACGATGGGTGCGCCACAAAAATCATGATGATCGGAAAGAATCCATCATGATTGAATGTCGATAAATGTTTCAGCTTGGTCAGGGTGTTGGTATCCAGTTCGTGGGCATCATCAACAATCAGATAAAATCTGTTCTTTTCGGAGTCTGACCGAAAACGGTCATAAATGACATCCTGAAGAATGGCTTCTTCTTCAGGAATTGCCGTAATCCCCATACTGGCGGCAATCCGCCGCAAAATGCCGCCATATCCCTCACTGGGTGTTGGGATATATTCAACCGAGAATTTTCCCTTTTTTTTGATGGCCTGAATCAACCTGAGACACAGCAGGGTTTTTCCCATTCCATATTCGCCGGTCAGCACCAGAAAGGGCTCCTGGGTATCGATTCCAAACAGGAGATAATACCAGGCCTCTTTATGGGTGTTCGAGGTAAAAATCATTCCGGGATTGGGATGGGTGCTAAAGGGTTCTGATTTCAGGTGATAGAAATCTTTATACATAGGCTTGTAACGTCCTGACCGAAGATGGGTTTGGGATATCGACTGACACGCTGCGTGTAAACAGGCCATCTGCCAGACCTGCAAACAAAAAGGGAACAGAATTTAAAAAAATGTTGTTTGAAGGCTCGACAAACAGGTTGTTGGCCAGATAAACCAGCCAGACAGCCAATATGACAATACACAGGTTGGTGCCGAGGATTCCGGATGTTGCCAGTTTTTTATAAAGCTGAGTCAGCCTCCACAGAATCAGGATGACAATGGTCAGGTATGCAAGCACTCCACCCAGGCCCAGTTCCACAGCCAGTCCAAGTATATGGTTATGTTGGTATTGGGTGCCCGCGGTTTCAGCAATATAGGCCACCCGCCCTCTGTATTCACTTATGGATGCCGGAATGAATTGTGCCAGACCAACCCCAAAAAACGGTCTGTTGGAAAACATGACGATCGACTGCTGCATCAGGGCCAGACGGATGTCAACTTCCTGAACCTGATAGACCCCACCTTCCCGTCTGTCCTGGGACAGGAGGCGTGGGGAGTTGGCAATGCCAATAATCAGAACCAGCACCAGTGGCAGAGACATGAGTTTCCATTTTGAAACCGATGTTTTGTACCATCCCAACAAAATGAATACGGCGATCAGCATCCCCAGATAGACAGACCGTGTCAGGGTAAAGAAAACAGCCGGAAAGAAAAGAAGCAGTGACATCTGATAAAAAAAGCGGGTGAATCCTGTTTTTTTTTGAAGAAGATGAACCCCGCAGACAAACCCGATTACGATGGCCACACCATTGAATGCGGCATTTAAAAACGGACCTCTGGCGCGTTCCAGGTGCAGGTTGGATATGTTCGGATCATTGATGAACCGTGGAAATACAAACTGGCGCAGATTGAAATATTCAAATGTGGCGGTAATACACAGATATATTCCAAAGAAAAACAGAGTTTGGAGGATCAATTCCACCTGACTGGAATTCCGGATATAGCTTTTGGTAAAGATAAAAATGAGAAAGGGGAAAAAATATCCGGTGATAAACACAAACCAGGGAGAAGGAAATTCCGGATAGGACGGACGAAAACCGGTTCGAATCATGGAAACAACACAGATCACTATAAACACAAACATCATGATCTCGATGGTATTGTTTTTTCGAAAACTGATTTTTCCCGTAAATGGCCCGGTTGTCAGGAAGGCCAGTATCAAAATGAACAGAAGCCGTTCAATGGTGATATCAAAAATGCCGGGAAGACGTATTATGAAAAAATATGGTCCCAAAACCGCACAGGCGATCACCCATGATGCCAGAATCAGAGCGGGAAGATCTGAACGTTCTTCTTCCGGCATGTTTTGCTGGCTCATGCCCCTGAACCATAAAAAAATGGTTGCAGTGGAAACAATGCTAATCACGATAATGGGAAAAATTTCCATATGTCAGTAATGGTTGTTCAATATTTCAGAGCAAATTCTGTGTGTTAAAAAATGCACCATTTCAATACCAGAGGTAAGGTTAGCTTCGCGGTCCATCCTGCGTGGTTTGTATTTATTTAAACGCTTGAGACCGATCCCAAAACCGGAACATTCAAATGCGATTCGATATCATAAACGGTTTTGATACGGTGATCGAAATGATCCACGGTCAGTGCAATGGCAATACCCAGCAACAGGCCGGCGACCATGCCGCCAACGGCAATCAGAAACCGGTTTGGTTTAAATGGTTTGTCAGGAACAACCGGCTTGTCAATAAGTGTTAAAAACTGTTTTTCCTGATTCAGTGAATTGGCCAACCTGGTCTGTTCCAACTGGGCACGGGCCTGAGAATAGGCTTCTTTGGCAAGATTGTATTCCTGTTGTAGATTGGAGTAGGTGGCTTTTTCTTTGGCAGTCGTCTGAATCCGTTCTTTTAAACCATGGATAATTTTTTCCAGTTGCCTGATCCTGGCTTCAATACTTTGAGCTGTCATTTTTTGTGCATCTACTGATCTGGTCAACTCTTTTTTCAGTGAATCCACACTCAGGTTCAGTTCCTGTTCCACCTGCTTCAGGGGTTCATAATTTTCCTTGAACTGAGGCCTCATTTCGTTCAACTGGATCTGTAGCTGAGAGACTTTGGTTTTAAAGACAGTGATGGATCGACCGGTCACTTCCATTTCAGGCAGGACAACGGGTATTCCTTTTTTATTGATTTCCCGTTCAAGTGCTTCTATGGAAACATGAAGTCCGGCCAGTTCGGTCTGCAGCTCGTGATAACTTCTTAAAAACTGGCTCAATAGTGCATTGGGGCCGACTTCCGAATTGGCGTTGCCAGGTTCAAGATTTAAAATTTCAATCAGCGCCAGAGCCTGTTTTGTTTCAAAATCACGCAATTTGTTCGCTTTTTCAAGCATTTCCTGATTCAGTTTCTGGGTCTGTTCCTGAAAAAAGCTGTGGGAATAATCAGTTTTGGTTTGCGCCATTTCCTGATAGACTTCAAAATAGCTTTGGGCAATAGCAGATGCCATCTGGGTTGCTCTGGTCGGGCTGGGGTCAATATAAGATAGAATGAAAACGTTTGAACCTTCAAAGGTTTCTCCACCAGGAGGCGTAACATCCAGATTTTGGGCTATCATGTTCATTTGTTTGGCGCTAATACTTCCTTTCTGATCCGGATGCAAAATGTGGATGCTTCTTTCCAGAACCCGGTTGGACAGAATCAGCTCTTTTTGATCCTGAAGAAACCGTCGTACCCGGTTTCCATAATCAAATGAGGACTCTCTTTGAAGCGGATCCATGTTCTGGGGAACGATCAGGGAAAATTTGGCTGTTGAACGGTAAATGGATGGCAGTGTAACTGCAAGCACTATCGAAATGATAAACACAGCCAAAAATACCATGATGATCAGCCGCATCCGGTCAAACAGAATAAAAACGAACTCCCGAAATATGTTCTGCATAGCATTTTCCCATTAGTCAGATACATCCGGCAGAGCCGGAGGGATATTTTCTATATTAATCATTGTCTGGATTAATACTGTAATTGGCGGTTAAGCTGGTCGTAAACGGCAGAACGGCATAAATACCTCTGGTAAAGATTCTCTCGATTGTATCATTGCGTTCATCTATTTTTGTCTTGGGCACGTAGATAATGTCACCGGGTTTCAGTTTGATATTGGTCAGGGCAATGCCGGTTTTGAGAGCGGTTTTTATATTCACTTTAAACGCAATCGGACGTTCCAGCCCTTCATTTCGAAATACGGCAATTTCTTCCAGATCGCCGCTTTTCTTGAAACCACCGGAAAGCGTCAGGGCATTCAGAACATTGGGAACCGATGCGATGTCATAGGCGCCGGGTCTTTCCACCTCACCCAAAACATACAGCTTGGGATGATGGATTTCAAGAAGTATGAGGGTAATGTTCAGGTTTCTGACCTGTTTGGCATAGCTTTCATTGATGGCTTTTTCTACCTGTGCGACCGTGAATCCCTGAACCTGCATGCCGCCGATCAGCGGAAAGGAAATGCGTCCATCCGGAGAAACAGGCGCAATTTTGCTTTGTCCTCTGGCTGCGGTGGTAATGGCTTTTTTCAATTCATCAACCTTGACGTTGAATGCTTCCAGAGAAACGGTGACAGCCGGTTCTTTAAGGTATTTTTTATATTCCCGATTGAGATCAGCAGCCAGATCCATTGGGGTTTTGGATTCCGCCGCCATATCCCCGATCAGCGGTGCGGATATTTTGCCATCTGAACGAACCAGAACCGAGGAACTGTATTGTGGATAATAGGGCAGATTGATACTGATTTTATCCTGAACCTCCAGACGATAATCCTCGGATGTTTTTTCGTATTTGAGATGATATACAATTTCAAGAACGTCTCCCGGCCCGATGCGGTATTCCGGAATATAAGGGATGGCGATATTGTTAATGACATGATAATCCGGATGCAGGGCGGCTTTTTCGGGTGTAACCATAAGCCGGGTTTCAAGTTCTTTCAACTGCTGAACATCCTCTGCCGTTTTGACAGTGGCATCAAATTGGGAAGGGCCATCGGAAGAATGGAAACAGGCTGGCAGGAGAAACATCATCAACACTAAGCTCACTTGTAAATACAGGGTTTTCAAAAAACAATAATACATGGGGCCCCCGAGGAAATTTGTGATTGAAGTTTTTCCGATACGGTATGCAGATGACATATGGGATAAACATTCAAAAAGCAATCTGTCAACTTTGTTGACAATGGTTTCTTTTTTTACAATATTGTAAATGAATGTCAAGAGTTATCTGTGTTATTTACCGTGAAGATAGTATTGAGATATGAGTATTGTGGATTGAGAAACCGCCCGAGCGTCTGACGGATGGCTTGCCAGAATCCTGTTCGGGCCGTTGGCCGCGTAGAGACAAGGCATGCCTTGTCTCCATCTGGTTTGATCATGAAAGAAATAAACCGGGGGCAATCAATCCAGTTGAAATTCATTTTTCCAGTTCTGGTTGTCTGTCCATTCCGGCTGCCCGGCTTTTTCAAACAGGCAGTTGCCGATAACCAGCCAGTCCATATCGGTTCGCATAAAGCACTGATAGGCATCCCGGGGCGTGCAGACAATCGGCTCCCCGCGAACATTAAAGCTGGTATTGACGACAAGTCCGCATCCGGTTTTCTGTTTGAATGCCTGAATCAGTTTCCAGTAGCGTTCATTCGTTTCCCGGTGAACGGTTTGAATCCGGGCGGAATAATCGATATGCGTTACGGCCGGGACATCGGATCGAAGCTGATAGAGCCGGTCGAACAAATTTCCCGTATCCGTCTTCATGTCATTTTTTCGATGTTTTTGAGACACCGGCGCAACCAGCAGCATATAGGGCGAGTCACCATCCATTTCAAAATATTCCGCGGCATCCTCTGCCAGAACCGATGGGGCAAAGGGACGAAAACTTTCCCGAAACTTGATTTTGAGATTCAGCCGCTTTTGCATTTCCGGATTTCTGGGGTCGGCAATGATGCTTCGGTTTCCCAGCGCGCGGGGCCCCCATTCCATTCGTCCCTGAAACCAGCCGACCACGTTTCCATCTGCCAAAAGCTGTGCTGTGTCCTGACACAACCGATCAAAATCCGAATAGGGTCTCCATGTTGCCTGAAACTGGTGGTGCAGTCGTTGTGTATCCATATCACTGAAGCAGGGCCCCAGGTAGGCACCTTTCATATGGTCGGAGTGGTCATCTGCTTTTTTTCTGGTTGTGTTTTTCCAGATATGACAGCAGGATAACGCCGCTCCCAAGGCGCCGCCGGCGTCTCCTGAGGCCGGTTGAATCCAGATTCCTTTGAATAATCCGCTGCTTTTTATTTTTGCATTGGCCACGCAGTTCAGTGCGACACCACCGGCCATGACAAGATTGTCACTGGAGGTCAGATCTTTTGCATTCCGGGCCAGGCGAAGCACGACCGATTCCGTGACGTCCTGAATCGCCAGGGCCATATCCATATAGGGCTGGGTCAGGTCACTTTCGGACATTCTTTTGGGCAGACCGAACAGCTTTTCCCATTTTTGGTCATTGCACATGCGAAGCCCGGTGGCAAAATCAAAATAATCCATGTTCAACAGCAGTGATCCATCCTCCCGGATATCCACCAGTTCATCCAATATTGCAGCTCGGAAGGAATGGAATTGTGAATTGGCACGGATGCCATAAGGTGCAAGGCCCATCAATTTATACTCGCCACCGTTGACCTTGAAACCACAATAATAGGTAAAGGCGGAATACAACAACCCGATGGAATGGGGGAAATAGAGTTCCCGCAACATTTCGATGGATGGGCCGCAGCCCCTGCCGATTGTGGTTGTGGCCCATTCACCAACCCCGTCTATGGTCAAAATGGCGGCATCGTTAAAGGGAGACGGATAGAAAGCACTGGCCGCGTGGGAGAGGTGATGTTCCGGAAAGAGAAGTTCCGGTTTTTTGGCAAAAGGTCGGCCGTGAATGGATTTCAGATGATCCCACAACAGTTTTTTCATAAACAGCTTTTCCTTGATCCATACCGGCATGGCGGACAGAAAACTTCTTAGACCATTTGGTGCAAATGCATGGTATGTTTCAAGAAGCCGTTCAAATTTCAGAAATGGTTTGTCGTAAAACGCAATGGCCTCGAAATCTTCCAGAGTCAGGCCGGTTTCTTCCAGAACAAATCGAATGGCATGTTCCGGGAACCGCTGATCATGTTTGATTCGCGTGAATCTTTCTTCATGTGCTGCGGCAACAATGTCGTTTCCAAGAATCGCAACCGCTGCGCTGTCGTGATAAAATGCAGATATTCCCAGAAAATAGTTTTCCATCATCATGATATTCCAGTAGGCCGGATCAGGGTTGTTCCGCGCGTTTCAAATATTCGTTTTCTAATAGATATCGATATATGCTGCGGGCATATACATCATTGACCGCTTCGCCGGGATGTCCATCGGCCGGATTGGCCCACAGTCTCCGGATGGGGATATGATGCAACTGATCATGGACATCGGGATACAGATTGAAATACGGAATTCCCGCTTTCTGAAACAGACCAGTGACACGTTCAAAACGCTGCTGAAGAAGCGGGCTATGATTTTCCGGTGTCATGACAATCAGAACCCGGATATCATGGTTTTTACAAAAGTCCGCTACCTCAAGCAACAATGACTGATACTGCCGAAGGTTGTCCGGAGAATAGATGCGGTCCAACCAGTTGACATAGCCATAGCCGAAAAACCGGTCAAAAAACTGATTGATGAGATCGACAAACAACGAGGTGGTGTTGGGCAGATACCGGCTGAGGGGTTGCACAAAAATCCGGTCAACAATTCCGCCGGCATAAATGAATACACGATGCGTGCTTCGATCCATTACCGGATCATTGACGACAAATCCGATCAGGAGCAGATCAAATTCATATTTGATGCCCTCGGATTTCAGAAACTGGAATTCATCCAGGGTGGACCATCCGGGTTTTCCCCAATTCAGAATACTCACATTCAACCCGTCCTGATTCATTGTTTTTTCCAGCTTGCGGGTCCACATATTTTTTTCTGGGACACCGGCGCCCCATACAAAAGAATCTCCCAGAATGGCGATGCGTGTCGATCCCGGATTTTTTTTAATGGGCTGAATGATATCGTTAAACCCGTAAGGATTGGCAGTTGAGCGGATTTTGTGCTCTTGGTTAATGGCGTTGTTTTGCAGTTTGTATCGATGGGGAATCCAGCGGGGGGATTCGGATTCCAGATCAGGCGGGATAAACCGCAACGCAAATTCCAGAAAGCCCAATGTAACAACAACGGATGCGCAGACAAGCAGCAGGTTCTGCATGGCTGTCTTTTGATACCGGATGATCAGAATGCCCAATAATATAAAACAGACGTTGATGACAGCCATCAATATCTGTTTTTCAGTCTCTGCAAATCTGACCTGGCCGTGGGTGAGATATTTGATGACCCACTCATTCAGAGTGATGCCGGCCAAAATGAAACATGTGCCCAGAATTCGATAGAAATATTTCATTAATTTGCCGTTGATAAGAATTGCACAGTCCATCTGAAAGCCCCGTTTTTTCAGCCTGATTTTGCTTAAAACAGCGTATAGATGAAAGGTGCAAGCGCAGAACCACCTGAAAAAACAATCAATCCACCCAAAATCAACATGATCGTGATAATGGGAAACAGCCAGAATTTTTTGCGAACCCGCATGAAGCCCCACAAATCCTTCAAAATATCCATCTGATCACCTGTTATAAATTGTTGATATTTAGTGCCTGAACGGAAACCATTTGTCTGTATCATAAAATTCGAAATTCGAAGCACGAAATCCGAAACAATGACCCAAACAATAATTTTCAAAACAGTGGATTGACTGATATATCCTTTTGGTCATTCCGATATTTGGATTTTGAATTTGTTTCGAATTTCGGATTTCGATATTTGAATTTTACCAGAACAGGAGGCTTTTATTCTGGCACTATTTATGTATGCTGTAATTCGCCTCAATGTATGTTGATCTTTATTACATATCACATGTCAGAAAAGTTCAGTCAAATCTTTGGAAGAAAAAATATGATTCCGGACCACAAAAACCGAATGGGTTCCTTGCTTCCATGCTTTTCGCCTCATGGGATCATATCCGAACCATTTTCTGACAATACCCACGGGTGACAGAACAAGCACAAACAAAAGGGTCAGGATGATTCGATTGGTGACATTTCCCAGAAACAATGAAAAATAAAACCAGATGAAAGCGGCTGGTTTGAACACGGCGGGTATGGTCATGGCTGCCAGAAGCACGACAATTGCCGCCAAAATCATTGCATGACGCGTATTCCAGAAGGAAATCAGAAGCAGTATCAGAACGATGATCAGCCCGGTATCTCTGAAATATTCCGGGTTGGATTCAAAGCGGGTTTTCATGCGATATATCTCCTGTGAAACATTTGGGATTCTTCCCGGATGGCAAAAAGCTCCGGCCATGCCGCTGTCAGGGCCGCAGTGGAAATGTGCTCCAGGTTGCAGGAAAAACGGTTCAATACCATCGGGTGCAGGTCATTCAGATAATTGACGCCGGAGCTGGAGGTAAAGCCCAGTTGGTAGCCGCATTTTCTGGCGGTATTCTGAACCGACAGGGGGATATACTGATACCGTCCATAGGGATAGGAAACAGATCTGACTAGCTGGCCGGTTGTTTCCTCCAGAAGGCGTTTAGAAATGGTCAGTTCCTGATGAATGATATCATGATTCATGGCAGACATGGCCTGATGGGTGTGGGTGTGGGATCCAATAATCATGCCTGCCTTCCGCATTTCGGAAATCTGCCCGGGGGTCATCAACTCCCTGTCCTGTACCTCGTTTGAGGGAAAATCCACTTCACATGCATTGGCGATCAACTGGAGATAGTCCTGAATCTGAAAAAGTGGATAGGGCTTCAACTGCTGCAAAAAGTCCGCGATGATACTGGAACGTTCGGTATCGAGAGGGTATTCGGTTTCATTGATGACAATGGATGGTTTTTCACATTTTTTGATGAGATATGCCAGAATATCCCACCAGCGAAGCTGTCTTTCCCAGATCATTTCGGTGCAGATGAAAAAAAAAGCCGGAATTTGCAGGGATTGTAAAATGGGATAAGCGATGTCGTAATTATCCCGGTAGCCGTCATCAAATGTGATGGCAACCAGCGGGAGGCTCAATTTTTTATTCGTGTACAGTTTTTTGACGGGATCACCGATCAGGTCGGCTTCTGACACAATTCGGGTATGCTGTTTCATCCATTTCATCTGCCGATAAAACATATCCGAATTCAGATTGTAAACCCCATCATCAAACTCTGATGTTACACCGGGCATGTCCGATTTAATTCGGTGATAGTTGAATATAATCAGCTTGTTGTTTGACATAAACCGGCTGATCGGACAGATCAGGCCGGTATCAAACAGGATATCTGCCAGAAGTTTCCGTTTTCCTCTCAAATAATGAGTCCTTTATGAAAGCAGTCAAGAAGGTTGTTTTCGTGTAAACAGGCGCGGCAGTACAGTCATCACCGCAGCCGTGGACTCCGTATCCAGATGGCCGGAAATTCGATTCAGGGCCAGTGGCCGAATGGCATCCGCGCTGTTGATTCCAAAGTTGCTGACAAATCCCAGGCGATAACCACATATTTCGGCTGTTTGTTGAATGGAATCAGGAATATACAGGCTATCCCCAAACGGATAGGAAACAGATAGAACCGGCCTTCCAATTTTGCTTTCCAGAATGTTTTTGGATGTCATCAATTCTTTCAGATGCATGCTGTTTTCCATGCCTGTCAGAACAGAATGCGTATGGGTATGAGATCCGATGGTTATGACAGATGATGCCATTTTGTTGATATGATCCCATGTCATCAGTTCTTTATCCTGCAGGGACAAGACAGGGATGTCAATTTCACAAATCTCGGATAGTTGCTGAATGAATGGATTCAGCCTGTCAACAGAAAGCGTTTTCATCCATGCAAGAATCGATTTCAGTGTATCCAAACGATTGAACCGGATGTCATATCGGTGACCATTGCATGAAATGGTAGGTTTCTGACATTTTTTAATCAAAAACGCAAGAATATCCCAAGCCCCAAGACGTCGATCATCGATCATTTGGGTGCAGACAAAGAAAAAAGCGGGAATTTCCAGGGATTTTAATATCGGATAGGCGATGTCATAATTGTCACGGTATCCATCATCAAAAGTGATAACGACCCGGGGGTATCGTGAATGCCGGATAGGAGGGGACGGGTTGTAAATCAGATCGATCAGGTCTGTTTCGGAGAGCACATGCGTATGCCGTTTTATCCACTTCATCTGGCGGACAAACTGGTCTTCGTCCACATCGAAAACATTGTCATCAAAATGAGAACACCCGAAAGATATGCTGGAACGAATTCGATGATAATTCAGGACAACAATGTGCTGATGTGAATAGACGGACTGAACCAGCCCGATCAGGCGGGTTTTGAATAAAATATCGGCAATCAGCCTACGTTTTTCAATCATGCGAATGTCTCTATGGAACCCGAATATCGAAATAAGGGCATGGATAATTCAGTCAAAACCAGGAGGGGTATCATCCACAAATTTTACGTCTTGCCTGTTCCAACGCCTGTTGCGCCCGATGGTAAGCCGGATTCTGTTGAACGGCTTTTTGGGCAAACTGTTCCGCTGCGGTAAAATCGCCGAGTTGAATGCAGCATTCCGCAAGACCGGAATAAAAATCGGGATAGGGCAAATTGAAACGATCCAGAAAATAGCCGTGCTCCAGGGCATTCCGATAGCGTTCCTGTTCTCGCAGCAGATTGAACAGGTTCAATCTGGCTTTTACATATTTTGGATTAAACCGGATGGCATCCATAAAACAGATTTCTGCATCGGCTGGTTTGCCAAGTTTTTTATGCAGAATGCCCAGCATATTATGGATATCGGCATATTCCGGAAAAATGGCCTGGTACTCCAGAAACAATTGCAGCAGGGCTTGCAGATTGTCATCCGGAAAGATGTCTTTTTCCACAATGGCCATGATGTCGTTCAGATTCGGGCTGATATTGATCTGGGTAATAAATTGTTCAGCCAGTGATTCAAGCCTGTCGGTTTCACCAATATAGGTGGAAAATAACGGTAGCAGACTGGTTGATGAATAACCATGCGAGGCAATGATCTTTTGACCGGCCTGTACCAGGGATAGCAAATCCGGATCCAATGGATTCAACTGACTGGCGTGGCTGAGCATATCCATCGCCTTATCACACTGATCCTGTTTGAAATATAAAACACCCAGCCGTAAAATGGCCTCCTTGTAAGCCGGATTGATGGAGATCGCCTTTTCCAGATACTGGATGGCCGAAGGAATTCTCTTTTTGGCGGCCAAAACCAGGCCAAGATAATAATTGATATCTGCAAAGGAAGGTTTCTTTTCCAGAATCATCAGCAGGTTTTTTTCTGCATCGTCATAATTTCCGGCAAATGCCTGACTGATACCCAGTTTGATACGGGCTTCGATATAATTGGGATTGAAGGAGACGGCTTTTTGAAAATTGTGAATGGCCAAATCGAGTTTGCCCTGGCCCAGGTGGATGATTCCCAGCCGATAATAGGCATCGGCATAGGTCGGGTGTGTTTCCATAAAATTTTTCTGAATGGCTGCAGCGCTGTCCCATGTAAATATTTCCGGAAGCATGGTCAGAAGCGACATTGTCGAGACCTTTTCCAGAAGTCGTGCTATCCGTTTGACAGCATGGGGCTGAATGCGTTTCCAGTCGTTGATGCCGGTATTGGTTGTAAATCCAAGGAAATATCCGCATTCAGCAGCGATTTTGGCTGTTTCACGGGTAATGAACCGTTGTTCTCCAACCGGATAGGATATGCTGAAAACCGGTTGACCAACATTCTGTTCGATGATCAGTTTGGATAAAATCATTTCCTCTTTTTGAGCGCCTGCATCAATCGTGCTCAGAACCCGATGTGTGTGCGTGTGAGAGCCGATTGCGATTTGGTTGTTGGCCATTTCCCGTATCTCATTCCATGTCAGAATTTCCTGGTCCTGCAGTTCGGCATCCGGCAGATCCACCTCGCAATGTTCAGACAATTCTGAAACAAGATATTTTGTCTGTTCAAATGCGGTTTGCTTCATGATTTCCTGAAAGTGTGCAATGGCTTGGCTTCGTTGGGTTTCCAGGATAAACTCACGACCGTCATATCGAATGACAGGTTTGGTACATTTTTTGATGAGATAGGCAATCGTATCCCACCAGGCAAGCCGTCTTTTGTCAATCATCTGAGAGGCGACAAACAGAATGGCGGGAACATCATGGGCTTTGAGGATTGGATAGGCAAGGGTATAATTGTCCTTGTATCCGTCATCAAATGTAATGACAACACAGGGCCGGGATGTGTCCGGAAAACTTCTGTCGCCATCCTTGAAATGATTGAGCAACCGGGATTCAGAAAGGATAAGCGTATTACGCTTCAACCATCTGATTTGCCGTTCAAATTCAGTGGCATTCAGATTATAGACCCCATCATCGAAACAGGTTCTGAACCCGGGATCATCAGGCTGAATTCGGTGATAATTCAACACGATCAGTTTGTTCCGCATCGGCAGCCGTTTGAACAAGCTGACAACATTGGAATTGAACAGAATATCCGCCAGCAGTTCTTTTTTCCCTCTCATGAGATAATGCTTTCTTCAGTCATATATGCTCTATTTTGATCGAATTCGGGATAAAACGTGCTGCAATTTCCGATATAAAAACTGAAGCGGCAGAAACAGCCGACCTCTTGGGGTGCATCCATAAATGGCATCGTATTCACAAACCCGTTCTCCGCCAAATGACTCCTTGAAATGATTGACACGCAGTAATGACTCATCGTTGTTTTGGCTGTACCATCCCCCCATATCAAACAAGGAGTATCCCTGCTGTCTATAGTAAAGCATGTTCTGCCAGTTAAGATAGCGGTTGGCCCTTCCCAGAAACTTTTTGTTTCCAATATTGGACTCTTCTCGAAATAACGACGCAGATACGTGAATTCGGGCCCGATCACCAGCCAGAATGTAAAGTTGATAAACCAGAGTTTCGCCATTCTGACTGACTGCCCGTGATACATCGAGCATACCGGCATCTGCCAGAATTTTCAGCATGTGCATCTGCACAGATACTTTCAAGACACCTTTTACTTCTGATTTGCTTTGGGAAAAATTTTGAAAGAACCTGTCAAACTCTTCCAAGATGCAGGAATGTCGGCCATCAAATCTCTCTACATGAATGCCATCCCGTTCTGCGCGCCTCACCTGCTTACGGGTATCACCATTCATGTTTGCTAAGAGATCTGAATCGTTTTTTGTCAAATCAACGAGAATTGTCCAAGATTCTATGTTTCGGGCGCCTTTTAATGGCTGTAGAATGCTGTGAAGTCTGGCAATATCCGGCATGGCCTGCTGCTTGGGCCGCTGATCAAACCAATAATTTTTGATCACCACTGGCCACCGACGACTGATAATGCCATCTGTATGCTGGATCAACATGAATCGTGTCATATGACCACAGGTTCAATCATAATAGATGCAAGATCTCTTTGTATCTTTTTGGGTGGTAACACTTTGGAATTAATTATTTCCAACAGCCTAACGTACAGATCGATAAATTTTGATTTTCCAGTCATGCGACTTGGCTGTGCTGTCCAGATTCCTCTCAAGATGAATCTGTAATGCATAAAATCGTAAAAAGATAATCTGTCTTCTAACTTTGTAACCATATCGCAAATGACTGTTAATCGAATGTCGATTCAATCCATTGATCATGCAATATGTGTCAGAAAAAAAATTCTGACGCATATAACATCTTAACGTATCTATGATGCTAACCCAAACTCCCTTGATCTGCCAGGATGGAAGAACATAGCCATCGTAAGTCCATACAAAATCATGCGAAAGAGAGAATTGATAGTCATATTTAATCTCATCATGCAGTTTTCCGGATTCCACCCACAACATTCCAATAACCTGACCATTCTGTTCAGCGATAATGGCTTTATCCCCTTTTTTAAATCTGTCGGTATATTCGTTCCTGCGGTCGACTAACCGGTGCAATGCCGGAATATCGGATGGTTCGGCCAGACGTGTATTGACACTTTTCAGGCGTCTGGTGGAGAGAAAAGATTGTACAATGCAATAACTCATTACAACGAACCGATCGTAATGGAACCAGTCGGGCGGCAGTCGCCATGACACTTTTAGCAGAAGTCTTTCTACAGGTTCCATCAAGGAATTTTGCAAAAAAAGACCAGAAAGAAAATTGGAAATCCATTTCACGGAAGAGGTCCTTTCCGGGGGGCAATCAATCTGACGGCATATGTTTTCGAAGAAAAGCCCGGTTGATCTTGCCGGACGACAAATAGGGCATAATGGTCAAAAATTCAATATATTTTGGTAGTTTAAATGAAGATAACCGTTTTTTGCAAAAATGCATGATATCGTCACATGAAATTTTGTCATCATTCAGAACCACAAAAAGCCTTATGGCTTCACCCAGTATCGGATCTGCCGTGCCACAGACAGCACATTCACGAATACCCGGCATCCGGTTGACAACACCCTCGATTTCCAGAGGGCTGACCCGGTTTGCGCCAGTTTTGATGATTTCCTTTTTTCTGTCGATAATATACAAAAAGCCATCCTCATCCCTTCGGGCCAGATCACCGGTATAGAGCCAGCCGTCTTTCAGCACCTGCTTCGTGGCCTCCGGGTCGTTCCAGTAACCCGCCATAACATTTTTCCCTCTGGCAATGATCTCACCGGTCTCTCCGGAAGCCGCATCGTCACCGATTTTGTTCACGACCCGGATATCGACATTCGGAATGGCTTTTCCGATGGATCCAACTTTAATTTTTAAAAATGTGGGCTCCAGATAGGTCAGTCTTGCGGAGGCTTCTGTCTGACCATACATGACATAAAACCGGGCATGCGGCAGAATTTGACAGAATTCTTCAATTTGCTCAGGTGGAAGATGCCCCCCGGCCTGTGTCACATACCGAAGTGATGGCAAAGATGTGGTTTTAAGAGACGATTTATTCAGCAAAATTGCAAAATGGGACGGAACCCCTGCAAATCCGGTAACAGATTCCTGATGTATGGTTTCGATAACCGTATTGGGATACATGAACCGGTTATCAATAACCAGTGTCCCGCCAGCCAAAATATGGGTTGTCAGAAGGGAATTACCATAGGAATAGCAAAACGGCAGGATGGCAGCCACTTTGTCGGCACATGTGAGATTGAGATACTGGACGATGGACAGGGCATTGGTGCAGAGATTTTCATGGGTCAGCATGACCCCTTTCGGCTTTCCGGATGTTCCGGATGTATAGAGGATAGCGGCAACCTGATCCGGGGAGACCGATGGAAGCCGGTACTGCTTGTCAGATTCATTGGAGCATAACCCATCATCGACCGCAATGATTGAAGCCCTCTCGCTGTTAATGCCCTGAAGCAGGTTTGTCATTACCGATTTCCTGCGATTCACCGTCAACACCGCCACCGGAGAACAATTCTGTATGATTTCCTGAATTTCGGAGGCGATCAGGGCAGTGTTAACCGGTACAACAACAGCACCTGCCTTTAGTGCGGCAAAATAGGCACAGATATACTCACAGCAATTTTCCATATACAATATCACCCGGTCACCCGGTTTGACGCCCAGAGCCATCAGATGATGGGCCAGATTGTTGGAGACGCTGTCCAGCAGGGCGAATGTCATTCGGCGGGACAGATGAACAATTGCCTCCCTGTCGGGATATGTTTGGGCAGTTTCTCTGAGAAAATTGTGCAGCAGCATTTTCGGCCCTTATCCAGAAAACAATGTCAGTTTATGGCCCATTCTTGATTTTTGACTGAATGAATGACATCAGCCTGTTTACCGAATCCAGATTTTCCAGAGTCAATTCATGATCATCGATCGTCATGTTGAACGTTTCCTCCAGAAATGCAACCAGCTCAAGTACACCGACTGAATCGATGATACCATTTTCAAAAAACGAATCATCATCACTCAGTACGCTTAAATTGGATGGATTGAGGCTGTTGTGCTTGATATAGGTTTTTATTATTGCATGAATTTTTTCGGTTTTCATAATTCGTGTTTTCATGTTCGGGTTAATTTTAGCTTCTGTATTTCAGATAGCCAGCCAAGAGACCATTAAATACAGTAATGCTGACAAGACCAATAAAAAGCAATTTGACAATTTTTTCTTTATGTTCATCACCCATTATTTTTCCCCATAATGTGGAATAAGATCCGAACAGGATTACAAAGAGTATCGGGAGAAAATCATAAATATAACGTATCGTTGCATAGTGAAAAAAAGTCAGGAAACAAAAAATTGCTGCTGAGGCCGTAATAAAATATGTCATCCAGAAAGAAAAGATTTTATTTCGATAGTACTTCTGTAAAAATGGCGTTGCAATAAGAACAACCAATATGGGTACCAAAATAAAAATGGATCGAACCCGTTGACTCACAATAAGAACATCGCCGATTTTGAACCGACTCTCATTCGGAATTATTATATAGGGAAACTTATCAATTATATCCGGTGGAGAAAGTAAATACAGATAAAATTGCACAGGAACATGTTTCAGGCGAAACATATTTTCATTCCAAATCGCATATAGATAGTCTTCATGCGATGGATAGATTGCATAATTTCTTCCGAACTCCAAAATATCTTGAAACCTTAAAAAATTATATGCCAGCAGTGCAATTATAAAAAGCCCGAAACAAATTAGAAATGGCAAAAAAACATTCAATATGATTTTATACTGCCTTTCTCGAAAAAAATGAAACATGACTAAACACAACAAGAATGTTAAAGGATAAAAAACAATCGATGCTCTGCAACAGACTGCTGCACCGAAACATGTTCCGGCAAGTGCCGCCAAGCAATTTGTCTTCTCATTTCTTTTTACGGGAAAAATATGCATCGCGCAGAGAATTCCCAATAAAGAGAAAAAACTACCCAATCCAACCGCTTCATTATAAACAAATGGCATACTTGCAAAATGCAATTGAACAGAACATAATGAAAATGATATCCATGTTCCCCAGAATATCCAGCTTGGAGTAGATGGGAAATAGAGCTGGCGAAGGTGCAACATCAGAAAGGCCAAGACTATAACAACACCCGATATTGAAAGAGTGACCATAGCACCAGTACGGAATGGGTATCCAGTAATTGCGTTCCAAATAGCATGAAAAATGCCAGGTAATGGTTCCTGAATAAAATAATATTTTCCATTCCAAATTACCCTGTCAAACAAATATGCGGACGGATGACTGGGGTCTCTTGGATCATCAGCCTGAAGTCTTTTCGGATCGACTGTATCCAATAAGTGAACCTGCTTTGCCAAAAAGGCGGAAGCAAGCATGTCATAGTTGGGAAAGCCGGGTATTTCTTTAAACTGATAAGCTCCCTTTGTGTTAAATGGGATATACAGGACAAAAAGGATGAAACAAGTATAAAAAATTATAATTCCAACATGTTTTTTCGATGTGTTCAAGAACGTAGCCATCGTAGCACTCCTTTTGATCCAATATCCCAAGGCCAAATTAATTCAGCTTTCATGAAAATTCCAGTTATTGCGAACCTGCATCAACAATATTCCCCATATCACAATTGCCGTGAGTGCCGGGAAACTGGACAGAAGCAGATTCATATTGGATAACTGTTTCCAAAACAGTGCGTGCAGATTGGTCAGTAATAATCCAGTCAGTAACAGAGCCGTGATTTTGAAATGTTTATGGTGTGTAACGGCAGACAGATATGCTGCAATGTATCCCATTTGTGACTTGCCTGATCCTTTATTGAAACCCATTATCCAGTTGGAATCATGGCAGGACAGGACAATACAGGCAAAGACAAGAGAAAACATGGTCAGGTGATGATACCAGGTCAGCGGCGCGATCAGATGGGTGGCAGCGATAAAAAGCGCTGCTTCCCGTTCAAAATCATCTCTGTCGGGTCGTAACAGGATGGTTGCCAGTGTCAGTCCGCCAATAATTCCTCCAGTTAGAATGTATAGGGTCAATCCCACTGACGATGCTTCACTGGTCAGTCGGCCAAACAAGGCATTCAGATTTTGTATCGTCAAGAACTGGCTTAATCCTGATGGGGTAGCCGATTTAACGGTATTGGTAAATTGGGAAATGGTTGTGGGTAGTCCGAATACAACAATACTGCATAAGGTGATCAGTGTGGTTCCGATAAAAAAACCGAATAATGCAGCAAATTTTTTTCGCCAGAAAAGCAGTGGTAGAATGCCCAATGCAAAAGGCTTCATGAAAATACTGAAAGACAGAATGACACCCGCAGCGATGTTTTTACTCAGGCGCAACCAGTAAAGAAAGCATACTGTTAAAAATAAAACAAACACGTTGATCTGACCCAGACTCATGGATGTCCATATCGGCAAGAAGCAGATCATAAATGCGATGATAACGCGCTGTTTGATCACATCCGTAGTGTATGTGCAAAGTAGTATCCCGGAAAAAATGGAAGCCATGCCACTTAAAAATATCCAGATTGATGCACTTACGGTTACCGGAAATAAAAATAATGGAATAATTAAAAGGGCGGTTAGGCTTGGATAGAGGTAAAAATAATAGGGGAGTATTTTGATCTGAATCCCCAATCCATCAGCTATCTGTTGAGACAGAATCTGATAATCCATGACCCCCATCTCAAAGATGTTGATATGCATGCTCAGAATTTTGGATGCAATGATATAAATATAAAAGTCAGTCGGTCTGTTGGTATAAATAATGAAAACTGTAAGACCTGTATAAAACAGGATACCCATCACAATGAGGGCTGAAAGATATCTGTCAGTAGCAAATGCCCGCATGGTATTGATCAGGGATATTTTCATATGGGATTCCCTTTAGAGATTCAGCATGGCATCGACAGATCGCGGGGATGTCAGCCTCTGTTGAAAAAAACAGATCAGTCCGATAATAACCGGTATCGGATCATCCATTGCCGATCCGGCAAACACTTTTTTCTTTCCTGCCAGCGCGATCAGTTCATCCGGATTGAAAAAGCCTCTTCGTATTCTGGATAACTGGTAATGCAGTTCATTGATTTCGTCGATCCACAAAATGTCGTCGGTTGCAGGCGCAACCGGATTGATGTTTCCCTGTATCAGATCCAGATATGCCAGATATTCCACATGTGCGCCGCAGGCTGCGGTCAGCAGGGTCTGGGTTACGGATCGGGTGTTGATTTCAATCAGTTTGTAGGTGTTGTCGCGCGGGTCCAGTTTGAATTCCGGTTCGGCCAGGCCGTAATAACCAATGGACTGAAGATAGCGGATGGCGTCCTGGATGGGTTGAGGCCGGTTTTTGCTGCGACAGATGGTTCCGATACCGAAATCTTTTGGAAACTGCCGAACCTTGTCATAACCGCACAGACCGATTGGTACGGATTGCCGGTTGAAATAGCCGTAAAACAGATAGAGCGAATTTCCCGGTATGATTTCCTGCAGGAAATAATTGGAATATTCCGTTCCAATCCATTCGATGACGGTTTCCAGTTCACAAGCGGAATGGACGACAAAGACTTTCTTGTGAAATTCCTGAATGAATCGATGGGAATAAGCGGATTTTACGATGAGGGGATAGCCCATGTCCGAGGCCATTTGTCGCATGTCAGAAACAGATTCGGGAAAAGCGGTCAAGGGGCAGGGGATGCTCCTTCGGATCACGTCCTGAAAAAACAGTTTTTTATTGACCAGCAGGCTGATGGTATCAAATGGGGCCACGGGCATGCGAAAAAAAGATAACAGATCATCTTTATGTTTTGAAAGGGCCATCACCTCCGCATCCCCTGTTGGAATATACACCGGCCGGTGATCCATCGTGCGTCCCAGCTTCAGGAGGGTTTCGATAAACCCGGTCTCGTTATCGGCAGGATTGGGGCAGGGGACCAGTCGGGAGACATGACGCGAATGGCGCACCATGCTGTGTTGATCCACATCCAGCACAATGACGGGAATTCCCTTTCGGCTCAGTCCTCTGAGTACGCCCAGTGCATTGACATTGTGTATGCCGCTGATGACAACGTTTTCAGCATGTTTCATGGTATTATCCAGTGAATGGTGTTGATTTCGTGTATATGCTCCATTATGATTTTAAATATGAAAAACTCTACGACCGGTATTTCTAACCGGCTGACTCATGTGGATGCGCTTCGCGGCCTGGCTGCATTGGCCGTTTGCCTGTTTCATTTCACCCGGCACAAGCCCGGTTTTCCATCGGACGACTCACTTTTAAAGATCATTTGTCAGTATGGATATCTGGGGGTTGAGGTGTTTTTTGTGATCTCCGGATTCATCATTCCACTGGCGCTGTTCAGATCCCGGTACCGGATTGCCCATTTCCACCGTTTTTTGGCCAAGCGGGTGATGCGGATTGATCCACCGTATCTGATTACCGCAGCCCTGTCCATCATGCTGTTTTCGATATCGGCACATATCCGGGGCACATCCTATCCCATATCCGTTCCGGCGCTTCTGGCCCATGTTGGTTATTTGAACGACATGTTAAAGCTGCCCTGGGCTGTTCCGATTTTCTGGACCCTGGCCATTGAATTTCAATACTATGTGTTCATCGCACTATGCTTTCCCGTGTTTACCGCCCCGGATAAAAAAATACCTGTCCTGTTTTGCCTGATATTTTTACTGGCCGGCCTGCTGACATCGTATTCAGCCCTGATGTTTTATTACAGCCCGTTGTTTGCCTGTGGTTTTTTTTGTTATTTGAATTGGCAGGGGCAGATTGGCCGATCCGTTACCCTGTTGATGCTGGGTCTGACATTTTTATCGGTTTACGATAAGCTGGGAAACGAAAGTGCATCGGCCTGCCTTTTGGCCTGTTTTTTGATTCTGTTCAGATGCCTGACCCATCCTGTATTGCTGTTTATGGGAAAAATATCCTATTCCCTGTATCTGCTTCATATTCCCATCGGCACGCGGATCATCAATTGGCTGTTTCACATCCCATTTTTTTTAACACATGCATATCTGGCGTTCTGGCTATCTGTCTGCGGCGCCATTTTCTCGGCCTGGGTGTTTTATCGGCTCGTTGAAGGTCCGTCCATCACGCTGTCCCAGAAAATTGTTTATAATCGGCCATAACCGGGTATTTTTGATCTTTCGCAATAAGGGAATCAGATTCTTTTCAGCCCATATTTCCAGCATGGCTAACGGGCAGCGCGGATTGGCAGCCTGAAACAACACATGCATGTCATTAAATCGTCCCCATTTGAATTTATATGCGTCATCTTCTTTCTGAAAATCGACCAGATTTACGTTATCAACATCCAGCAGCCACTTGATCGAAAACCAGCTCAGAACAGTACCTGCCGAATAGGTGGAATAATCCTCCCGATACGCAGTTTTCAGCAAACCTGCATAGAATCTGTTGACCGCAAAAAATGAAGTGGCTATGGGGACATAGCCATCCGGGATGGTCTGGTGGGCATCAATGTCGGATTCATAGGATAAGAAAGACAGATCACCGCCTGGGCCTCCTCCTTTTTTGAAGTAAAGCACAAAAAGCCGAAGTTTTCCAATAGACGCCAGATATTCCGCCAATTGTCGATGAAACAGAGGGGAGATTTCTGGCTCTTTTCGCCAACTGTGTTTGAATATGTCTGTAAAATGATCCATTGCGGCATGAACATTCTGATCCGGGTGTGAAGTCAGAACAATGGTGAACCGGCCGTCCCGATTCATTTTATTGATGGCGCTTCGAATGTTTTGTCGATGATTTTTTGTTCGGCTTTGCCAATAATCAGCCGCACGCATGCCAGGTGTGATGTCAAAAATCAGATTGGCGTATTGATCTGTGATTCGGTTGATCATGTTGTGTCGGCTGTGACATTCCTGATGTAATGACCCCAAAAAAGAACTGGAACCAGGTATATCCTCAAAATGAATTATATCCCACAACCTGCGATGGCTCTTCAGGCATTTGAACAGGGCCTGCGCCACATCAGCCTCCCGTCCTTTCAAAACGATGCCTCCACGGTAAGCCGAGTAGATATTGCCGATCAGCTCCAAGCTGTTGAAGGAAAATAACCGGAGTCGTTTTCTGGTGATACAGCAGGGAATAATGGCAACCGGTTTGTTGTCTTCCCGAATCCGGACAATAAACGGCCGGGATACCGGCTGAATGAAAAAATGACATGCCGCATGAATCCAGTCAAAACTGTAATAGAAATTGTTTTCCTGATTGGCTTCCAAAATGCTGTTCCAGTCGGATTTGATTTCTGAAAGGTCATCCACCGATGTCAGAACTGTCACATCCATTCTTTTAATTCCTTGCATTCAACAACCAGTTGATCGCATCCATCAGTACGGCCAGCCTTCGGGCCGCATGGTTGCCAACACGTTTCCGTGCGGTTTGTCCCATTTTTTCAGCAGCATCGGGATGATCCAGCAGGTAGCGGATATGGTCATGGAGAGTCTTTACATCTCCAGCATCAAAAAAAAGCGCGGTTTTTCCATCAACGGCATATTCAGTCGTGGCCATATTTTTTGTGATAATAAGGGGTCGCCCCAATGCCAGTGTCTCCATCATCGTAAGCTGACCAGCGGCTATCCGGTAGCTTAGCAGTGGAATCACCACAATCCGGGCTGAAGCGATCAGCGACAGAAGCGCATTCCATGATTTTTCACGAATCAGGTCAACATGCGCCGGAAGCGCTCGGGATGGCATGTATGTTTTGGACACAATAACTGTTTTGACGGGTATATCCATAACCGCATCAACCAGTGTGTCATAGTCCCTGTCACTGTTTCCATACGCAAAAATAAAATCTTTCGTGGGATATAATGTTTCCAGAAGATATCGCGGGGGGCTTATGGGCCAGAATGCCATCTGTTCCAGTCTGATACCGAATTTCTTTAAATAGATATCCTTTTCCGCTTCAGATGTGACAAAAAAGAAATCGATACCGGGGATTGCCATTTTCAGCAACATCAAGCGAAACCGGTATCGTGGGTCGGTTCGCGTCAGGTCGATATGAAAATCATAAATAATGTGTTTGGGCGATCGGGAAGATTTGAACACCCGGTTGAGCAGGCCGTAGCAGATTCCGATACGCATGGACCAGGAAATGACAATATCACAGGAATTTTTTTGAAGCAGGGCAATCAGGGGCAGATAAAATTCCGACAAAATATAGGACAGTTTGTCCAAAAGAAGACATCTGAAACCATAGGGCTGCAAAAAATCCACCCGCGCCAGCCTGTCTTTTATGGCACGATACAGATCCCAGTTACCGGATTCTTTCCAGTGAATCATCATCAGCACCCGGATCTGCTCAAAAGATCCGGCTCGGGAATTGTCGTTCATTGGGTGATTATTCAGCGTTTCCATTGTTTAATTTTGTCGGTCAGTACGGTGATGCAGGTTGCGATATCCGGTGTTCGAAACATCCAGATGAATCCCAAATAACAGATGGAGGCCATTGCTGCGGCAATTGGTACAAAAATGATTCTGGGCACGGGTGTCAATTCAAACAGCCGGACAAGAAGCAGCCCGGCTCCAAACATGCCTGCAGCGGCCATGAGGATTCGAAACAGATTGGAGACGGTTTCAAACAGGTTTGTGATACCCAGGTTTTTTTTCAGCAGAAAAATGAACCAGATGGAAATGACGCCCATTGTGACACTGGTTGATATCGCGATACCCTTGACGCCCCAGATGTGCATAAACAGAAAATTGAATATGACGTTCAAAAATATTGAAACGATACCCATATTGAGAAGCGCTTTGGTGTTTTGAAGCGCCGCAAAAAAGGTGCCGTTGATAAAGGTATAGGCATAAAAAAACAGGCCGACGCTGTAGCAGGCCAGCGTCTGGCCGGTCAAGCGGGCTGCCTCCAGATCGAACGCACCCCGCTTGAGCAGAAGAATGACCACATCCTCGGAAAACAGCAGCATGAGACTGGTAATGGGAATTGTCAGAAAACCCAATAACGTGATGGAATATTTAAAAATTGCCTGAAGTCTTTCCCGGTTGCCGGATGCGGCTTCTTCACTGATGAACGGAAAGATGGCCCGGGAAATGGCAATAATAACCACCTGAATGGGCAGATCATTGATTCGAAATGCATATCGAAGTGTCGAGACACCGCCTGTTGGCAGTTGGGTGGCCATGATATGATCCACCATCAGATTGGAATTGGCGATCAATTGGCTGCCCAGCATGGGAATGGCAAGCAGCCAGAATTTTTTCATGACAAGTGGATCATATGGTTGGGTTATCCGGTATCGGAAACCGCTCTGATAAACCGCTATGCCCATATAAATTGTTTTCAGCAGTGTTCCAATCAAAAATCCCCATACCAAAACATAGATATCAAGACCCATGTCCACAACAAGAAGGAAAATCAGCGTCAGATTGACAAATATCGGGGCAACATACTGATGAAAAAATTGTTTTTTTGCGATCAGGATTCCCCGCAGCAATATGCCGGCGCCATCAATAAAAATCAGTAGAATCAACAGGCGCTCCATGACCACTGCCAAGTCTTTTTCCGGCTTTGCAAATCCATACCCGATCATCTGAATGATGCCGGGTGTAAATATAAAGCACACCAGGGACAGAAGCGCAAAGATAAGGCATGACAAATAGATCAGCCACGTGGTATGGGAATCGGCCTCTTTTTTGGACCGGTTTCGCCATTCCATGTATAGGGGAACAAATGCGGATAAAAGGGCTCCTGAAGTCAGCAGCACAATGGTCCCGGGAAACGAATAGGCCAGATTGAAGACATCCAGTGACGCCGAAATACCAAAGCGGTGAGCAGTCAGCATTTCCTTGGCAATTGCCAGAATCTTGTCAATCAGGGACCAGACGATGATGATGATGCTGGCTCTGCCAATTTGACCCGCCAGGCTTCCGGATTCATTTTTCAATCGCAACGCCCAGTTCTGCCCGTCTGTTTAACGCCCGCCCTTCAGGTGATTTGTTATCGGCAATTGGGCGGCTTTCACCATACCCTTTGATTTGAATTCGGGCCGAGGCAATTCCTTTCTGGATCAGATAATCGCGAACCGAAGTCGCCCTTTTTTCGGAAAGCATCTGATTATAGGCATCCGAGCCCATATAATCCGTATGGCCTTCGACAATAACCGGCAGGGTCTGATTTTGCTGGAGGTAGGCAACATGCTGATCAATAATGGGCACAACCAGTTTTTTGATATTATATTTGTCAAAATCAAAATGAATCACGGCCAGCCGGTTTTTTCGTTGTCCGTCAAGCGTACCGTTTGATGCCAGAGAGGCCGTGTGAGCCGCCTTTTCATCGGCGGACATATACAGGACCGTGGCATACAAGATCTGATCATGATCCATCCAGAAGGCAAGTCCTTCATCATCCAGGACATATTTGTATTTGACCACTTTGCCACCGTTATAAAAGGTGTAAAGCTTTTTATTGCCCCCATATTGCAGCGGAAATTCATCTTTGGGTTTGCCGGTGGGCTCGGTCATATTCTCGGTTTCTGTTGTGGCCTTGTTCTGAATAAGCGGTGATGGTTGATAATTCAGTTTTACACTCGAAACCGGCGCCCCGAATTCTTTCTGAAGGTCCGGCAGGGAGATGCCGCTGGATGAGGATTTTCCGCCGATTGATCCGTGAAAATCCCGGGCCAGATAGATTTGTTCGATTCGACCGTCACGATTCAGATAAATCGACATGCCCAGATATTCATATTGCAGACACATACTGTCACTCTTGATGACATCCGGGGTTCCAAGGGTTTCAATAACCTGTTTATGCGTCATATCCAGGTTGATCATCTGAAGGGTATCCTCAAACTCAACACTTAATGCGGTCACCGCATAAGCACTTGAAGAAAAAAGAAATATCGCGATGATATATACAATGCCCGCCATCATCATGGACGAAAACCTGAAAATGCAGGAAATTCCGCTATAGAATTGATAACAACCTTTTTTTGTAACGTGTTGATATAAAAATATGTTCATAGTGCTTCTCCCGTAATTGATAATATTCTGATTATAACGGATTTAAATATTTTTTGTATTTTCAATAAATTAAATATTGTAAGCGGGCTATTTAAGAGATTCTCAGGAAAGAAACAACCAGTTGTATTTATTGCTTTAGTGATTTTAGGGTTAACAAAACGTTTTCATGAACACTTCTCGAAAACCTATTGAAAACCCCCAAATCCGTTATAATCAGGATTTATTTTCCCTGATGAATTTTGCTGGCACACCGGCAACCATACAGAAATCAGGAATATTTTTGGTTACTACTGCCCCTGCAGATACAAGACAGCCCTGTCCAACGATGACGTTGGCTGTTACACACACATGAGCGCCTATCCATGACCCTTTTCCGATTACAACATGACCATACTGGTATTTATTACCAGTTGGCAAAACAATTCCATTTTCAAAAAGATGGTTTCCAGCCATAATTGACGCAAAAGGTCCAATCATGACATTGTCTTCTATCCTTATTTCACCTGCTCCCAAATAACAGTTATGCCCGATAAATACATCATTGCCAATGGAGACAGTTTCAGGTGAGAAAAAGATAAAATTTGATGCGATCTGCAGGCGATAACCACATTTCTTGAATAGGGAGGAATAGATTCTTCCACGGGTCAAATTTCCCTTATATGAATTAGGAAGAAATGGGCAGTAGAAACGAATCAGCATCCAACTCATTTTTCGTTTGAATTTTCTCTTATATACTTCAAATATTTTAGTCGAATAGGCAAACATTCCGATATTCACAAGCCTGAATTGTAATCCAGTTATATTGAATATTAATTGTTATTCCGAATAGTTGTGGTTCGGAACAGATTCCACAACCCGCCTAAATGGATTCCGTCTGATTCAAGGGGAGATCAAGGCTGTTTTCCTTCTGATCTCCGATCCCTGATGATAGTATCCGAGATTTTTTGGGTAAATACATCCATAGCATGGTGTTCCAGAACATTTTTTCGGGCAAGCAGTCCCATTTTTGTAGCTTTTTCAGAGTTGGAGAGCAAATCATTAACAGCCTCGACCAATGTCTGAGAGTCCTGTTTGGGAACCAGATATCCATTTTCACCATGAATCACATATTCCCGGGTAATGACGGTTCGGGTAATGATGACCGGCTTGCCATAGCACATGGCCTCCAGCAATGTCAGTTCTCCGGCCGGAGAATTATCCGTGTTCAATGGAATGATGACCGCGGCGCAGTTTTGCATGAGTCTGTCGGCGTCTTTGCCGAATGTGTCAAAATGCAGGGTTACATTATCCGGAATGCTCAGACCGCTGACAGCTTCCCGGGAGGTCACCACAACAAACTGCCGGCGGCACTGCCTGGCAGCCGCAAACAGGGTTTTGTAATCCCGGCAGCTTCGTCCTACCGAATACACGTATCCATCCGGCCGATATCCGCTGAATTCGGGAATTTCGGGCAGAATGATCGGCGATTTCAAGAGAACCGTCCGCGAGTCCGGCCAGTGGAACCGGGATTGGATGATTTTTTTGTAAGTATTTGATAAAAATCCGATATGATTGACCCTTTTACAGGACAGGGATATGAATTTACGGCGTATCCACTCCTGCACCGGATTGTGTCTTTCAACAATAATGGCTGTCAGAATAAAAATGTTGGGAACACTGGAGCCGGTAATCCATTTGATCATTCCCAGAAACATGCCCATGATCTGTTGCCAGGCAAGGATACAGTCATAATCGTGGCGCTTTTGAAACGCCCGGATGCTGACCAGCAGACACTTGGGCCAGTGGGACAGAATCTTGTTCAGGGGGGTCCATCTGGACAGATGAAAATCCGTTCCCATGATATCGCAGTCCAGACCGGCTTTTCGAAGCGACTTCATGAGAAGGGAGCCCTTGTCAGGTACCCAGTCCACCAGAAGCAGCACACGGGGAGGGCTATCGGTCATCTTGGCCTCGATGCAATCAGTTTTTCAAATGCCCTGGCCATCTGATGAACGCTCAGACTCTGGCTGACCAGGTGACGGACATTCTGTTTCATACGGTGTCTCAGGTCAGGGCGCCGGAGGAGAAAAATCAGCTTTTCAGCCAGCGCAGTTGGATCATCGACCGGAACCAGATAGCCGGTTTCATTTTCGATGACAATCTCTTTCATGAACCCCACATTGGTGCAGACAATGGGAATGCCTGCTGACATGGCTTCAATGGCGGCAACCGACAGGGTTTCCTGCTGGGGATAGGATGACAGACAGTTGATATCGACCGCGGCAAAAATATCGCCCAATTGTCGCTGAAACCCCAGAAAATGAACCTGTTGATCAATATCCAGCTCTTTTGCCAGATTCACCAGAAAATTCATTTGCGGACCATCGCCAATGACCAGAAAATGTGTTTCGGGTATGGCATCGATCACCTGTCTCGCAGCTTTCAGAAAAACATGGTGGGCCTTGTCGGGTCGAAGCGCCGCCACGATACTGACCACAGGACTGTGTGGTGGAAGTTGCAGGCGGGTTTTGGCCTCATTTGGCGACAGACTGGATTGGAACCGGTCCGGGTCCACACCATTATAAATGGCCCGGATTTTTCGTCGGGGGACTTTTTCCTCGGTGGCGATATAATCGCCATGTCCCATCGCTGCGGCCACCACATAATCGATTCCCAGATGAAGGATGCGGCGCCCCAGCATGGTCAGGGGATGAAACGGATATTTCTTGAAGGTTTCGTTTTCCCAGTTGATACAACACCGGATGCCGGCAAGCTTTGCTGCCATTACGCCAAAAAACAGGGTGTTGAGATGATTGATCAGAAATACGGTATCGGTATGGAAATCCTTCAACAGTCGCGCCAGCCTGAATATGCCCGCCATATCGAATTTATACCGGATGATGCCGGTTGTGACCGGAAAACCCAGGTTCAGAATTTCCTTGCCCAGGATACCGGGTTCCCGCAAAAACATGATGCACAGATCAAATCGGGTACGGTCGATATGGCGCAAAAACTCCAGGAGCAGTTGTTCCGCCCCCCCGATGGTCAGGTGGGATACGACGATGGCGACACGGGTTTTGGACGGGTGGGCCATAATGTTATCTCCGGCTGTAATTGGCAATAACGGTTTCAAACAGATCCGTCAACCGGTCTGTCTGGTCTTTGATAAGCAGGTTTTCTTTTACAAAGACCTGACCCGCCCGCCCCATCTGAATCAGGTTATCCCGGTTGGAGAGCATGGTTTCCATTTTCAGCATCAGGTCATCGCTGACATCGGGTTCAAACAAACATCCGGTCACCCCATCCTGAATCTGTTCGGGTATGCCGCCGATACGGGCGCCCAGAACCGGTGTTCCCTGAAAAAAACTTTCATAAATGCTGAGCGGCGCATTGTCATACCATCGGCTGGGAACGATGCTGAACAGGGCTTCGGCAATCCACTGGCTCAACGCCTGGCCGGATTGAAATCCGATAAAATGAATGCGGTGCTTTGCATGCGGGAGTATCATTTTTTTCAAACGCTGTTCTTCCCCATCGTAACTTCGACCAATAATCACCAGATCGATCGGCTGATTCAGCTTCTGAAAGGCCTCGATCAATGTGTCCAGGCCCTTTTCATAGGATATCCGGCCAAAATAGACCATGTAGTTTTTTTTCTGCCAGACGGTATTTCCCCGGTCCGCTTTGGTGCCTCTGGTACCCGATCGTCTCTCAACCGGATATTCGAGCAGATGAATTTTGGATGTCTCGAATCCCCCTTCGATCAGTTTTTCTTTCATGAATTGACAGGGCACAACAATGGCGTCCACCAATCGATATATCCCGATCCATCGCTGGATATACATGGCGGAGACACGAACCAGGGATGCGGCAAAATGATTTTTGACGCATCGGTGTCGAAGTCCATGAGAATACTGTCCCTGAACGCAAAGCTCGCAGGGATTGCCGTTTCTCAGCAGCGAATAGGAAGGACACAGCAGATGATAATCCCCGGTCTGCATCACCACCGGAATATGATGGCGACGGAATGTATGAATGATACTGGGCGACATATAGTTGTAGATATTCAGCAGATAGGCGATATCCGCACCGCCGGTCGCTTTCAGAAGCCGGTTCAGTTTGATTCGGGCCTCGATGGAATAGGTGCTTCTGTCGATGTACCGGAAAATGTTGGTTGGAGAAAACCGGATGGTATCCAGATGGGCCTGATCCGGATCACCTGGTGGCGGCAGGAAATAATCCTCCCAGTCTGAAGGCCATGAGTTGGCATAGCGCACGCTGAAGGGAATGATGTCATGGTCTCTGGCCGCCAGGTAATTCATGGTGTTGTAAAGATATCGCTCGGTGCCGCCATTCAGGAAAAAATATTTGTTGCAGAAGATGATTTTCATCGGGAAATTTCTTTCAATACGATGCGGAACAGACCGGTTCCATTAAATCCGACATATCCGGAAACCGGGTTTTCCCGGGTCAGGGTGATGGTATTGATGTTGACTTTGGGAACATCCATTGTCAATGTTTTAAACGTTTCTGCATTGTCTGTGCTGATAAAGAGCCCTTCTGTTGCCTGAACATCATAGCGGATGGTTCCTGCCAGAATCAGGCCGGATACATCGGGATGAAATTCAACGCCATATACGGCCAGGTTTGCGTGTGGCGTTGCCGGAAGACGGACTTCCTTCCAGTGCCGGCCGTCATCATGGGTGATCAACAGGTTATTTCCCGCACATCCAACCACGACATGTGACGGGTTGTGCGGATCAATGGCCATCCCGAAGGTAAACCGGTCCTCTACTGTCAGGCGATCCCAGGTATTGCCCCCGTTAACCGATTTATATACCCCGCCGGTCTGGGTGCTGGCATACAGGGTGCTGGGAGAACGGGGATGAACCCGCAACGCACCGGGTCCCTTGATGTATGGCGTATGTAGTCCCCTGTTTATCCGGATCCAGTCTTTTCCCCCATTTATGGTTTTGAATACGCCGTATCCATTGGTCCCGATATAGAGGATGTCATCAATCAGGGAGTCCCGTTCCACATTGGTTGACAGACCATCGACATACCCAAAACCCGGGAGTTTTTCAGGCGGAACAGAAAACCCGATGTCACGCCAGGTGGCGCCTGCGTCTCTGGATTCATAGACATGAATGCGATTTTTTTTGCCCCAGGGATTCATCAATAACACCATTCGCGATGGATCATTTCGGGATATTTCAATTTCCTGGGCATGTCCGTCAGCCACACCATTCATGGCCCGGTTCCATGTTTTGCCGGCGTCTCTG
>JBFXFK010000024.1:0-38935 GCA_050179135.1 Desulfatirhabdiaceae bacterium | reverse complement strand
TGCGAAAAACCAGCCGCAGAATTTACCCCCCTCTTGAAATGATTGCGACCATCCATCTGGATATTCTGGCTTCAGATGCCGGGTTGGCCCCGGTTTATGACTGGAATCCAATGGGATTGTAACGCGAGATGTCTGCTTCCCGACAATTTACTGAACCGGGCCGGGATGAATCCAGCCCTGTTTGGAAAAGTATTTTTCCAGTTCGGCTGCAATATTTTCGGCAAGGCCTTTGGCCAACTGAATGGAAGCTGACTGATGGCTTTTGAGCCCGCTCATCGCCAAATTGGATGAAACAATGGCGCCTGTGCCGGCTCCGGCAGCCTTGCCGGCCGGTCCCATGACGGCAACCCCCGGCATCCTCCCACTGTCAACATGCGCGTCAAAGGCTGTGAGTTGGCGAACACCAGAGCCTTCAACCGTAAATATGCCAACCGTACAATCCAGAGAGGATTTTCCCGCACCCAGGCCGATGATATTTCGGCGTCGCTGATTTCCCTCATCAATGGTTACAAAGTTTCCGGTAATCAGGATGGCGTCCCGGGGTACTGACGTGTCTGATGGAACACGTAACGGATTCAAACCCATCGATGCGATTCTGGATGCCAGCTCGCTTGCCAGGGCGTCCGCCACATCTTTACCCAACTGTATTTCTTCGGCTGTATGGGCATCGTCCCGGATACCTTTCTGAACATTTGATAGAAAACCGGCAGTTTTACTGATTTCAGAAGTATCGGAGGCAAAATCGGCGATCATTACCGTTGTGGGCCTGGAAAGTCGTTCATCGACAACCGGCTTGAGTGTCTGCCCATCTGTGCTGGCACAACCTGGTGCAAACCCAACCAGTATCCATGCCATTATCAGTTTGAAAAATAATGATCTATCCATCAGGACATCTCCTGCAGGTTCATTCGGTACAATTGTGGATGGAATTCGAAAAGCATGTTCCGTTCCGGCATTCATTATGGAAGCTGCCACTGCTGTTTCAAACGAATATATTCCGCTGAAGGCAACTGGACCAACACCGGATGACGGCTTTGATCGAGCCATCGAACGAGCGTTTCGATATATTCTGCAGGCATTGCCGTACATCCCGCTGTACCCTGGCTGGCTCCCCGCCAAATATGGAGGAAAATACACGAGCCAAATCCGGACAAGGGCTTCGGGTTGTGTCCAACGATCACACCCCATCGGTACAGGTCGTCATCCCGCAGCATCTTTTCCGAGCTGTTCCAGTCCTTGTCTGTCAGCGTTGCGGCGTCAACAACCCGGTTGTAATACCGTGAGCCGACATCATCGACGCCCTCGATGGTGGCAGTCAGTTGCAGGTAGGGAAAGGTCGTGACCCGGGCATCCGCAACCGGGGCATAACCGAATGCTGCCACCAGAGCGAATATTCCGGCCGGTGAACGACCATCTCCCTCACGCTTGACATGCACGGCCCCGGATGGAAATGTGCCGTGCAACCCGATTCCCCATGCCATCCCGTTCCTTCCGACAACTGCATCTGATGGGGCAAATACCGCCTGCCACGGTTTGGCCGGATCGGATCGTTCAAAGCATCGCAACTGCGCCGGAACCGTGTTCCAGTCGGACGAAACGACCAGCACGAGTTGACGGGATTTTGCCAACGCCATCATCCCGCTTTTCCATTTCTCTGCCGGAGGTTCATCGGAAGCCAGGGTTATTTGACCAAGTGACAAAAACAGGAGAAATAACCCCGACAGGAATGCCATATAAAACGGGTTATGGAAACCATCTGACTGTGTCACATGCTTCATCCCCCTGTTGCCGCGCTGATCAGTTTTTTCTGAACATCCCACACCCTGTCTGCCTGTGGCAATACCGGAATGTATTGAAACCATTTGTGGGTCTTGAGATGTTCCGGATCCTGCTGCAGTTTTCGGCTGTGTTTCAAAATCGGCGGCACAATCTGATGAATATCGCCTGCGAGATCTTTTGCAGTCGCAAACCGGGTTGCCTCGCAGGCCAGATCAACGGCTTTCTGGCTGCACTGCTGGGATGTGGCCAGCGTGTTCAGGGCTTTTACCGGATTGTGAAACCCGACACTGTTTTCGGCAGAGATATAGTCCCAAAAAAACTGACCTTTCCGGATCATCTGCTGTGCGGAAATGATCAGATTTTCATAATTTTCCGTTTTTTCGCCATCAAATTCCAATGCCAGACGTACGGCTTCATGGGCCTTGACAGACAGTTCCTGAGCGATCAGAAGTTGATCAAATGTTCTTTTCTGGGAAAAAAGTACACGGGACTTCAGATATTCCGGTGTCTTGTCAGAATGACACTGCCGGCATGCCCGCAATTCAGGATCTTTGAGTGGCGATGTCCACCAGTGGGATGATATTTTCTTTTTATCATCGGTTCGAACATAGGCCATATGGCAGTCTGCGCAGGTGACACCCGCCGAACCATGCGGACCATTGCTCCAGTGTTCATATTCCGGATGCTGGGCTTTCAGCATGGGGGTTTTTGATACCGGATGGGTCCAGTCCACAAAATTGCCCTCAAATCCCTTGACCGTACACTCGCCCGTTTCCATGTAATACGCATACATATCTTCCGGGTCCATGCCGTTATCCCAGGGAAACTTGACTTTTTTGGCCGGCCCGAAGGATTTGTCCAAAAAATAATATTCCACATGACACTGCCCGCACATCAGCGCCCGTTTTTCGTTACGGGGCAATGTCTTGAAATCCTTTCCCTTCAGTTTCAGATAATCCTGAAGCGGAATACTGTACAGACGCAGTTCCATATTCTGGGGATCGTGGCAGTTGGCGCAGCCGATGGTGTTTTCCCGAACATCGAGCTTGTCCCGCAGACTGTTGACATCCTTGGCCCAGAATTCATCCCCGTACTGTTTGGGCCATTCCAGCATTTTGGTGCCTTTGCAGTTCCAGCAGGTATTGGGCAACCCCCCATTTTCTCCATAGGTGTTGATCCGGTCAATTTTCAGAAAATCCTCGACCGCATGGGTATGACCTCTGGCTGCACGATATTCATAACTGAACGGGTAGCCCAGCCATAGATTTTTCAGATAGGGTTGGGCGTGTTTGTAGCCTTCCGGAAGCGGATCGACATTGTTGTGCTTGTTATACGGCACCGATCCATTGTATTCGGTCATGACCTCGCTTTCATCGTTTCGAAGATAAAAATCATACTGGCGCGGGAATTCTGTTTTAAATGCGCTGTTTCGAATTTCGTCTGCGGCAAGTTTGGTCTGATACACTGGAACAGACAGTTCGGATACATCCGAACATGCGGCAATGAATGACATCATCATGGCAAACAGGATCAAAATGACAGTTTGTGGATGAAAATTTTTATCAGGCATCGGACACCTTCCTTGTGCTGATCGGTTTCATGCGCATATGCTGAACATTCCGGTGACAGTCTGTACAAAATGCCTTTGCATTCATGCTGGATACGGTCATGTTGGTCATGCTGTGGCAGTTCTGGCAATTGACATTGACCACTTCTCTGGTGGTATCGCCGGCATGAATGGGCTCGGCAATTTTCCCAAATGAATTGAGATAGATATCCCTTGCACCCGATGCTGCCTTGAAAGGCAGTTTTTTCAAGAGATTATGGGGCGCATGGCATTCATTGCAGGCCAGTTTGGCATGTGGCGACTGCTTGTGCGTCAATGCTGCTTCATGCATGATGTGACAACTGGCGCAGAACGGGCGTTCGTCTGAAATTTTCATTCCAAATCCCGCCCCGGCGGTCAGAATGAACCCGATGATAACACCAATCACCAGGACCTTGAAGACAGGGCCTGCTCGACGATCTTTCTGGTCAATCATGTCCACCTCCTTTTTAAAGTTCTGAATAAGTGCGGTTATGGAATTCAGGTTGTTTTTTGACAGGATTCCGCCAAAAAAAATCCCCCCACATTATCGAAGCTGCTGAATAAAAAAGCCAAATTTTTCCAGCCGCTTTTTGACCGTATTCAAATGCCTTGCCGGAATCAGGACATGATACTCCTCTGCTTTCATAATGTGCTTCTGTAATACCTCGTCCTGTGCCATCAAGGTAATCAGCTCGGCCTGTTCTTTCAGTTGAAATACATACAGATCCGGTTTCGGAATCAGCGGTTCAACCTTGACCAACACATCATTTAGAAAATTCTCCCAGATCACAGGGGGTTTTTTGGACACATGCCTTCTGAACAGAATAATTTTATCTTCGATATTATCCTGCGTTTTACAGTCTTTCAAAAAGGAATCGAACGTCACCTTGAAGCTGTTTTCACTTATTTTTTCTGCAAACTGGCGTAAAATCATTTCCTTGATTCTATCCGGACCATCCAGATGGATCAACAGCCTTTTTTCATCCAGCTCGATCCGGGCATTTTCTTTTTCGATTGTAATGGCATAGTCTTCTGAAAGGCCCAGAAGATAGGCCCCAAGGCGGGTCAGGCGGATATATTGAAGGCCGTCAAAAACAGAAAGGTAGTTTAAATCCTTTTTCTGGATTTCTGTATTTTGGGGATGATTGTATGCGATATCCACGACACCAAATGCCGCCATCAGAAACATGAATCCCTTTAAAAATGGTTTGACAATGGCTTCGGGATATTTTGACCGGGAAATCTCGGTTTTGACAGAGCCGTAATAGCGACTGGAATCTTTGACTTTGATATCAGCCGACAAATAGCTGGATGCAAGGGAATAGTCCACAATATCCAGCACAATATCCCGGTACATGCAATAGGTGATCAGACCCGCAATATCGTACCACACGCCGGGTGACAATTCTCTCAGTAACCCGTACAGGGAAGCCCTGGCAATTTTCTCATATTTCAGCATGCGATCTGCAAAATATGATGTATCGATGCTGGCAAAACCTCTCAGGTGAAAAAGAAGTCTGAACAGGCGATAATCATCTGTTGAAAAGCTGTCAGAAAAAAATTTTTGAAATATCTGCTGTAAAAATTTCAGGGGATCCGGATTTTCTTTGATGAGTTGATTTCGAAGGAAATCAACAATCATCCCGGTTTTCAAATACGCGGTTTCTGCAGTTTGATCCGGATAAAATTCCTGAATATGACAAAACAGGATCATGTCCTTGGCTGAGGCTTTCAGCAATTTCCGTCCATTTTTTTGAAACTGGATATTCCCCTGGGTGATGTAGGTGTACAGCAGATGGATCTGACTGACAATTGCATCCGTATCTTCATGTACGAAATCGGTTTTATCAATCCCTTCCAGATCGGTCAGATAGTAGCCCCTGGGCGGAGACAAAAATTGTTTCAGGTTTTTTCGAATCAATTCCGGTAAAAAAAATGAATATATCCGATTTTGGGAATAGGGATACTGATATCCGGAATATTCGTTTTTAAATGGAATAATCACATACTCCGGACTGATGGATTGTACCGACATCACTTTCCCATAAATTCTTTCCTGGGTGACCATGATAATTGGCGGTTCAAGGAACTCGCCAAAGGAATGGGCCAGGATATCCCCCTTTTCCCATGTCACCCGATTCAATACCTGAATGACACCATCCGGAAGGGATGCCAACAATTTTTCAAATTGGTCCGGCTGCGAAAAGACCTGGGCCAGCGCCCAGATCAGTTGTCTCTTTTTCAGTTTGTTCACGCCAAATGATTTGCCTGTCTCAAAATCGATATCCTGAAACAGGGGTTCCAGATAACGGCTGAAAATGGTTTTGAGCGTTTCTGCTGAATAACAGTCGCTGATGGCGGTTTCCAAATCTGACAGACTGTTCGGAATAACCATCTTTGTTTTTTCCACGGAAACGGCGTGAGACGGTAGCGCCAAACGCGGTTGCTTCTGAGATGTTGTACGCACAGATGCCGGAGAAGATTGAGGTGGTTGATTGGAATTGATACCCTTGACAAGCTCTCTGTATATTTTTTTTGCCAGGGGGGATTTTTGACGGGAAAGAATACTGATGACTTTTTCACGGATTTCGGAAACCGGATGCCGGCCGGCTTCCTCAAAAAATTCCAGGGCAACCTTGCTGTCCGGAGCAATCATGCCGACACACAGAATAATATTGAAATAAAACTCCCAGGCGCCCGGGTTGTTCCGATGTTCCAGAAGAAACCTCAAAAGCGGTTGCCCCACCTGAACACAGGCTCTGAGCGCCTGCTGGCGAACCGCAGACGCCAGTGGATGATGGGTGCGATAATCCAGATTTTTTATCAGAAGCCGGTGCAACATATCGATATCCGCGCCCGATTGTGTCATGACAATTTGTACGGATTCCGGATACCGGTTCAGAACAGTCAACCGCAACTGAAAAATGCCTTCCTGGGACAGGGCATGATAAAATCGGGAATAGTGCCATAAACCGATTTCCTGACGGCTGGTAAAATGCTGATAAACGGATTCCGCACAATCGGTGCAGACCAGGCCATGAGGTGTTTGACATACCGGATTATGGGTATGTTTTGCACAGATCATGCAGGATTTGTCGATTTTGGACCAGTTATCGGCAGCATTGAACCGATCGATACACGCCACATATTTTTCAATTTCATTCTTGTCAAAAATCAATGACATGATCAGGCTCCCAGCACAAATTCGACATCGGTTTCGTCCAGCGATTTGATGGATGCCCCATCGCTTGAGATAAGCTGTTCAAAAAGCTCACTTTTCTGCTCCTGAAGTTTCAATATTTTTTCCTCGATGGTTCCACGCGTGATCAGCTTGTAGGCAAAAACGGTTTTATCCTGTCCGATGCGGTGGGTCCGGTCAATGGCCTGGTTCTCGGCCGCCCGATTCCACCAGGGATCAAAAATGAAGATATAATCGGCAGCGGTCAGATTCAATCCAATGCCGCCGGTTTTGAGGGTCAGAAGAAAGACTTTGCAGGCGTCATCATCCTGAAAGCGTTCCACCAGGCGTTTGCGGTCCCGGGTAGCGCCGGTCATCAGCAGATACTCAATTCCCTGTTTTTCCAAATCTTCCGCGATACAGTCCAGCGCATTCAGAAAATTGGCAAAAACCAGCATCTTGTGATTATTGGCGACCAGATCCAGAAGCTGCTCGACCAGAACCTCCCGTTTTGGGGAAATGATCCCGTTTTCACTTTTGGATTCCGGAATGCTGGCAATCTGCCGCAGCTCACTGATGGCCTGAAGAATGAAAAATTGGGATTTTTTGATCCCGTTCTGGGCGATCTCGGCTTTTACGGTCTCGTAATAAAACCGCCTGCGCTGCTCATAAAACAGTTTCTGTTCATCGCTCATGTCCACATACAGTGTCTGCTCAACCTTTTCGGGCAATTCTTTCAGCACATCCCGTTTCATGCGCCTGAGAATGAAGGGGTAGATTTTTTTCTTCAGTTCATACAACGCATCCCGGTCGTTATTTTTCTGAATGGGGACGGCATAGTTGCGGTTGAACTCATCGGGCGAGCCGAACATGGACGGATTGAGAAACCGGAACAGGGAATACAGCTCGGTCAGGTTGTTTTCAATGGGTGTGCCACTCAGGGCCAAGCGATGTTCGGAATTCAGCAGCATGACGGCGCGGGAAATCTGGGAGTTCAGATTTTTGATATTCTGGGATTCATCCAGAATGACATAATAAAAGGATACATTCTGAAACAGCTCGATATCGTTTCGAATCATGGCATAGGTGGTGATAATCAGATTTTTTCCTTCAAAAACAGCCATATTCCGATTGATGCCATGATGAACCGCATAGGTCAGATCGGGTTTGAATTTCAAAATTTCACTTTCCCAGTTGAACAGCAGGCTTTTCGGAACAACCACCAGGGATGGCTTGTTCTGTTCGGGATAAATGCTTGCCAGAAGCGCGATGGCCTGCAGGGTTTTACCCAGGCCCATGTCGTCGGCCAGGCATCCCCCCAGGCCGTTCCGGTGCAGATAGTCTGCCCATTTGAATCCCTGCTTCTGATATCCCCGGAAATCCGCCTTCAGTTCCGGCAAACAGCATGGGGCATCGGCCAGGGTATTAAAGCCCAGAAATATCTCCCGGGACTGTTTGAAGGCGCTTTCGGCAATCTTTTCATCGATAAGCTCCTCCACAATCGGCAGATCGAAAAAGGAAACCTTGATCCGGTCTTTTTGTTTTTTGAAAAGCCGGGTCAGCCGATCCATGTAATTCTGGTTGACAATGGCATGGGTGCCGTCGCTCAGGGTGATATACGAATTCTTTTTGTACTGGTTGAGCGCATCAAACAGGGGCAGGGTGAACCCCTCTATTTCCAGGCTGGCATCCCCTTCCAGAAAGTCGATGCCATGGGACAGGGACAGGGACAGTTTGGGTTTGCTGGTTCTGACTTTGTAAACTTTCAGTTTTTCCGCGCCCAGAATGGTGTACCGTGCAATGATATTGGGCAGTTCCGCATAAATGAAGATGCTGGCCAGGGATTCTTCGATAATGAACAGGTTGTCGTCCATAAAAAAGCCCGGGCCTTCCTTCATGCCCCGCTTGTGTTTTTTCAGGAGTTTTTCAATTTCCGAAAAAACAGAGGCGACCTCATCGTGCTGAACATCGGACACAACAATCTTTTTTTCCAGATCGTTGATCGTCGCCACCCGCATGATGTCATAGGATTCCAGAAAATCCGGATCAAACCCGGACAGGGATGTGGACACCCGCAGATGCAGGGCATTGTTCGGATCGATCTTTTCAATCACCAGTGTGGGTCGGGTAAGTTTCGGCTCTCCGGTCGTAATGGCATAGTCCAGATATTTGACGCTGATATTGCTGAAATATGAAAAAAGCAGGGACAGATACCGTTCCAGACTGCCGGGAAGCAACAGGGTTTGAAAGAGTTTCAGAACCTGATAGTTTTCACTCAGGGGTTGAATCGGATAAATGACGCCATCGGCAAAGACATGGCTTTCATTCAGGAAATGAATTGTCTCGATCCGGTTTCCTTCATGGGTGAGAATGATCCGGGCGTTGAGCATTCCCTTCCGGTTTTCCTCGATGAGGAGCCGAATTCGGCCTTCTGTTTCGGAGAACCGAATGGCATTGAACTGATGGTCCACAAAATTATCGCAATGGCGCAATGGCCACAGGAGATAATCCGTCTCGTTCAGATAGATATTTCCGGCAGGCTTTTTCCAGTCAATCCGAAAGCTGTTCTCATTTTTGATGGTATCAATGGATTTCAGCACCTCCCGGGTCGCACCGGTATAATATTGGTGGCCGGGACTGATGTCCCGCCCCTTGTCATCGACCACACGAAGGAAGGCGCCAATGGGATCAAAATTGAGTTGAAAAAAGACGCTCTGGGCGGTCTTTTGTTTGCTGACCAGGGATTTGCTGCGTTTCAGTTTTTCAAAAAGAACAGGCGTTGTTTCCGTCATCGAATGTCCATACACTATTAAGATATGAGTAGTGAGTATTGAATAGTGAGAAGCCGCCAGACCATCCAACGGCTGCCCTGCCTGAATGCGGCTCCTTCAGTCTTCAGCCTTTCTAAATGCCCCATTCCTACCAATCCGATTCCCGATAAATGATGCGACAGGCATATTTTCCGGACTGTGAATCCCGTTCCCGTATCACAACAACGGTTACTGTCAGGCTGAAACGATCCATCACCGCTTTGGATTGGATACGGTAAATATCACTCGAAACCGTAATATGGGAAGTCGGTATCACCACATTGAAAAGGCCGGGTATCTGTTTATACCATATGGGAGTTGAAAGATCATTGGTAAAACCGGATTGTGACTTTTGGCTTCTGTATTCAATCATTTCGTTGGCCAGATGCGATTTCTCCGGCGGAAGAAGGGCGGCCAGAACCGGAAGCTCCGCCGTATTGATGTTGATTCTGCCAAATTGTCCGGTCAGAAGAGACTCCGGCCAGGCAGTGACATATTGGCCAAGCCCCGGTATTTTTTCCGTTCCATCAAACAGTTGGCGCTGTATCCCTTTGATCAGCATCAATTCCGATACATGATCCACCGGGCTGTTTTTGCAGGGATAGGGCGGATTCAGGCTCTGATAATAGTCAGACTCGGCGCCTGAAAAACCGGTCACGGCATCGTCATCATCAGAATCCATCCAGTCTTTCAGGGAATTCAGTATGGTATCTGCGTCAACGCTATTGGTGTCCAGATTCAGTTCTGTTGCCAGGCCATCGATCAGGCGCTGCCATATCTGGTGCTGAAGTTCGTTGAAATGTCTGCCATTCGGAGGCGTGGTCAGAGCATTGACCTGAAGTTTTCCCTGTTCATCTGTTATTCTCAGATCAAGTCTGCCGGTTTCAAACGGCAAATCGGCCATCAGACGACCCAGCCGATCCGGATTGGCCCAGTCTTCCTGAATCGAATCGGTTTCAGAGGTGTTTCTGTCCCGGATGAGGACGGCCATGCCGGACTGAATGCCGGTCTCGGCCATATTCAGCAGTGTCATGCGATGGCCCGAAGCGACCGATGTTTCTGCAAGTGACCGGGCCAGTCGGTTCAGTGCAAATGTCAGGGAAAGAAGAATCACGATCACGGTCAGTGTCACCAGCAGGACAACACCTGCCTGATTGCGGTTGTCCGGCCGATCAGACATGGGGGCTATCCTGTCTGATCCGGCCGCTGGGTGACACCGGACCGGTTTTGGTTTTGGCCGGTTTAACGGTTTTTTTCTGAATCGGGAGTGGAATCAGCGTGCTTCCGACAGCCTGAATCTGATCATCTCCCACCACAATCCGAACCCCGATGGCAGTCGGGATGACATTGTCACCGTCTTCGGGATCCGGATTCCAGTCATCACGGGCCTGGCCTGTTGAATCGTAAAACGTCCATTTCAATGCCTTTACCGATTCGCACAGCACCGGGTCATCTGACGATGGTTCAATCGCTGAAAACGGATAGGATTGCTGCAACCGTCGCAATGTCTGTGCGGTCTTGACATGGGTATCCAGATAATAATCGATACTCACAAGGCCCTTTCCCTGTTGGGGTGTCAGGGGAATGGCTGCAGAAGACATGAAGTGAAGAACTGGCCCATCCGGACCGTGTTCCGGACGCATCCCGAAAACCGGTTGAAACGGATCACGCTTTTCGGGCAATTTATTGTCAGATGGCAATACCGCCATCTGGCGAATGGTCATGGATTGCAGATCGGCCGATATCCGGTTCAGACTGATCATGGCCTGTTCCTGGTATTGCATCAGCAGATGACTGCGGGTACTGGCCCCGGCTATGGCGCGGTAGGACCCATATACCGACAGCATGATGATTCCCATCATGACAATGGAAATCAGAATCTCCATCAGGGTGAAACCGCCGGATGGGCATTTGCCTGGCAGTATTCTGGAATGGACTGGATGAAACATGATGATTCCTCGTGATCTGAGGGGGCTTGCGATCCCGATTCAGCCGGGAAACACGTTCGGTTCAAAACCTATATAATCAGAAAAATTTGATCCGAACAAACATTTTTATTGCACTTACTGTGATATGTTTTATATTTTCCTCAAGAAAATGATTTTGGGAAGGCAGCAGAGAGGGTATTCTCATATTCCCGACCGATACCCGAAATCTTTATCCTGAAAGCGATCGCGCATAAAATTTCCGTTTCACCGTATCGTCCATATAACCAATTTAAACCACAAGGAATTCATCCCATGCCGGACTGGATATCAGTACATGAGGAATCCATTGAATCAAGCGAGGAACTGGAGCCTCCCAGCCAATCCTGTTTTTCTGCCTCAAACGCCTGCCTGTTCATTCGTTATCCACGCATCTGTTTGACCGCCTGTCATTGCTCATCGCCTGTTAACACTCTGTCCATTTCTGCCCCGGTTTGATTGGCCTGTCGTAACTGCCAATAAATCCGGAAAATCGATGGCGTTTTTTTATCACAAAAAAATGACATAAAGGAATCCCCTTATGAAAATTGCCATATTGTATGGCAGTATGACAGATCAGGCGCCAATTGATGAACAGGACGGGCTGATTCAGGTGGAAGCCGTATCCAGGGCGTTGCAGGACCTTGGCCACCAGCCGTTTCCGATGAGTTTTTCCCTGGATGTTCAACAATCAATTCACCTGTTCAGGCAAATTCAACCTGATATCGTATTCAACCTGGTCGAAACGATTGATGGCCAGGGCAGACTGATCCATCTGCCGCCCAGCATCCTGGAATCTTTGTCCATTGCCTATACCGGTGCATCAACCGATGCCATGTTTACCACATCCAACAAGGTGATCGCCAAAAAAATGCTGATGGGGGCTAAAATCCCCACGCCGTCATTTGTCACTGCCGATACCTTCAACCCCAAACATGTTGTGAAGACAGTCCCGTGTATTGTAAAGTCTGTTTGGGAGCATGGTTCGGTTGGCCTGGATGAAGACTGTGTGGCGTGTTTGAAGACAGCGGATCAACTGAATCAGAAAATGACAGTGCTCAAAGGCCGGATGGGCGGCGAATGTTTTGCAGAATCCTATATTGACGGCAGGGAATTCAACCTGTCCCTGATTTCCAAAAATGGAAACGGCTCAATTCAGATTTTGCCGCCGGCTGAAATCCGGTTTGTCGATTATCCTGCCGAAAAGCGACAGATTGTTGACTATCGATCCAAATGGAACAGTGATTCATTTGAATACCATCACACCGTTCGGTCATTCGAGTTTGACGATTCCGATCGGCTTCTTCTGGGCAAACTGAAAAAAATTGCGCGGACCTGCTGGAAACTGTTTGGATTGCGGGGATATGCCCGTGTTGATTTCCGGGTCGATTCTGCCGGACAGCCATGGGTTCTGGAAGTCAATGCCAACCCCTGCATTTCGCCGGACAGTGGATTTGTTGCGGCTGCAAAAAAGGCAGGCCTGAGCTTTACCCAGGTGGTGAAACGAATCATGGACGGCCCGCTGTCCCAATATACTGCCATATCCGGAAAAAAATTGAATGAAGCGCCCTGGAAAATTGCCGTCAATCAATAGATCCTCCATCACACTGTCCTTCCGGAACACGGTAACGGAAACAGATCTGATACAGGTTCGGTCCATAACCGAATCCTGCGGACTCTTCTATCCGGTTGAAATCGATGTTGCGGTGGAACTGGTTCAGGAATATCTGACAAAAGGCCCTGACAGCGGCTATTCATTTCTGTTTGCCGACCATATGAATGATCTGATCGGCTATACCTGTTATGGCATGATCCCCATGACCGCCGCACGGTATGACCTGTACTGGATCGCTGTTCAGAAAGCGTTTCACGGTCAGGGGATCGGGAGCCTGCTGCTGGCGGAAACCGAACGCCGCATCATTCAGGTGAAGGGAGAGCGGATATATGTTGAAACATCCTCGCGCAAACCCTACCTGGCAACCCACGGGTTTTACCGGGCACGCGGCTACCAAAAAGAGGCGGAGCTTGCGGATTATTATGCTTCCGGAGACAACAAGGTGATCTATTCAAAGCCGCTTTCACCATGAATGTTTGATGGAATGATTCAATGATTATTGCACTGGGTGACAAAATTCCACAAATCGGGCAGAATGTATTTATTGCACCGACCGCAGTCATTGTCGGCGATGTCCGAATCGAAGACGGCTCCAGCATCTGGTATGGCGCGGTCCTGCGGGGTGACATGGCCCATATCGTGGTTGGGAAAAATACCAATATTCAGGATAATTGCACCATTCATTGCGATTATGGAAAACCCGCCACCATCGGCAGCCATGTGACGGTCGGACATAATGTGGTCGTACACGGATGCACGATCGAAGACCATTGCCTGATTGGCATGGGATCAGTTCTGCTCAATGATGCTGTCATAAAGACCGGTTCCCTGATCGGTGCCGGATCACTGGTCCGGGAACGTCAGGTTGTGGGGCCATATCATCTGGTGGCCGGATCACCGGCCATATTCCGAAAAAAACTGACTTCCGAAGATGTTTCCCGCCGCATCGCGGCTCCCATTCAAAATTATCTGGATGCGGCATCGGAACATAAGTGTCTGACCATTCTGCCGTAAGGCTGTCGGAAATAAATAAATCCACTGGATTGCGACGGATTTTGGTTCGTCTGCAAGGCACATTCGCCGGTGCATATCGGGATATGTGCCGGTGGATGTCACGCAGCAGACGGGCCAAAAGACAAGCAAGATGTGGATTTATTTGTTTCCGACAGCCTTAATCCACTGTTTTGAAATTTTTGTTTGGGTCATTGTTTCGGATTTTGTGCTTCGAATTTCGAATTTTATGATACAGAAAAATGGTTTCCGTTCAGACGCCATATACCATCCCGTTCAAAATTGGATTTGCCGTTTTTTTTCTTGCATAATTTGCATCATGAATGCATATTATCTGCATGTGGATAAATAGACATTGTGAAAATCTGCTCCGCCGCATGGTCGACCAATTCCCGGCCGTACTGGTCACCGGCGCCAGACAGGCGGGGAAAACATCCATCCTGCGACACCTGTATCCCCACGCATCCTATCTCAGCCTGGATCTTCCGGCAAATGCCGAAGCTGCAGAGACCGCACCCGCGCAATTACTGGATCAATATCCGGAACCGCTGATCATCGATGAAATTCAGTATGCGCCTTCTTTACTCCGACATCTGAAAAACCGGATAGACACAGACCGTTCTCCCGGAAGATATTTTATAACCGGGTCACAGGTTTTTCCCCTGATGCAGGGCGTTTCTGAAAGTCTTGCCGGAAGATGTGCGGTGTTGAACCTGCACACGCTGTCCCGATCCGAACTGCTGGATACGGATCGGCAAATTTCGGAAACATCCTATATATTCCTGGGGGGATATCCGGAGCTGCATGTACGGGCGGAAGCGGATTTGTGGTTTCCGGCATATGTGGCCACCTATCTGGAACGGGATGTTCGAAACATCCTGCGGGTTGTGGACCTTCAGGATTTTAACCGGTTTCTTCGGGTCTGTGCCCTGCGATCATCACAGGTTCTCAATTATTCCGATCTTGCCCGGGATACCGGAATCGCACCCAATACCGCCCGAAAATGGCTTGGCCTGTTGCAGACATCTGCTGTTGTCGCACTGATCGAACCCTATTTTGGCAATCGGACCAAACGGATTATCAAGGCGCCCAAGCTGATTTTTCTGGACACGGGTCTGGCGGCGTTTCTGGCCGGATTTCGTTCCGAAACGGATTTGTTTGGGTCCTCGTTTGCCGGTGCATTCTGGGAATCCCATGTTTGCGGCCAGATCATGAGACAGGCTGCATCCCGGGGAATGATCACGCCGCTGCATCACTGGCGGACTGCCAATGGTGCGGAAGTCGATCTGGTCATGGAAATGGCGGGTGGAACGGCAACAGCCATCGAGTGTAAATGGAAAGAGCATCCCGACTTTTCGGATGCCGCCGGTCTGCGGGCTTTGGAAGAAACGGAAAAAGGCCGGATCCAAGAAAAATTTCTGATCTGCCGCACCCCGGTTTCCTACAAACTCTCTGACGGAACCTGGGTGATGAATCTGCCGGAATGGTTAAAAAAACGGTACGGCCAGGGCTGACAAACAGGTGGTGATCGTCTGGATCGACAGATGGATCGTTTCTGAATGTGTCTAGAAAACAACATCTTTGCCGGGATACCATTTCCCCGAACGTAGTCCAACCATTGCGGATGAAGGGAAAGGCAGCGTGGAAGATGAGTAGAACGGATTAATTTCATGGGCGTCATGGACTGATTTCAAGCGGGTATACGGCTAAAATGATTGGCTGGGGCAGGATGGCTCCGGAATACAAAAAGGTGTCAGGCCAGACCGATCAAAAACCACGTAATTTCAATAAGTATCTGAAAAATTTCATTTTTTTTGCGATATTTTTCTTGATCACCCATGTGAATTGTTGTATCGACTGATACCATCTTTTTTCACCGGAATCAATCCGGACAGCCTGTTTGATCCGGGAAATCCCAAATATATCTCAGCCGATTTTCCCAATTTTGTCAGTACATGTGCGAAATGGATCATTGAGGCTGAATCTCGAACAGAACACAAGATAAAGCCCACAGTATGGCGCCTCATATTCCATAGGAGGAATCATGAAGATTTCACGAGTTACGTTATTAACGCTTGGCGTAACCGACTTGGCCAAGGCTACGGAATTTTATGAAGCTGTACTCGGCACGCCTCCAAACACATCCTTTGAACGAATGAGCAACGGATTGAGGGTATAAAGGAACATGAGAGAATCAAGAAGAGAATTCTTGCGCAACACGCTTCTCCGTCTGTTGCCTTTGATGCTTTACGGCACGGCGCATGCGTCAGAGGGGGATAAAAAACAAATCATTTATAACCCTTCCTGCACGCTGTATAGGGTTATGAACGGATCTGCATCGGCGAACATGATACATCTTATCGAAATGATGGGAGGCATCGAATCGATTGTCAGCCCTGATGATATCGTCCTGATTAAACCCAATGTTCAATGGTGGAACCAGGGAGCGCCAAATCTGTGCGCATTGAAGACATTTATTGACCTGATCATGAACCGACCGGGTGGATTCCAGGGAGAGGTAATTATCGGTGAAAACTGCCACCGGGGTTTGCAGCCCTGGCTGTCTGAAGGATGGGCCAAAGTTTTTGAGCGAAACGCTGACATCGATTCCATTCATCACATGAACGATCTTACCGGGCATCTGAAAAAAAGGTATGGCGAGCGGTTTTCCGTAGTTCATTTTGTTGATGTTCAGGCCGGCGCCAGACGCATTTACGGCCCATCAGAGGGAGCGGGATATGTGTATTGTGATGGAACCGGTGGTGTGCCGTTATTGAAATATGATAATGGCGCCGCCGGCAGTGCTTATCGTCAGGTCATCATGACATACCCCATATTTACAACAGACAAGGGTACGACGGTGGATTTCAAACACGGAGTTTGGGCAAAGGGCGCCTATACGGGACAGCCCCTGAAGTTTATCAATTTTGCGGCGCTTAACCATCACAGTTCATACTGCGGGGCTACCAGCGCTATCAAAAATTATCTGGGCATAACCGATCTCAGCGGCGGTCCTGATCCGGAAAATAAGGGGAAAATTATCTCCCGGTATTATAATTTTCATTCCTTTCCGTTTAACAAATGGTCACCCGGCCCCGTGCCGGGAATGCTGGGTGGTGAAATCGGCACCTTTATGAACACCGTCAGAAAAGCGGACATGAATATCACAACCGCCCAATGGACGGGACTGGCGTCACGGACCGATCTTCCGGCAGCCCATACTAAGGCCGTAATTGCCTGCACCGACCCGGTTGCACTCGATTATCATACCACAAAATACATTCTCTACCCCAATTCCCGCATTTCAGTTCACAATCCGGATAACACTGGCGGTCCATTCTTTCATGATCTGAAAAAATGTGCAGACATTACGGGGTACCAGATCGATGAGCAGCGGGTAAACGTAAAAAGTTATGACTGCAACCATCAGATTCTGACCGAGAACAGTGGATTGCAGATCATCGGCAGCATCAAATGGGGAATGGATTTTAAAGCCATTCTCAAATACTTGTATTTTCGCATCGTTTAAGAGCATTTTTGAATCATCGGGCAGTCCACATGGAAAACCTATCTCGCTCTATCAGATGATGTCAAGGGAGTTGAAGGAAAGTCTTTTGATTATAACGAATCGAATCGTCCGTTCGTTCCGGGCGTACCGTGAACAGGACGAATTGCTCATACCCGCTGTGATTTTCAGATGCTCCTCGCTTATGGGGAATCAATTTTCAACCCGCTTTTTATGATAAATGATGATCATGGTATTTCAAACAAAAGGATTTTTCGCATTGGGACGTTATGTCATTATTGTACTGGTGTATTGGCCGGCCACCCCTTGAAATTCATTTTTAAACCGGAAAGTTGGCCTCATATGCCCAAATCTGCATCCGGATCATATCGAAGGGCAAAATGAAGACCATCGACGACATTGATTGGAGCAAATAACCAGGTACAAAAAATGAGTCTTCATTGCGAAGATCCATTGTCACATGCCTGGAAACAACCGGTTTTCCGTTTTTGTGACCTTCTTTATACCGCCAAATGACAACTTATGTACATTCAGAACGAACTGACAGAATTCGAAAATTTGGGTAAACCGATTCATGACATTTTGTCGATCTATCCCAAGATATCCATAACCGGAAGGGATGCCGGAAAGACAAAGTATTACCTGAAAAGCTTCATCCCTTTTTCCTCAGGCAACGAAGAAGTTCAGGTTTTTATCGAGGACGGCAAAGCCAGCCCGGAAGAGATTGTGCGCCAACTCTGGGTTTACAAGCTGATCCACCAGTACGGCTACAAGGTTGACGAGATCGATCTGGAGGCCAGTGTGCAGTTCGGCACCGAGGTCGGCACCAAGGCGGCGGACATCATCGTTTACACCGACAGCACCAAGGAAACGCCGAAGATCATCGTTGAGTGCAAAAAACCCAGGCGCAAGGACGGCATCGAGCAGCTTAAGAGCTACATGAACGCCAAGGGCGCGCCTGTGGCGGTCTGGTCCAACGGCAGCGACAGCATCATTCTTTACCGGCCTTATCCGAACGATTACGACGATACGCTCTTCGATCTGCCGAGGCGCCTGCAGTCCCCCGCCGAGGTCATGGCGGCCAAAAAAACCCTGCTCCAGCTCAAGAAAGACTTCAACTTCAAGAAGATAATCCAGGATCTGGAGGAGCTGGTGCTGGCCGACAGCGGCAAGGATGAGTTCAACGAGATCTTCAAGCTGATCTTCGCCAAGATCTGGGACGAGAAAGAGGCGCTGGAAAACCGTAAAGACAAGACTGTCGAGTTTGGCAAAGTCACTACCAAAAGAATCATCAAAGGGGAAGAAAAGCTGGTAGTCGATGCCGACCTGACTTTTGACCGTATCAATGGCCTGTTCAAGAAGGCCTGTGAGGAGTGGCCCGGCATCTTCAAGGAGAACGAGGATATCGAGCTGGCCAAGCGCCACCTGCAAGTCTGCGTCGGCCCTATCGAGGGTGTGAGGCTCATGGGCTCCAACCTGCGCATCATGGACGACGCATTCGAATACCTGCTGCCCACCGAGGCCAAGAAAAAGAAAGGCCAGTTCTTCACCCCGCGCCATGTCGTTGAAATGTGCGTGCGCATGCTCAACCCGACGCAAAAAGAATATGTAATGGACCCCTCCTGCGGTTCCGGCGGATTCCTGCTGCATGCCATGGACTGGTGCTACCCGGCCGACGACAACGACAAGCGCGAGCTGCGCAAGCACAAATATGCCGCCAAGTATCTCTGGGGGATTGATTTCGAGGCCCGCGCCGCCAAGACCTCCCGCGCCCTGATGCTCATTGCAGGGGATGGCCACACCAACATCTTCGGCCCCGATGTCAGCAGCCTCGATCCGCGCACCTGGTTTGAAAACAACTCAGGCCAGGAACTGATGCGTGGACTTCGGCAGGCCAAGTTGACGGCAGTAAAAATCCCGGAACAGGAGACCCTCAAAGACGATGACAAAGCCTGGGAATACTTCAATGAACTGAAGTTCGACGTCATCCTCGCCAATCCGCCCTTTGCCGGGGAAATGAAGGACCGCAAGATGCTGGTCCACTACGACCTGGCCAAACCGGCCCTGAAACGCGCCGGTGATGACAAGGCCCCCAAGGAAGAGCGCGACGTACTCTTTATCGAGCGTAATTTGAAGATGCTGCGCCCCGGTGGCCGGGCCGCTATCGTGTTGCCCCAGGGCAAGTTCAACAACTCCTCCCTCGCATTTATCCGCGAATGGATTCTGAAAAAGGCGCGGCTTTTGGCAGTGGTCGGGCTGCACCCCAACACCTTCAAGCCCCACACCGGCACCAAAACCTCGGTGCTGTTCGTGCAGAAATACACCAAGCAGCAACTGACCGACATTGCCCGCGTGCATGACGAGGTGGCCAAGGACTGCCCCGCTTACGACGCCGAAATTCAGGCCCTGCTCGACGATCACGAGGGTGACGTGCCGGAAGAAGCAATTCCCGAAGCGGTTCTTGATCTGATCGCCGAGACCTTTAGCGAACCGGAGGTGGAAAAACCCAACGAGGAGAATGGCGACGATGAAAACGGTGACGAAGAGGCCGCCGCGCCGCCATCGGATGAGGAGCGCATCGTCCAAGCCGAGGAGAAGGTTGACAACCTCAGGGCCGAATTGATCCGGGTGAAGCAGAAACTTGGCGATCTTGACAGTGACATGGAGGCATTGGAACAACAGAAAATTTTTGAACTCGGGGCGATCAACAAGCAGTATGAGAATCGGATCTCGGAAACACTTGCAGCTTGGAATGGGACCAGGACAGCACTCAATGTGAAGTTGAAACCAATCCGGGCCGAGCAACGGGAGCAGGTTAAGGAGGTTAAGTCTGAATATAATGAAAAGGTCAAGGAGGAAAAAACCCGCCAGCAGGCAAGAAAGAAGGCTCTCAACAACGAGCTGAAAAGGCTGGAAAAGGAGATCCCCAACGCCGAGCGCGATCTCAAGCTGCTCACCCATCGGGGCAAACTGGAACTGATTCTGGAAGACGCAGACCTGATCGGGACGTTGAAGGAACGCTGGATCGCCGCCGAAGTCGCGAAAAGGCTCGACTATCCGATCTTCATGGCGGTGAGCGAACGCGGCGGCAAGAACAACTCCGGTGATTACGAATACCTGCTGGATGAAGACGGTCACCTGGTGGAAGACGCCAGCGGCCAGCCCAGGATCGACCAAGACTTGGTCAATTATGATCTCGGATCGGATGAACTTGCCGATGCTGCAGGATTACCCGATGACCGGCTCTGTGTGGCCGAGGCTTTTGTGCGTTTTGCTCAGCAGCAGAAGTTTGATTTCTGGAGGGCTGAGTGATGGCAATTTGGAACGAAACCAGTATTTCGAATCTTGGTCGATATGCGACTCTGTCAGCAGATTACTACATGCCGGAGTATTCAAATGTCGAGGCGAAACTGAAGACTATTTCTGATCAAGTAGTCCCCTTGAAAAGGGTTGCAAATCCACGCCATCCCATTACCTACGGCGTCTTGAAGCCACGAGAAGTCTCAGAGAGTAATTGTCGGCTCGCACGTATTCAAAATTCGGAGAATCTCTTTATCTTCGGAAGCGATCTACCGTCTATAAGCGACAATCAGTTTGAAGAATATCGACGATCTGAGGTTAGAAAAGGAGATATCATAATCGCAATAGGCGGTTACATTGGACCTCTTGGAATAATTTCAGACAACGAAGAACTTCGCATTAACATCAATCGTCACCTTGCGCGTGTTTCACCAGATGCCACACGGCTTGATCCTTACTACCTTACTGCATACCTTGCATCAACGATTAGTCAAACATTGCTACGAAGGGAAATTCGAGGGGCTGTTCAGGCAGGTGTAAACATAGCCGACTTAAAACTTCATCCCATATTTTTACCCTGCGATCTTGAGCAAAATTCAATTGATGATTTAGTCCGGAAGGCGGAGCAGCAACGGATTGAAAGCCGTGATGCCTACACCCAAGCCCAACAACTCCTCGAATCCGAGCTCGGGCTGGACAAGCTGCGTTTTGACAAAACTGTGGGCTATACAGAACGGTTTAGTGTTGTCGGTCTGGCTGACAGCGTCAATGCAAACCGGATTGACGCCCAGTGTTTCTCTCCTGAAGCCGTGTTCTATGAAGACTGGCTGCTGAAACATGCAAACTGCGACCGGCTGAGTCTATTGCTTGCCAGCACAGCAAAAGGCCGCCAACAAGCGGAAGTAGAAACAGGAACGACAGACTATTGCAGCATCAAACACATCACCGGCCGCGAAATTGTGGGCGCATCCAAGGCAAACCCTTCTGCCGGAACATCAACCGCCAGAAAAGATGATCTGCTGTTGGCAATTACCGGCGCGACTATAGGCAAGATTGGCGTCGTCAACCGCTACGACAACCTCGTTTTTTCGGGCGATATATTGCGGCTGCGGGCCAATGGTTCAGTCAGTCCCCATTATCTCCTTCTAACACTGGATCACCACCTCGGCCAGGTCCAATTCAATCGCTGGATCACCGGCTCAACCAATGGCCATCTTGCCCCCCGCGATGTTGGCAGGATTCTGGTCCCGCGCCTTGCTCCTGAAATAGAAAAACAAATTGTCGCGCTGATGGCGGAGTCGCTTGAAAAGCGGCAGGAGTCGGAGCAACTCCTCGACCAGGCCAAATACCGGGTTGAGCAACTCATCGAAGAGGTGGTGCGGGTATGAGCGACAACAGCGAGAAAAACTTATACATCATTGCCGGTCCGAATGGCGCGGGCAAAACCACCTTTGCACTGGAGTACCTGCCGCAAGTGGCAGGCTGCACCCGTTTCATCAACGCAGATCTCATCGCCGCCGGTCTTTCGCCCCTTGCGCCGGAGCGGAAATTGCTGGCGGCCAGCCGCCTCTTTCTGCGGGAGATCGAGGAACGCATTGCCGCCCACGAGGATTTCGCCTTTGAAACCACTTTGGCGGGTCGCACCTATCTGCGTCTGGTCGAGCGGTTGCAACGCGACGGCTGGCGGGTGGAACTGATCTATCTGGCCCTGCCAAGTGTCGAGATGTCGAAACTGCGTGTGGCCGAACGGGTCGCCCACGGCGGGCACAACATTCCGCTGGCGGATATCGAGCGGCGTTTTCCCCGCAGCCTGCGCCATCTTTTGAACGATTTCAGCCATCGCGTCGATAGTTGCACCTGTTTCATGAACGACGGGGAAAGCCCGGTGCTGGTTTTCGAACAGCGCGGCAGCGACCGTGAGATAGTACATGACGACTACTATCAGCTTCTGCTTGAGGAGGCCAAACGATGAACACCAAGCGAAAAAGCACCCCTTCCCCGGAAGGACAACGGAAACTGGAAACACTCCGCCAGGCCGTAGGCAAGACGCTGGAGAAAAAGCGGCGGCTGGGCCAGTACGCCGTGACTTGGAAAGACGGCAAGCCAGTCATTGCGGGCGAGGATGTTCCCAATACCAACGAAAACGGGCACTGAACAGGAAATCTACGTGAACCGGGACGTGAACCGGGACGTTCGTTCCGGGCGTACCGTGAACAGGACGAATTGCTCATACCCGCTGTGATTTTCAGATGCCTCTCGCTTATGAGGAATCAATTTTCAACCCGACTTTTTGTGGTAAATGATGATCACGGTGTTTTCATCCAAAGGCTTTTTCGGATTGGAACAAACTGTCATTAGTGAACGGCTGTATGGCCCGGTCACGCCTTGAAATTCAATCTTTAAACTTAAAGTTGGCCTCATATGCCCAGATCAGCACCCGGATCATATCACAGGGCAAAATGGACACCATTGACGACATTGATTTGAGCAAATAACCAGATACAGAGAACGAGGCGTCATAACGAATATCCATTGTCATATGCCTGGAAAGAAGCGGTTTTCCAGTTTTGTAACCTTCTTCATGTCTTCAAACAACAAATTATGTACGTTCGGAACGATGTCCCTGTGCTGTCCGGTGCTCACGGAAGGATCTCTGGAGTGGGGCAATCATTCGTTTTTATTCGTGTTTTTTTATAGATTCCCTATCTTCTGATTTGTCTTTTTCAGATCAAGGATCAGAAATCCTTTTTATCAAAAACCTGCGGATCATAGACGCCAAAAATAGGGAACGCCTCATGGTATAAACCAATTTTCATCCCAATGTTTTTTACTGTCCTCTGCGTGAGTATTTTCGCTGCCTTTTGCGGTGGAAGGCATTTGAGTACTACGCCCATGACCGTATTCAGAATTGGTGGAGGACACCCCTTTATTTGGATTGCCTCTTTCAGATCCTTGTTGGCAGATACCGCGCAATCTCCAAGGAGAAAAACTTTTTTTGACTCCGTTTTTGCCGTGACTTCACTGCCCATACAGACTTCCACCCCATCCAAAGTTGTGTCAGGGCTATCTTTTGTAAGCACGGCGGTTAGAGCTGTCAGTATTGCCAGACATCCGGAGCAAGAGGAAAACCCCTTCTCTTGAATCGTGATTCCGTTAATTCCAGCCTGGTGTAAAATTTCCTCAACAGAAAGTTGCCACTCAAATTTTTGAGCCACTTGATCGATAGATTCGCCTTTTACGTCAATCGCATCCAGGGAGACCGTACGTCCAGTCATGGATGCGAAATCTTTAAGATATTCAACTTCAACAGGCGGAATCCCCATTACCATCGCTCCAACGATGTCACAAGAGAATACATCCTTTCCGGCAATGATAAGATCCATCCTGCGGGGGGACCCCAAAAAATCCGGACCTTTTTCCAGCCCGTAGATGCCGTCAATGATTGTCAATGAGGGCCGTAATTTCGTATTCAACAACGTGATCATATGGTTCAGATCATGTTTATGAAATCGCTGCTTCGATTTCAGTGACAGACAACCTTTCAGGTTTTTCATTCCAAGGGTTACCTTTGTCTGCCGATGGGCCTTCAGAACGGGTAAATCAATCAGGAAATCGCAGTCCAATGCACACTTTGAGATTTTGACCCGAATATTCTCCAACTGAACATTTTCATAAGTTTCAGAATTAAAATCAATCAACCTGGCGCCGTATCTTTTTGCCACATTTCCGATGCCCGACCAATCAAAGCCCCGAACTGTCGTCGAACCCAGTTCCTTGTTCGATATGGTTCCTTCTCCTATGGTAATGTTGCTACAACCCCGGTCGCGAAGTGCCTGAAGGACATATCCCACCATTGTCGATGTTGTTACGCGACCAAAGGGCGGGTCTGATTTTGTTCCTCCCCATAGAATGTTCGGCTTCAGAAGAACTTTGTCATCGGCTTTTAGTTTATCCAACCCATCACAAAGATTGAGCGCTTTTGCAAAAGAATCGAATGTCCTGTCATATTTGACGATTGCAACCTTTTCCTTCAAAAGTTTCTTGTCCATCGGCATCTCCCCCCGTCTCCTATTTATGGATAAACGGACTATTGTGAATAGATTATGATCATGTGAACCGGGAGACATGTGAACCAGGACGTTCGTTCCTGGCGTACCATAAACAGGACAAATTGCTCATACCCGCTGAGATTTTCAGATGCCTCTCGTTTACGGAGAATCATTTTTCAACCCGCTCTTTTTGTGATAAATGATGATCATGATGTTTTCATCCAAGGCTTTTTTGGATTGGGACGAACCGTCATTATTTGACGGCTGTATTGGCCGGTCACGCCTTGAAATTCAACCTTTAAACTGACAGAACCAGCGGCCAAACTTTTTGACACATCCAAACAAAATGTTGAGCAATATATAGCTAACATATTTAAAGAAAATGAGCTAAGTGAAAATTCAGTTGTAAAGAATTTCCTTACAACTGCCTCTGACGGCAAGGACTATCAGGTCACCCTCTTGTTGTCCGGGACGTTGGGTTATACAGGATATAAAATGAGAAAAATAGAAGAAAATTATCAACTTATAACAGATGATAAACGGTTGTTCGATATCCGCTTCTGGCAATCTCAGGGAGATATTGCCATTTTTGAGGCGGCAGCGGAGATGTTGAATGATTATTTTCTGATTCGAGGGAAAAATGCTGACGAGTCCAGATTTCAAAGAACTGTTGAAGCTTTTCGAAAAGCATAATATCCGGTATCTTGTCGTGGGCGGATATGCCGTCATGAAATACAGTGAGCCTCGATTCACGAAGGATCTGGATGTGTTTATCGCAACGGATCAAGACAATGCAAAGGGTGTGTATGCGGCATTGAAGGAATTTGGGGCGCCACTGGAAAATCTAACACCGGATGACTTTGCGCATAAAGGCTATTTCTATCAGATGGGAAGGCCGCCGTTGCGGATTGATATCATGATGTCGATCCCGGGAATCGAATTTGATGAGGCATGGGGAAATCGTGAATCTGTTGAACTGGGTGAGCTTAAAATTCTTTTCATTTCACGAACCGATCTTATCAGAGCGAAAGAAGCGAGCGGAAGACCGCAAGACTGGATCGATGTCCATAAACTCAAGGAAGCCGAACAATTGGATAGCGCACAAGCCACCGAGCAAGCTACCGATCAAGTCACCGACAAAGTCGCTGTGCAAGCTACAGTCGAAGATGAAAGAACGAAAAGGATTTTGCTTTTTTGTGATATGCCAAAATCAGCCCAGGAGATAATGGAATATTTAGGACTGAGTTATCGCAGACATTTCAGATTGGAAATTCTTGATCCCTTATTGGAAGCTGGCTTGTTGAAGCCAACCATCCCCGATAAGCCCACCAACCCCAAACAAAAATACATAACCACAAAAAAGGCCTACTGATGCTGAAACCCTTTGACTGGAAAGACCGCCCGGCCCTGATCGAACACCTGCTGCCGGTTCAAAAACGCGTGGAGGGGACGTTAAGGATATCGCCTCCTCTTGTTATATTTTGAGGACAACATCGCGGCCATGTTCGGGATTTCCTGTCAACTGTCACGGATTAAAGGACGTTTTCATCGATACAAAAAGGAGGTACCCCATGATGATTCATCACCTGCTGATCGCTTTTGACGGTTCAGACCAATCCAGAAAGGCCTTTGATATGGGACTGGATATCGCATTGCAGTACCGCGCTCATGTAACCGTGCTGTCAGTGGCAAGGCCCCCGGAACCGCCTGTTTCGGCTGAAATGGAGGCGGTCATCGATACGGCCACCGAATATTACAGCGGGCAGTTCAACGAACTGAAGGAAAAGGCTCAAACCATTGGCATTGAAACAGATTTCGAGATCCGTGTCGGCCATCCGGCCGAGCAGATCATTGTTCTGGCCAACCAGCTCAAAACCGATGCCATTGTCATGGGCCATCGCGGGGAAAGTTTTCTTCAGAAATGGCTTTTGGGATCGGTCGCCAAACGTGTTCTCAGTTATGCCCATTGCACGGTTGTCATTGTCAGATAGGGGCTATCCGGTGGAACGACATGATATCAAAAATCCTGGTAACTACTCAGGTATTCAGGAGCCAGGAGTCAGAATGAGGGAACCATCACAGAAGTTTGAAAGCTATATGTAGTGTCTGAACGGAAACCTTTTTTCTGTATCATAAAATTCGAAGCACGAAATCCGAAACAATGACCCAAAAAATTCAACCCATTGTATTGACAGATATATCCTTTTGGCCATTCCGACATTTGAATTTGTTTCGAATTTCGGATTTCGATATTCGAATTTTGTCTGAAGAGGGATTTTTTGTTGAGACACTATGTAAGGAGGCGCACCATGCCGCAATACAGACTGATTGATATTTTCACCAGCGAGGATGCCCGCTGGAACGGGAGGCCCATTGGCGAGGCGATGGTTCAGACCGTTGCCGACCTGAAGATTGCGGCGCGTTGCCATGTCATGCGGGGTGTGGGCGGATGCTATGAAAACGGCGAAGTCTCCACCCAGCGGCTGGAAGTGTTGTCTTATCGCATGCCATTGCATATCGAGATTGTTGCACCGGCCTCCACGCTTGAGGTGCTGCTGCCCAAAGTGAAAGAGATGGTGACAGACGGAATCGTGGCCCTGCGCAATCTGGAGGTGATATCCTGCAAAACCGGAAAGGTCTTTATCCATCGACATATCCCTGTCAAGCAGATCATGACGCCATCTCCTCAGAAAGCATTCCTCAACACGCCTGTGTCACAGGTTGTTGAATGGCTGCTTTCCGCCATTTTCACAGGCATTCCTGTAGTTGATACCGAGGACCACCCCAGGGGAATCATTACCCAAAGCGATTTGATCTACCGGGCCGGTATGCCGGTCAGACTCGGGCTTCTGGCCAAATCCGGTGACGTTAAAATAAAAACCGTGCTTCACAATCTGTCAGATAAACTTGCCAGGGATATCATGACGGCCCCGGCGATCGCGATTGAAGAAGATCGCATGCTCACAGATGCCGTTGATCTCATGCTCCAAAAGAACATCAAGCGGCTCCCGGTTGTCGATTCCCGCGGGAAGCTGGTCGGCATGCTGTCGCGTCTGGATGTTTTCCGGTCGATCATGAAAGAATCGCCGGACTGGAACACATTCGGAAAACAGGACATTCATGTCGAAAACCTGCGTTTCGTATCGGATATCATGCGCCGGGACAGCCATACGGTATCCCCGGATACATCTGTCGAAGATGTCATTCAGACCATTGGCGCCAACGACATTCAGCGTATTGCCGTGGTGGATGCATCGGGCCGGTTTCTGGGTCTGATTTTTGACAGTGACATACTGGCGGTTTTTTCAACCGAAGATTCTGACGGTATTTGGGATTATCTGTCCAGCAGAATACCGTTTACCGAAAAAGGCCGCAGATATCACCGTTTGAAACAGATGCTTCGCGCCAGAGCCGCGTCAGACATCATGAATTCCCAAGTCGTGACGATTCAGGAAAACGCCCTGATCGATGATGCGATTCAGGTCATGGTTGAAAACGGATTCAAGCGGCTGCCGGTTCTGGATAACCACGGGATGTTCCGGGGAATGATCAGCCGAGATTCGCTGCTGCGCACCGGATTTGCAGATGAAAAAAGGACAAACACAGCAATGCATCCGCTTGATTTGAACAAAAAGGAAACAACCATGACACATGAAAACGCGGTTATTCATACGAAAGACTGAAATCCGGGATTCATTATCCGAACGTTGAAATGTTAGGCTGTCGGAAATAAATAAATCCACTGGATTGCGACGGATTTTGGTTTGTCTGCAAGGCACATTCGCCAGTGCATATCGGGATATGTGCCGGTGGATGTAATGCAGCAGACGGGCCAAAAGACAAGCAAGATGTTGATTTATTTGTTTCCGACTGCCTTACTCAGTCTCCGAAACAGTTTTCTGCTGAGATGCACGAGCCAGAAAAAATCCGACGATTCCAAGACAAAAAAGAGACGCAATTTCAACAACAGGAGTCAGTATCTGTTCCGAAACATTTTCATGGACACCATATATTCCAAAAGCCATAAAAATCAAAGCTGCTCCCCATTTGACGGCCTGTTCGGGGATATGTTTATACAGGGTGATTCCGACAACGATACCAATGGCATCCGCAATCAGCATACCGACATTGGTGCCCAGCCACGTCAAAACCGGAGACTGATAATTTGCAGCCAGAGCAACGGTTGCCAACTGTGTTTTATCGCCCATTTCAGCGATAAAAAATGCGATGGCAACCGTCCAGAAAGGACTGAACGAAAAGCGTTTGTCTTCGCCATCCAGTTTGTCACCCCGAATTGTCCAAAGGCCGAACAAAATAAAAGAGACAGCAGCGACAGCCTGAATGGTGCCAAGAGGTACAATTGTTGTCAAATAATTACCCACCGCAACCGCCAGAGCATGGTTCAGAGCCGTTGCAGCAAATACTGCCCAGAGAACTGTCGATGCCCTGTACCGGGTAGCAAAAGCCATGGCAAGAAGTTGGGTTTTATCTCCCATTTCCGCCAGAACAACAAAAACAAGCGAAGCCCAGAAAGCGGTCATAATTATCCACCTTTAGTTAAAAAAAAAGCGAGACGTTCAGCATGACACCATGTCACACTGAAGGTCTCGCCAATTGATATATCAACGACATAGCCAGGTGAAATTCACCAGTATGTTGACCATGCCCTGTGTAGCTACTCCCCTTCGAGTGGGATTCCTTATATTGAAAAACGAATAATAAATCAACCTTTATTAACGGCTTATCGCGTTTAAGATAATGATTCTGGGAAGGCAGCAGGGAGGGGATACGCCTTTTTTCGGCCATTCCCGACCAATAACGCAGCGAAATTATTTTCTGAAAGAAAATAATGCCTTACGTCACGCCGCAGATTGCCGCCATCTCGACTCGGCTATCCGACAACCGGTCTCGTAACTGACTGCCGGATTTCCCACGCCTTCCCGCCGACAGAAAACCCGGTGTTGACGGAATAAAATCCCCGGATTATGATCAAATATCATCTTGATGTCATTCATCCCGCATTGGCCGAAAAAATCAGGTCCATTGAATCCACTGAAACGCTGAAATCGTTTTTCATTATTCTTGCGTGCCGAAGCTGCAATGAATCGTGTTGGTTATGCCGGGCAACGTGCAGGAGTTCATCTTCATACAGGCTGGATATTCGGAAATGAAAAATACCTAACCAAGCAGTCAAGGCTGTCGGACTCGCTTCGCCCGCCGCATACGGTTGGCATTAGCCTTTTGAAAAAATTAAAGATATGAAAATCAACTATTACAATTTCAATGAAAATACATCTGATATCAAAGAGTCATTGCTTTTAATTGATGATCTTAAAGATCAGATTGACAAGAGAAAATTTTTACAAGGAGATCATTGGTCGGCAATTCAGGAAAAGCTTCGTATTGACTGGACATATGATTCCAATGCGATTGAAGGCAGCTCTCTTACAAGAGGCGAAACATTATTTTTTTTAAGGGAAGGACTGACTGTTGAAGGGAAACCGTTCAAGGATTTTCTCGATGCCAGAAATCATGCTGAGGCAATTGACTGGCTCTATGAGGTGATAAAAAATAATCGGCAGATCTCTCAAGGACTGATAAAAGAAATGAATGCGCTGCTTTTGTCGGGTGTCAATTATACACTGGCAATCAGTCTGAGCGGTCAGAAAGTCAGGAAACCTGCCAATCCCGGAAAATACAAGGTTTTGCCAAATCATGTTTTGCAGACAGATGGAACCATTCATTTTTATACCGATCCGATTCATGTGGCAGATGAAATGGAAATCCTGTGCAGATGGATCGATGACAATATTGTAAACAGACACCCGCTTGTTGTCGCTTCGATAGCCCATTACAACATGGTCAGAATTCATCCTTTCGATGACGGAAACGGTCGTGGTGCAAGAATTCTTATGAATCTGATTTTAATAAAAAAAGGCTATCCGATTGCCATTATAAAAAACGAAAATCGTCGAAAATATCTGACAGCACTGAATCAGGCGGATCAGGGTGATATGGCTCCCTTTTTAAAAATCATTGCTGATTCACTGATCGATACGGAAAATAGTATCATTGACGAACTCCATCGGTTAAATGATTAAAAAAGCTATAGCATTCCAGATAAAGATTTTGGGTGCGTTATCGGTCGGGGATGGCCGGAAGCTTTTCAAGGCGTCAGCCGCAAAAAAAGGCCTATCCCCTACTGCCTTCCCAAGATCATTATCTGAAAAGCTATAAATCCCTGGCTGTGCTATGCGACTCACAACGTTTGACATTTCCGGGATTCTTTTTGTGCTTGCTTAGCCCCGGATTTTGTCTGAAATTGCCGGGACATTTGGGTGAACCCGGCCAAATGGATAAATCAGCCTGGCGCCGATGCCCTCAGTCTCGGGGGTAAAATAAAGACTTTCCGCAATCCTTCTTCAAGTGAAATCGCCCCTTCCGGACAGAAACGGGCGCAGACCCCGCATCCGAAGCAGGCGTCGGCATCCCGGACCGCTTTGCCCATATCATCCAGCCGGATCGCCTCGGTCGGGCACCTTTCGACACAGGTCCCGCATCCACTGCAGGTATCCCGGTCAATTCGGGAGAGATGGAAGGTGGCGTTGACAAGCGGAAAAACCCCTTCCTTCCAGGTGCGCAGGGTATCGCAACAGTCCTTGCAGCAGTTGCAGATACTGGTCTCGGGTTTTGCGACGTTGCTGTTTGGATGAAACGCCTTGTGTACCAGGCCTGCCGCCTCTGCATCACGCATGATCCGGAGCGCTTCCGCTTTGGTGATCATGCGCGCAAAACCCTGAGCCGCCGTATGACGGGCAGACTTTCCGAAAGTGAAACAGTTTTCCAACGGCGCATCCGTGGCGCAGGGTTCCCCGAGCAGGGCGCGGCGCTGACGGCAGAAACAATGTCCGACCGCGATTTCGTCAAATTTATCAATGATGTCATCGATGGACTGGCTGGGGAGAACAACTTCTTCGGCCGAGCACAGACTTTGGTTTACCGGAATGACGGTGATGGTCTTTCCGTCATCGGTAATTCGGGTCGGCACGGTCCGGTCAACCGGCGGCGACATGTTGAACAGGGGGACAAACGCATCATAGTTTTCCTGAACCCGGTCTTTTACCTCATCGATCAGGCGCTGAAACAGGACGGCCAGTTCCTTTTCCCGTTCATTCCACTGGAGGGGTCCCATAAAGGTATATTCCATCAACCCGACCGTCATCAGGGGAAGAAGCCGATACACCATCATGCCGGCTGTATTGGGCTGATTGAAAAGCAATCCCTTTTTGGCCAGGCTGTTGGCCAGATCGATAATCTCTTTTTCCGGCATCCCGCTGGAAACGGTCAGTTCAGCAAGGGTCTGTGATGCCCTGCTGTCAAATGCCGCGATCAGATCGAGCTCGGCTGCCACATCGCCCACCGCGCGTTTGAGAATAGTCAGGGTGGTCTCGTTGACCGGGAAAGGGACCATTCCCTGCCTGCAGATGACACTTGCCGCTTTTTCATATTTTGAATGCAATGAATCTTCAATCATGTTTTTTTCCTTATAATATGAGATTGGGTCGGAATATACTGCGAACAAAAGATGAATTCAATCGGAAAACATGGCGTCGCAAAAGCGCAAGCATAATAAATGGTAGCTTCACAAGAAACGATCAGGATCGGTCTGTTCACCCCCATATATGAAAATGACATATACCTTTGTATTCTGAATTCCGACTTCTGTCTTCTGTCTTCCGAACACCCCGGATCGTTGAGCCCTTACGGGAGTTGAATCATGGCAAAAAGCGGGCAACATCGCTGATGCATTTTTATGATGTTTATGATATTCCATACATATGATTTGTCATATGGATGATTTTTATCAAAAAAGGACAACCCATTGGATCGAATCAACGTCATAACATCCGGATCGGATTTGGCTTGATGGGCACGCAACCATCAATTTCCCATCCCGCACGTCCCCCGGCCATCGGGTGGTGGTCCGCGCTGCTGCCTTTTTCGATCTTTGTAGCCGCCGCATCGCTGATCCCGACAACGGTTTCGGGCGCCCGGCTCACCATTGCCCTGGAATGGGTTCCCGGTCTGGGCGTGAATCTGTCCCTTGCCATCGACGGGTTGAGCCTGCTGTTTGTACTGATCATCAGCCTGGTGGGAACAGCGGTTTTTATTTTTGCAGGCGATTATCTGGGAAATCATCCCCGACTTCCGTGGTTTTATGTGCTGCTTTCCACCTTTATGCTCTCGATGCTGGGGCTTGTGTTAATGGACAACCTGCTTGCCCTGTTTGTCTTTTGGGAGCTGACAACCCTTACCTCTTATCTGCTCATCGGATTTGAGCATGACAGCGCCGAGGCCAGGTTCAATGCCCGTCAGGCCCTGCTGGTAACCGGCTCGGGAGGTCTGGCGATGTTGGCGGGCATTTTGCTTCTGGGGCATATCGCCGGAACTTACAACATCGCCGACCTGATTCCTCAGGCCGACGTCATTTGCAGCCATCGGCTTTACTTGCCGGTTCTTCTGCTGATCCTGGCCGGTGCACTGACCAAATCCGCCCAGTTTCCGTTCCATTTCTGGCTGCCCAATGCCATGGCGGCCCCTACCCCGATCAGAGCCTTTCTCCATTCGGCGACCATGGTCAAGGCCGGAATTTATCTATTGGCCCGGCTGCATCCGGTGCTGGGCGCTACCCCGATCTGGATGCAGACGCTGGTGGCGATCGGGGGTGTTACGGCATTGTGGGGAGCCATTCTGTCGATCGGGCAGGAAGATTTAAAGCGCATGCTGGCCTACACCACGGTCATGGGGCTTGGGATCATGACCATGTTTCTCGGCGGGCAGAGCACCCCGACCCTGACCGCGGCCATCACCTTTCTGATGGTTCATGCCCTGTATAAGTCCGCGCTATTCCTGATTGTGGGAATTCTGGATCACCAGACCGGCACCCGGCTGCTGACGCACCTTGGCGGATTGCGGCGCGTTCTGCCGGTTACGGCTGTCGCAACCGCTGCCGCGGCCCTTTCCATGGCCGGTTTTCCACTCTTTTTTGGTTTTATTGGCAAGGAGATCATGTACAAGGGGGCCTTGACCGAAGCCATGTTTCCACAGTTCGCCACGGTTGCCGCACTGGTTTCCAATGCCCTGATGACTGCGGTGGCCGGCATCTTTTTTCTGCGGGTCTTTACCGGCCCCTTGCGGACAGTCTTACAAAAGCCGACAGAGGCCGGGGTGGCCATGTGGGTCGGCCCGCTGGTCCTGGGATTTTTGGGCATTTCTTTCGGCCTTTGCCCGGACTGGGTGGGGCGCCATCTGGTTGAACCCGCGGTCCTGGCGTTTCACCCCCAGGCGGACGACATCCACCTCAAACTCTTTTATGGTTTCAACGCAGCACTTTTGCTGAGCATCATCACCCTGATACTGGGCGGCATCGGGTATGGAACGCGGCAATGGCTGCGCAGGACTTCCAAACATATCAAACAGAATCAACCGGTCACCGGTTCGCAAATCTATGGCCGGATTCTGGACCTGACAGCGGTTTTGGCCACCGGGCATACCCGGGTCATTCAAACCGGTTCGCTACAATGGTATCTGAGTGTGATTCTGTTTTGTGTGGTGTCAGGCGTCGGGATGACACTGCTTTGCACCGGCGCCGGTTTTCGGGTGGGCCGAAACATTTTTGAAGATTGGGTCGTCATTGAAATATTGTTGGGTATATTGATACTGGGAGCCTTGATCGTTCTGCTGTTTGCCCGTTCCAGCCTGATGGCCGTATGCGCTCTGGGGGTTATCGGGACCGGTTGCGCCATGATCTTTCTGTGGAACGGCGCACCCGATGCCGCCCTGACCCAATTGCTGGTCGAGACCCTGACAATTATCATCGTCGCCAATGTGCTGTTGCGCCTGCCGGCCATGCCCCCGCATCTGACCCGCCCGCCACGGCTACTTTTCAACGCCGGCATTGCCCTGGTTGCGGGAACCCTGGTGACACTCCTGTTGCTTGCCTCGGTTGAAGGACCCCTTGACCGCAGTATCACCGACTATTATGAGCGACTGAGTGTTGTGAAGGCGCACGGCCGGAACATTGTCAATGTGATTCTGGTCGATTTTCGCAGCTTTGACACATTGGGAGAAATCATTGTCTTGGCCGTGGCCGGACTTGCCGGCGTGGCCCTGATTCGCCGGAGGCCCCCATGCGATCCATCATCCTGAGCACCGCGATCCGCCTGCTTGTCGCGTTGATTCTGGTCTTTGCCGTTTACCTGCTCTGGCGGGGACATCACCTGCCCGGAGGCGGTTTTGCCGCCGCACTGGTGGCTGCCAGCGGCTTTGGGCTCTTTGCCATGGCCGAAGGCCCGGAAGCGGTGTACCGGTCCCTGAGAATCAATCCACGACAAATTACCGCCATCGGCCTGATCCTGATCCCGGCAACCGGATGTTTGCCCATGCTGGTGGGAAAACCCTTTCTGACCGGCATCTGGTGGTCTCCGACATCCGGGCTGACGATTGGAACACCACTTCTCTTTGACATCGGGGTGTTTCTGGTGGTTCTGGGCACGGTGCTTTCCCTGATTCTGTTCCTGGAGGAGGCGTAAATGGAGACAATGCTTGCACTGCTCGTGGGCGCCATGGTGGCTGTCAGCATCTTTCTCATGCTCTGCCGGGACCTGATCCGATTCATTTTTGCCCTGATGTTGGCCACCAACGCCATCAATCTGTTGATTCTGACTGCCGGACGGATTGGGCGTCTGCCGCCGCCATTGATTGCAGACGGTGAAACCCTGGCATCTGTCTCCCTGGCCAATGCCCTTCCCCAGGCCCTGATTCTCACCGCAGTAGTCATCGGATTTGCCCTCATCGCCTTTGTTTTTGTTCTGTTTTATCGGACTTACGCAACCCTTGGAACCGTGGACAGTGAGGCCATGCGGGTGGCCGAGCCCCTCACATCCGGACCAGCCCCGGACCGGCCGTCGCGGGAGACCCGGCCATGAATGCCCTTCCGGCATCCATTGTTGTGATTCCGGTGCTGTTTGCCGCTCTGGCCACGGGGACACGGCTGCATCCGCGGATGGCCCACCGGCTGGCCATGACGGGCGCCGCACTGCACCTGGTCCTGGCCGTGACATTGTTTATCCAGGTGGCGCATAACGGCATCCAGGTGGTTACCATGGGCGCCTGGGATGCGCCCTTTGGTATCAGCCTGGCAGTCGATCACCTTGCCGCCGTCATGGTGGTCATCACCGGAATCATCGGGCTCTGCGCGATTGTCTTTGCCGGGAGCGGCACTGATCCAGGTCTGGTGGCCAATGGATTTTATTCTCTTTTGCATATTCTGCTTGCAGGCATTACCGGCGCATTTCTGACCGCCGATCTTTTCAATCTGTACGTCTGGTTCGAGGTCATGTTGATGAGCTCTTTCGGCCTGTTGGTCATGGGCCGGAAGACGGTCCAACTGGATGGGGGTGTCAAGTATGTGGTGATCAACATTGTCGCGACCCTGTTTTTCATAACGGCTCTGGGTCTGACTTATGGCATGACCGGAACCCTCAATATGGCGGATCTTCACATAAAACTCGGCCATGTGGATCAGACGGGCCTGCGGGCCGCAGTAGCCATGCTGTTTGTGGCGGCCTTCGGCATCAAGGCGGGTATTTTTCCGCTCTATTTCTGGCTGCCCGCTGCCTATCACACCCTGCCGCCGGCGGTGGCCGCACTCTTTGCCGGACTTCTGACCAAGGTCGGCGTCTATGCCCTGATCCGATTGACGACCCTTATTTTTGCTGTCGATGCCACCGTCATTTGCCCGGTCCTGCTGGTTCTGGCCATGTTGACCATGGTCAGCGGGGTTCTGGGGGCCGCGGCCCATACCGACATCCGGCGCATTCTCTCATTTCACATCATCAGCCAGGTGGGCTACATGGTGCTGGGGATTGCCCTTTTCACGCCCATGGCCCTGGCAGGATCGGTTTTCTATTTGATGCATCACATCATCGTAAAGGCATCCCTCTTTCTGGTGGGCGGCATGATCCGCCACAGCGGGGGCGGCTTCGATCTGGATGGTCTTGGGGGTCTGTATGTCCGCCAACCCCTCTTGGCCTTTCTGTTTTTCATCCCTGCCTTTTCTTTGGCCGGGTTTCCGCCGTTTTCCGGCTTCTGGGCCAAAATGATCCTGATTCGCGCCGGTATCGAGGCGGGTGCTGTCACTGCCGTGACTGTCGCCATCATCGTGGGGCTTCTGACAGCCTATTCCATGACCAAAATCTGGGACCAGGCATTCTGGAAACCCGCACCAGAGCAGACTGAAAAACAGGATCTGGTGTTAAACGATCCATCTGGCTGGATGCTGGCGCCTGTGGTCATGCTGGTCCTGCTGACCGTGGCCATTGGATTGGGCGCCGAACCGGTTTACCGGCTGGCGTTCCAATCCGCCGAATTTCTGCTTCAACCCGATCTCTACGTACAGGCGGTTCTGGGAAAGGGCCCGTCATGAATCTACTGATTCTGAACACGATTCTGGCCATCGGGTTTTCCGCGGTATTGGGAGAATTTTCGGTGGGAGGCTTTGTGGCCGGGTTTATCGTGGGATATTGCGCCCTGTGGGTCACCCGGTCCCTTTATGAGCCGGAGCGCTATTTCAGCCGTCTGTCAAAGGTACTCGGTCTGATCGCTTATTTTTTATGGCAACTGGTGATTTCAAACATTCGGGTGCTCTGGGACGTCATCACGCCGCGCCACACCAGCCGGCCGGGTATCATCGGCATTCCGCTGGATGCCCGTACAGATATGGAGATTACACTGGTCGCCAACCTGATCTCTTTGACCCCCGGCACATTGAGTCTGGATGTTTCAGAGGACCACAAAACCCTTTATGTTCATGTCATGTTCATGGACGATATCGAAATGGTTCGCGCGGAAATCAAGAACGGAATCGAAAGGCGTGTATTGGAGGTGCTGCGATGACAATGGACCAACTGGTGAATCATGCCGCCCAGGTCACCCTCATATTGCTTTTGACGGGAATGTTTCTGGCCGGCATCCGGCTGGTAAGCGGACCGGACCCGGCGGACCGCATCATGGCGCTCGATCTGATCTCTGTTTTGATTGTCGGTTTTCTGGCGGCCCTATCGGTATATACCCGACAATCGGCGGTACTGGATGTGGCGATCGCATATGCGCTTGTCGCCTTTTTGGGAACAGCGGCCCTGGCCCGCTGGCTTGAGCGCCGGGCTGCAAGACGGCCGGGCGCACGGGAGGAACCATGAACGATGCCCTTGCCGCGGTGATGTTACTGGCCGGCGCCCTGTTTTCACTGGTGGCGGCAGTGGGCGTGATGCGGCTTCCCGACCTGTTGGTCCGCATGCACGCAGCCACCAAAGCCGGCGCATTGGGCGCCGGACTCATATTTCTGGGCGTGGCATTGGTTGACATGGAGACCGGTGTGACCCTGCGGGCCCTGGCGGCGATCTGTTTTCTGCTGCTCACCGCACCGGTTTCCGCACATCTTATCGGAAGGGCCGCCTATCGATCCGGCATCCGCCTTTGGGCGCGAACCCGGGTGGATGAGCTGGGTGAATACTGCCGACTTTCCCAATCGTGTGACATGCGTGAATTTGACAACGTGCATGCCGCTGACCGGCCCCGGGATTTGGGGGAATGATCATTCGGGCAGACAGGGGTGCGGTTTAACGTTCTGATAAAACAGCCAAGCGAGGAAACGATCATGAAAATACTGGGTGTCAAATTCAAGAACATCAACACATTGACCGGGGAATGGGAAATCCGTTTTGACCAGTCTCCCATTGCAGATACCCGTCTGTTTGCCATTGTCGGTCCCAATGGTTCGGGCAAATCCTCCATTCTGGACGCCATCACCCTGGGATTGTATGGTGAAACAGCCCGTCTTAAAAACCCCGAATGCAGCCGGTTGACCGCTTCCGGGACCGAATCGCGCGCAGAGGTGACGTTTTCGGTAATGGACCATCTGTATTGCAGCCAATGGGTTGTGAAACAGAACGGTCACAAACCGGAATCTCCCGACATGTCGCTTTATTCCCTGGATGGTGAAAAAAAACTCCTGGAAATTCGGCCAATTCCGGTTCGAACCCGTATCGAGGCGGT